>CAZGXT010000062.1:0-633 GCA_964529675.1 uncultured Caulobacterales bacterium
GATAAAGCGTCATCGTCAGGACAAGGACGGCGCCCCAGAAACTCTTGATGTCGATTGGCGGCCCGACGGCGCCGGCGCCGAACGGTCCGAAGAAATCGCCATAGGCGTAAGCCGCGATGTAAGCCGGCACGGCGAGCGGGGCGGCGAGGGCGAGCGACAAGACCCGCCGGCCGGGAAAGTCGGTGAGGCTGACGCAGAGCGCGGCGGCGACGCCGACAACGCTCGCCAACACGCCCGTCGCCGCCATCAGGCCGAGCGTGCCGGCGGCGTACCCGCGCCCTGTGGTCGCCGCGACATGAGCGATCGTCTCGCCGAACGGCTCGGCAAGGCTCGCCAGGACGGCGAGGAGCGGCGCCGACAAGACTGCGGCGACTGCAAGCGCGGCGATGGTTAGGAGCGGCGCTGCGGTTCTGTGTGCTGAGTTTCTAGTCGGCATGGCGGGACGCGCCCTCCCGCCGCGCATAAGCGGGCCTTGCAAGCCGATGCCCGCACCGGTTCGGAAAATCCGCCAGCCCCTGCATGCGCTGAGCCCTATCATTCGCCGTGCAATGATGCGAGACGGAGCCGCCATGACGCTCCGCCTGCACGACATCAGCTTCGGCTACGGTCGAGAGTCGGTTCTCGACGGCGTGA
>CAZGXT010000062.1:643-14961 GCA_964529675.1 uncultured Caulobacterales bacterium
CGGTCGCGGCCGGAGAGATCGTCTGCCTTTACGGACCCTCGGGCTGCGGCAAGTCGACGGTGCTGCGCATCGCGGCCGGCCTCGAACGCAGCCGTCAGGGAACCGTCGATTTCGGCGGCGCGGTGCTTTCCTCGCCGACGGTTCACGTTCCGCCGGAAAAGCGGGGCATCGGCCTCGTCTTTCAGGATTTCGTCCTCTTCCAACACATGACGGCGGCCGAGAACGTCGCCTTCGGCCTTGATCATCTCAGCGCGCGGGCCCGCCGCGAGCGGGTCGCGGCCGAACTCGCCGCTGTCGGCCTCGGCGGGCTGGAGCAGCGGCGCCCGCAGGAACTGTCCGGCGGGCAGCAGCAGCGCGTCGCGCTCGCCCGCGCATTCGCCCGCGATCCGAAGGCGCTTCTCCTCGACGAGCCCTTCGCCAGCATCGACGCCAGCCTGCGCCGGCGCCTGCGCGCTGATTTGCGCCGTATGCTGAAGGAACGCGGAAGGCCGGCGATCGTCGTGACCCATGATGCGGAAGAAGCGGTCGACCTTGGCGACCGGATTGCGATCATGCGCCGTGGACGGATCATTGAAGACCAGAGTCCGGAAGGTCTGTGGCGGGATGCGAAGACGCCGGCCGGCGCGCTGCTGTTCGCCGGGGCTCAGCGCGCTCCCTTCACGGCCGGCGAGAAGGGCGCGCTGACGCCGTTCGGCGCGATTGACGGGGAGACGGCCGCGGCCTCGGGGCTCGCGGTCATCCTGCCGGGCGGCGCCGCGGCGGAAGCGGCGGAGGCCGGGCCCTTGCGCGTCGCCGATTGCCGCTTCGCCGCGCCGGACTGGCAATTGGTGCTTGAACCCCTTGAACATCCTGGCCTTTTCCTTCGCGCCCAGAGTCCCCGACCGCTGACGCCCGGGGCCCGCGCCGCCGTCCGTTTCGATCCGGATCGCGTCCGGTTCTTCGATTCGCCTGGCCCGGACGATTGAAATTGCGACTTAGTCGCAGTATGGCGGCGATCAAGCACAAAAGAAAGTCGCCTCATGCGCCGTTTCGTCCTGATCGCCGTCCTGCTCCTCGCCGCCGCCTGCGGGCCTAAATCGCCTGCGGGCGCGCCGCCTGCGCAAGGCCCCGGAGAGGTCAACATCTACTCGGGGCGCCATTATGATTCCGATCTGGCGATCTTCGATGCGTTCACCGCGGAATCGGGGATCAAGGTCAATGTCATTGAAGCGGCGGGCGATGCGCTGATCGAGCGACTGGCGCTTGAGGGCGCGGCAAGCCCCGCGGATCTTTTCATCACCGCAGACGCCGGCATGCTCTGGCGCGCCAAGTCGCGCGGCGTGCTGCGCCAGATCGCTGATGAGGGCGTTCTCGCGCGAACGCCGGCGCAGTTCCGCGACCCTGAAGGCCAGTGGGTCGGCCTGTCAAAGCGCGCGCGCGTCATCATCTACAATAAGGCGGCGGGCGCGCCGGAAGGCCTCGACACTTATGAGGATCTCGCCGATCCGTCCTTGCGCGGAGCGATTTGCGTGCGCTCCTCGACCAACGTCTATAACCAGTCGCTGCTCGCTGCGATTATCGCCCGGCAGGGTCGCGAGGCTGCGCTCGCCTGGGCGAAGGGCGTCGTCGCAAACTTCGCAAGGCAGCCGGAAGGCAACGACACCGCCCAGATCGAGGCGACAGCGGCGGGCCTCTGCCGGATCGGCCTCGTCAATTCCTATTACGTCGCGCGGTTTGTCGGGACCGGCGACGCGGCCAGGGATGCGATCGGCGAAAAAATCGGCGTCATCTTCCCGAACCAGGAAACGACGGGCGCGCATGTGAACGTCTCCGGCGCCGGCGTCGCCCGCCACGCGCCGAATCCGGAAGGCGCGGAAAAGCTGCTCGCCTATCTTCTTCGCGATGCGGTGCAGAGCGCCTTTGCGCTTGGAAATAACGAATATCCTGTCGTCGCCGGCGCGCCCGCCGCCGGGCCGGTCGCCGCGCTCGGCGCCTTCCGCGAGGATGATTTGACGATGGCGGCGCTCGGTGAAAATCAGACGGAGGCCGTCAAGGTCTTTGACGAAGCCGGCTGGAAGTAGGGCGGCGCGCAATTTCCCTTTACTGCGCGCCGGCCTAAACATGGCGCCATGGCGACGCCGATAACGCTTGAGGACCTGACGAGACTTGCTGAGGCCGGCGAGGCGGCGGCGCAATATGCGCTCGCCGGCTATTTCGCGCGCGCCGGGCGCCGCGAGGAAGCCGACCGTTGGCTGGGGGCCGCGGCCCAGAACGGCGAGCCCGACGCGCTGTTCACGCTGGCGACGCGGGAAATGCACACGCGCGCGGGATGCATCGCCGCGGCGCCGCGGCTTGCCGACGCCGCCGCGAAGGGATCGCCCTCGGCCGCGCGGGCCGCCAGCGTGCTGCGCGCCATGGAGATCGGATTTCCAAAAGACGACGCCGCCGCGATCGGCGCGGTCGTCCGGCTCGCCGCGCAAGGCCTTGACCCTGCAAGGCGCGAACTCAGGGCGCTGCGCCTTCTTCAGCATAGGGACGATGTCGAGGACGGGCGGCTCTCGCTCGACCCGCCGCCTTCGCCCGCCGAGCGGATTTGCGACTCGCCCGACCTCGTCCTCTTTCGCAACGCCGTTCCGCGTGCGGTTTGCGCCTATGTGATGGAGCACGCCGCGCCGCGGCTCGGCCCGGCGCTCGTCTATGATCCGCGCGGGGGCGGCATGATTCGCGATCCGTTGCGGACATCCGCGACGGCGAGCCTTGGACCGCTCGACCTCGACCTCGCCCTCGTCGCGCTCAACCGGCGCATCAGCGCGCTCGCCGGGGTTAAGGATACGCAAGGGGAATTCCTGAGCGTCATGCGCTACCGGCCTGGCGAGGAGTACCGGCCGCATTTCGATATCATCCCGCCGGGCCCGGACCTCGATCGCAACGGCCAGCGCATCAAGACAGCGCTGCTCTATCTAAATGACGGCTATGCGGGCGGGGAGACCGCGTTTCCCGCCGCCGGCCTCAAGGTCCGCGGCGAGCCAGGCGATCTCGTCGTCTTTTCAAACGTCACCGCTGACGGCCGTGCGGACCCCGCCTCGCGCCATGCCGGCCTTCCGGTCGCCTCTGGGGAAAAATGGCTGGCCTCGAAGTGGTTCCGCGACCGGCCCTTCGATTTTTGAGCTTGCGCTGATATAACATTGCTATAACATTTTTCCCGCTATCGGGGAGTTTTACATGTCCAGTTCGCGCAAAGCCGGGAACGGCCATTTCCACGGCCATGATCACCACGATCATGATGCATCGGAATGCCGGCATCCCGCGGGTTTGACCCGCAATGAGAGTCTCGTCTGGGACGTCCTCAACGAGAGCGTTGATCCGCTGAAGGCTTATGAAATTCTCGACATGCTGAAGGCGCGCGGCGTGCGTGCGCCGATGACGGTCTATCGCGCGCTAGAGGGCCTTGAAGAAAAAGGCTTCATCCACAAACTCGAAGGCCTCAATTCCTTCGTGCTCTGCAAGCACGAAGGGCCGCACGACGTGCAGGTATTCCTTGTCTGCGAGACATGCGCCTCGGCGACGGAAGTCGAGATCGAGGGCGTCGAGGCGGCGCTGCGCCCGGTGATCCGCCGCGCGGCGTTCCAGTTGAAGACCGCGCGGCTGGAGGCGCGGGGGGTTTGCGCCGACTGCGTCAATCCCGCGCCCCAGCCCTGAATCGCCAAAACGACTCATTGACTGGCCGGGGCCCGCAACTATGGTCGCGGCCGCCGGGCTCGCCCGGCTACGTGCCTCGCGGGAGAGATCCGGCTTCGCCTCCGTAAAGAGGCCTCGCCGGGCGCCGAAGGAGCAACCGCCCCGGAAACTCTCAGGCAAAAGGACCGCGACGCGCGCCTAAAGGCTGGAAAGCGACGGAGCGCCAAGATGTTCCGTACACCGACGGAGTAACCTTCGCGCGAAGCGGGGGGAAATCTCTCAGGTTCCCGTGACAGCCGGGGTTTCGCCCGCCGATCGGCGGCCGGAAACTCATGGGAATTGCGATGACCGACGCCGGCACCCCTCTCAAGCGCACGCCCCTTCACGGGCTCCACCTCTCGCTCGGCGCGAAGATGGTGGCGTTCGCGGGCTATGACATGCCCGTGCAATATCCGGACGGCGTCCTCAAGGAGCATCTGTGGACGCGGAGCCGGGCCGGCCTATTCGACGTTTCGCATATGGGCCAGGCATTCCTGAAGACGACGGAAACGCCGCGCGGGACCGAGGCGGCGCACGCCGCCGTCGCCGCCGCGATCGAGAGCCTCGTGCCGGGCGAGATCCTGAAGCTGAAGCGCGGCGCGATGCGCTACAGCGTTCTGCTTAACGGGGACGGCGGCGTCCTCGACGATCTGATGATCACGCGGCCTGCGATGGCGTCCGGCGACGGGATGCTGTTTCTCGTCGTCAACGCGGCATGCAAGGACGCTGACTTTGCGCTCATCGGATCGAAACTCGCGGGCCGCGCCGAGCTTGAAATTCTCGACGATCGCGCGCTGATCGCGTTGCAGGGGCCAAAGGCCGCCGCTGTCATCAACAGCCATTTCCCGGGCGCGGCGACGCAGGCGTTCATGTCGATGCGGCCGCTCGAATGGCGCGGAACCCATGTGCTGCTGTCGCGCTGCGGCTATACCGGCGAGGACGGCTTTGAAATTTCCGTGCCGAAGGAAGACGCCGAACGCTTCGCCCGCGCGCTGCTCGACCATCCCGACGTCGCGCCGATCGGGCTCGGCGCGCGCGATTCATTGCGGCTTGAGGCGGGGCTGTGCCTTTACGGGCACGATCTCGATCCGTCGACGTCGCCGGTCGAAGGAAATATCTCCTTTGTTCTCGGCAAGCGCCGCAAGGAAGCGGCGGACTTTCCCGGCGCGGCGCGCATCCTCCGTGAGCTGACGAACGGGCCGAGACGCCTGCGCGTCGGCCTGCGCCCAGAGGGTCGCGCGCCGGCGCGCGAGGGGGCGGAGATCGTCGACGCCGCCGGCCAAAAGATTGGCGTCGTGACGTCCGGCGGCTTCGGGCCGACGCTCAATGCGCCCGTCGCCATGGGCTATGTCGACGCCGCGTATGCAAAGGCCGGCGCGCCCGTCAAGTTGATGGTGCGCGGCAAGCCGCTGCCTGCGACCGTCGCCGACATGCCATTCGTTCCTCATACCTATTACCGCGGCTAGGAGAGCAGCATGACCGTCCGTTACACCAAAGATCATGAATGGGTTCGCATCGAAAGCGGGATCGCCGTCATCGGCATAAGCCCGCACGCAGCCGAACAATTGGGCGACGTCGTATTCGTCGAACTTCCCGCGGTCGGGAAGTCGTTCAAGAAGGGCGACGACATGGCGGTCGTCGAATCGGTGAAGGCGGCCTCAGACGTCTACGCGCCGATTTCGGGCGAGATCGTCGCCGTCAACCAGCCGATCGTCGACGAGCCGGCGAAAGTGAACGAAGACCCCGCGGGCGCCGCGTGGTTCGTGAAGATGAAGCCGTCGAACCCCGCCGAGGCCGACGCGCTGATGGATGATGCGGCGTACAAAACCTATCTCGGGACCCTTTGATCCATGCGTTATTTGCCGCTATCGGACGCCGACCGGCGCCAGATGCTTTCCGTCATCGGCGTAAAGTCGATCGACGACCTTTACCGCGACGTGCCGCCGTCGGCGCTCAACGCGACGATCGATCTCCCTGCGCACAAGGGCGAACTTGAGGTCGAGCGCATTCTCGGCGCCATGGCGGCGAAGAACCGCGCGGCGGGGGCGGGTCCGTTCTTCGTCGGTTGCGGCGCCTACAAGCACCATGTGCCCGCGACCGTCGATCACATCATTCAGCGTTCGGAATTCCTGACGAGCTATACGCCCTATCAGCCGGAAATCGCGCAAGGGACGCTGCAATATCTTTTCGAGTTCCAGACGCAGGTCGCAAGCCTCCTCGGCATGGAGGTCGCGAACGCCTCGATGTATGACGGCTCGACGGCGTGCGCTGAGGCCGCCTTGATGGCGCGGCGCATCACCAAGAAAGGCAAGGTTCTCGTTTCGGGCGGCGTCCACCCCCATTACGGCGCGGTCGTCAGAACGAACAGCGAGCTTCATGGCGACACGGTCGCGCTGATGCCTGCTGATCCCGAAGCGCGCGAAGACGTCATCACGGCGATCGATACGGACACCTCCTGCGTCATCGTGCAGAACCCCGATGTATTCGGAAACTTGCGCGACCTGACGCCCATCGCGAAGGCCGCGCAGGCGAAGGGCGCGCTCCTCATCGCGGTCGTCACCGAAGTGATGTCGCTCGGCGCGATCAAAAGTCCCGGCGAAATGGGCGCCGACATCGTGGTCGGCGAGGGCCAGTCGATCGGCAACGGCCTCAATTTCGGCGGCCCCTATGTCGGCCTCTTCGCAACGCGCGAGAAATATATCCGCCAGATGCCGGGCCGGCTCTGCGGCCTCACCGCCGACGCTGACGGCAAGCGCGGCTTCGTGCTGACGCTGTCGACGCGCGAACAGCACATCCGTCGCGACAAGGCGACCTCGAACATCTGCACCAATTCCGGCCTCTGCGCGCTCGCCTTCACCGTCCACATGACGCTGATGGGCGAAGCGGGCCTCAGGCGGGTCGCCATGCTGAACCATGAGGCGGCGGTGAAGACGGCGGAAGCTCTTTCGGGAGTGAAGGGCGTCAGCCTGCTGACGAAATCCTTCTTCAACGAGATCACGCTGCGCCTGCCGAAAAACGCCAGCGACGTCGTCGAAGCGCTGGCGAGAAAGGGCGTTCTCGGCGGCGTCCCCGGCGATCGCCTGTGGCCCTATGAGCCCGAGACGCACAACCTCCTCGTCGTTGCGGCGACGGAGTGCGTAACGGACGGGGATATTGAGGCCTATGCAAGGGCGCTTGGCGATGTCTTGTGAAGGCAAAGCTGTCATCCGCTCATCCCGGCGAAAGCCGGGATCCATGCGCTCCACGCCAATTGCTCTCGTAACGCTGGATCCCGGCTTTCGCCGGGATGAGCGGTAAAAAGTCAAAGCTACCGAAAGCTGAAAATGACCATGAACAATCAAGGCCGCCCGACCCGCAGCGACGCCGCGCCCGTTCAAGGCGTCGATACCTTCACCGGCAACAAGGCGCTGCAGATCGAAGAATCCCTGATCTTCGAAAAGGACGCCTTCGCCTCGACCGGCGTCGATTTCCCGGCGCCGTCTGCGGCGCACAAGCTGGGCGCGATGGCGCGCACCAATCCGATCGGGCTACCGGGCCTTTCCGAGCCGGAGACGATGCGCCATTTCGTGCGCCTGTCGCAGAAGAACTATGCAATCGACATGGGGCCTTTTCCGCTCGGCTCTTGCACGATGAAGCACAATCCGCGCCTTAACGAGAAAATGGCGCGGCTTCCGGGCTTCGGCGACATTCACCCCTTGCAGCCGCAATCGACGGTGCAGGGCGCGCTCGAACTCATCCATACGCTGGCGCATTGGCTGACCGAGATGACGGGCATGCCGGCGGTCGCAATGTCGCCGAAAGCAGGGGCCCATGGCGAGCTTTGCGGCATGATGACGATCAAGGCGGCGATTGAGGCGCGCGGCGAAGGGGCGACGCGCATGCGCGTGCTCGCGCCGGAATCCGCGCACGGAACCAACCCCGCGACGGCGGCGCAATGCGGCTTCACCGTCGATGATATTCCGTCGGATGAGACCGGCCGCGTCGATCTGGCGGCGTTCAAAGCCAAACTCGGGCCCGATGTCGCCGGCATCATGGTGACGAACCCCAACACCTGCGGCCTCTTTGAGCGCGACATCAAGGCGCTCGCCGATGCGGTGCACGAAGCGGGCGGCTATTTTTATTGCGACGGCGCCAACTTCAACGCGATCGCCGGAAAGGTCCGCCCCGGCGATCTCGGCGTCGACGCCATGCACATCAATCTGCACAAGACCTTTTCAACGCCGCATGGCGGCGGCGGTCCGGGCTCTGGCCCGACGGTGCTCTCCGCCGCGCTCGCGCCCTTCGCGCCGGTCCCTTATGTCGTCGCCGAGAAGGGCTCCTATCACCTCGTAGAAACGCGCCGCGCCGCGAAAGCCGAGGGCGAGGGGACGGCCGGCGGTCGCATCACCGCCTTCCACGGGCAGATGGGCATGTTCGTGCGCGCCATGAGCTATATGATGAGCCATGGCGGGGACGGCGTACGCCGCGCGTCGGAAGACGCGGTCCTCAACGCCAATTACGTGCTCGCCCGCCTCAAGGCGGAGATGACGCCTGCCTTCGAGGGCCCATGCATGCATGAATGCGTCTTCAATGACGACTTCCTCAAAGACACCGGCGTCGAGACGATCGACTTCGCCAAGGCGATGATCGACGAGGGCTATCATCCGATGACGATGTATTTCCCGCTCGTCGTCCACGGCGCGATGCTGATCGAGCCGACGGAGTCGGAATCGAAGCAGGAGCTCGATCAGTTTTGCGACGCGCTCCTCAGCCTGGCGCGCCGCGCCAAGGCCGGGGAGGCGGCGCGCTTCAAGGCTGCGCCCGTTCACGCGCCGCGCCGGCGCCTTGATGAGACTGCGGCGGCGAGAAAACCTGTGCTGCGATGGACGCCGGCGCCCGCGCCGCAAGCGGCGGAGTGACCCGCGCGCTTGCGAGCGCCAAATCAGGCATCGCGGAAGCGGCGGGCCCTCGCTGCGCCTATTTGAATCGGCGTGCGCATAAGCGCGCGCGGTCCCTCGCACGAACGCCGTGACAAGCCAAAAGCCATATCGGGCTGCGCGGTTCCATAATCGCGCGGCCCGGTCGTCGACTTGTTCGCCCCCGCCACTGCAAAGGCGCTTGGCTCCCCCGCGCGACGCCGGCGAAAGAAAAACGCGCCGCGGCCCCCGCCGCAGCGCGTCTTTTCCGTCAATTGTTTTTATCCGATTATTGCGGCGCGTCAGCCGAAGGCTCTTCGGCGGCTTCTTCAACCGCGTCGGCGGTCTCTTCAACGATTTCCACCGTTTCCTCGACGACGACCTCAGCCGCATCGCTGGCTTCTTCAGCCGGCTTTTCGGCGCCGGGGATCATCCCCATGACCGTCGACTTCGCTCCGAGCAGCATGTCCTTGCCGCCCGGCGCGTAAAACCAAACGCCGGCGAGCGCCGCCGCAACTACAATCAGAAAGAGAACCAAACGACCCATAACCCGCTCCTAGTTGACCCCGCCGCATGGGCGGCTGAAGGCGATCGCAAGAATACCCACAATCCTTGCGCCCCAGCGCGGGGTTCTAGCGGAACGGCGGCGGGCCCGGAAGGCGGAAGAGGGCCGGACGACGCAGATTCATCGTCAGGCGCGGCTAATCGGGCACGGAGATGGGACGACGCCCTCAGTGCAGGCGCGCGCTGATCTCGTTGATGGCGCGCTCGGCCAGCGCCGATTGCGCGCCCTGATCCATGCGGGTGCGGATGATTTCGCGCGCGGCTTCAATGGCGAGATCGGCGGTCTGGCCGCGCACCTCGGCGAGCGCCTGGGCTTCGGCGCGGGCGATCTTGTCCTCAGCGGCCTTGGCGCGGCGATCGAGCTGCTCCTCGATCTTCCGGCGCGCATCCTCGGCGATCCGCGCCGCGTCGCGCTTGGCCTGCTCGACGATCGCGTCGGCTTCTTCCTCCGCCTCGCGCTGGCGGCGCTGATACCGGGCGAGGAGCTCCTGCGCCTCGTCCCTGAGCGCGCGCGCGCGGTCCAGTTCATCGGCGATGCCTTGCGCGCGCTTGTCGAGCGCGGCCGCCATCTGCTTGTGAACGCCAAGCCAGGCGAACAGCCCGACGACTGCGACAAAGCCGAGGCTCACCCAGGTCGTGGTGTCCTCAAAAAGCGGCGTCGGCGCATGGCCGGCGCCATGGGCGGCCTCTTCAGCGGCGGCTGCGGCGGCGAGGATCAAGTCGATCATGTCGCGTTACCTTGCTCCCGCCGCCTTCGCGATCGCCGCGTCGACGGCGGTCTCGGCGGGCGTTTCCTGGATCAGCATCTCGACGATCGCCCGCGTCGTGTCGGCGGCCGCCTCGCGCACTTTGGCGGCGGCGGCGCCTTTCATCGCGGCGATTTTCGCCTCAGCCTCGTTGGCGCGCGCGCTCAGCGACTGCTCGGCCGATTTCTGCAGCAAGGCGATTTCGGCGTTGACCTCGTCGCGCGTCTCGGCGGCGATCGCCTGCGACTTGGCGCGTGCGTCGGCGAGGGCGCGGTTGTAACCGGCCTCCGCCTCCTCGGCCATGCGCTTTGACTCCGCCGCGCGGTCGAGATCGTCGGCGATGCGATCGCGCCGTTCCTCGATCGCGGCGCCGACGCGCGGCAGCACCATCCGCGACATCACGAGATAGAGCGCGCCGAACGTCACCGCGAGCCAGAAGATCTGGCTCGGGAAGGTGGTGACGTCCATCTGCGGCAGGCTTCCGCCTTCCGCCGCTTCGCCGGCGGCGTCCGCCAGCAGGATGAGGCTCTCAATCATCGTCGCGCCTGCGCCTGTCTCTTGGGAACAGCGTTCCCTTAGAACACGAAGAGGATAAGCATCGCGATGACGAAGCCGAGAAGGCCCGTGAATTCCGTCAGCGCGAAGGCGAGGAGGAGCGTCTGCTGGTTGCCGGCCGCGGCCGACGGATTGCGGAACGCGCCCGCGAGGAAGTTGCCGAAGATGAGGCCGAGGCCGACGCCCGCGCCCGCGAGCGGCAGCGAGGCGATGCCGGCTCCGATCAGTTTTGCTGCTTCTGCGTCCATTTTAGTCTCCTGAAGTTGTCTTGAGCCGTGATGGGTTCGCGCCGCGGCCGGCCCCCGTCCGCGTGCGAATTGGTTTTCCTAATGATGACCGGCGTGCACCGCGTCGTTGAGATAGATGCAGGTGAGGATCGCGAAGACGTAAGCCTGCAGGAACGCCACGAGGATTTCGAGCAGCGTGATCGCGACGATGCCGAGGAAGGGAAAGATCGAGATCGCGGCGAACACGCCGCCCGCGCCCATCAGCGAAATGATGAAACCCGCGAAGACCTTCAGGATCACGTGGCCCGCGAGCATGTTCGCGAACAGTCGGATCGCGAGGCTGATCGGGCGCGACAGGAACGAAACGAATTCAATGAGGCTGACGAGCGGCAACAGCCAGACGGGGACGCCCGAGGGAACGAACAGCTTCAGGAACCCGAGGCCGTTCTTGTAGAACCCGTAAACGATGACGATGCCGATCGACAGGAGGCCGAGCGCCAGCGTCACCGCGATATGGCTCGTCGTCGTGAAGGTGTGCGAAACGCCGGGTATCGACGGCAGCAGGCCGAGAAGGTTCGCAAACAGGATGTAGATGAAGAGCGTGAAGACGTAGGGGAAGAACTTCATCCCCTCCGGCCCGATCGCGCCGCGCACGGTGTCGGCGATGAATTCGTAGAAGATCTCCGCGACCGATTGCAGGCGGCCGGGAATGAGGGCGCGCGCGCGCGTCGCAACCCCGAAGAAAATGACGGCCGACGCGAGCCCGATCATCATCCACAAGGTCGAATTGGTGAACGAGACGTCGACCCCGCCGATGGTCAGCGGGAACATCGGAGCGATCTCGAACTGCTCCATCGGATTGGCGGCTTGCGGCCGGATCATCATGTCGCCCTTTGGAAGCGGGCGACGGGGCCCCTTCCGGTCAGTCCTTGTCGTCAGCCGGCTTCCCGGCGTCTTCTTTCTTCATCGCGCGCGAGACGTTGATGACGCCCGCGGCGAACCCCACGAAAATCCCCCCGATGAGGCCCCAGGGCGCGCTTCCCGCGAGCCGGTCGAGACCGAGGCCCAGGAGCGGGCCGACGATCATCGCCGCGAGAAGCTCCGACCCGAGCCGGAACCCCTGGCCGAGCGCGCGTCCGCGATTTTGATCGCCATCCTTCTCGCCTTGCGCCTGTTTCTGGCGCGCGGCGTCAAGACGCGACGAAAGCTCGCTGAGCGGCGACGGATCGGGCTTGCCGGCGTTCTCCGCCATGGGCGTGTTCTGGAGGGGGGTGGGACGGATGCCCCACCCTTGAAAACGGCGCGGACCATAGAGGCGACCCCGGCGACCGTCAAGGAAGTGTAATCGACGTTAAGTCCCTGAATCGCTGGCAGGAAACCGGCGCCGCGTCGTGTTGACGCGGCGCAACATGGATTACTTCCCCGACTCTCCCGGAACCGGGAAGCCGCGGTCCTTGAGCAGCGCCTCGACGCCGGCGTCGCGGCCGCGGAACTTGCGGTAAGCCTCCGCCGGGTCGAGCGCGTTGCGCGGCGCGAAGAGGTGATCGACGAGCTTCTTCGCAACGCTCTTGTCGTAATAGCCGCCGGGCGCGGCCTCGAACGCGAGCGCTGCGTCAGAGGTCAGGACGTCAGCCCACATGTAGCCGTAATAACCGGCCGAGTAGCCCTCGCCTGAGAAGATGTGCCCGAAATGCGGGGAGCGGTGGCGCATCACGATCTCGGACGGCATGCCGAGCCCGGCGAGCGTGTCGCGCTCGAATTTGTCAGGATCGACGCCGGCAGGATCGACGGTGTGAAATTTCATGTCGACGAGCGCGGAGGCGAGATATTCCGTGGTCTGAAAACCCTGGTTGAAGTTCGCCGCCGCCTTGATCTTGTCGACGAGCGCCTTCGGCATCGGCGCGCCGGTCTTGTAATGAACAAGGTACTTCTCGATCACCGGATCGGTGATCAGCCAGCGTTCGAGAAGCTGCGACTGAAACTCGGTGTAGTCGCGCACGCCGCCGTTGAGCGTCGGATAGGCGACGTTCGACGACAGCGAATGCAGCGCATGCCCGAATTCATGGAAATAGGTCGTCGCATCGTCCCATGAGATCAGCACCGGCTCGCCCGGCGCCGCTTTCACGAAATTCGAATTGTTGGTCGAAAGGACGGTCTTCTTGCCGTTGAAGGTTTCATGGCCGCGGAAGCTCGACGCCCACGCGCCCGAGCGCTTGCCCTGACGCGCGAAGGGATCGAGATACCAGAGGCCGACATGCGCGCCCGTCGTCCGGTCGGTCACTTCCCAGACCTTCACGTCTTCCTGAAAGACCGGCACGGCGCCGTCTGCGACCGGCGCGAAGTTGAAGTTGAAGAGTTCGCCCGCGACGAAGAACATCGCCTCGCGCAGCTTGCCGAGCTCCAGATACTGCTTCACCTCGTCGGAGTTGAGGTCGTATTTGGCGAGCCGCACTTTCTCCGCATAATGGCGGTAGTCCCACGGTTCGATCTTGATTTTCGCGCCTTCCGCATCGGCGACGGCCTGCATGTCGGCGACTTCCTCCTTCGCGCGGGCGACAGCGGCGGGCCATACCGCCATCATCAGCTCCATGGCGCGTTCGGGCGTTTTCGCCATGCGGTCTTCGAGCCGCCAGGCGGCGTAGTTGTCGTAGCCGAGCAGGCCCACGCGCTCGTCGCGCAGCGCAAGGATCTCCGCGATCACGGCGTTGTTGTCATAGTCGTCGCCGTTATCGCCGCGATCGTAATAGGTGCGCCATACTTTTTCGCGCAAGCGCCGGTTCGTCGAATAGGTCAGGAAGGGATCCATCGACGAGCGCGTGTTGGTGATCGCGTATTCGCCCTTGCGCCCGCGCGCCTCGGCGGCCGCGGCTGCGGCCTTGACGAGCGAGTCGGGGAGGCCGCCGAGCTCCGATTTCTTCAGATAGGTGACGTAGAACTCCTCGTCATGCAGCACGTTGTTGGCGAACTTCGTGTGGAGCTCGGCGAGGCGCTTGTTGATCGCCGCGTAACGCTCTTTCGCCGCGCCTTCGAGCGTCGCGCCGTTCGAGGCGAAGCTGGTGTAGGTCAGCCAGACAAGGCGCTGCTGGTCGGGGCGCATCTTCTTGATGCGCGGGCTTTCGTAAACGGCCTTGACGCGCGTGAAGAGCTTTTGATTCTGGATGATCTTCGACTGGAAGTCGGCGAGCTTCGGCGCCATCTCCTGCTGGATGACCCGGAACTCCGGCGTCGACATGTTGCCCGAAAGGATGCCGTAATAGGAGAACACGCGGTTGAGGTCGCGCCCTGCATCCTCCAGCGCGAGGATGGTGTTCTCGAAGGTCGCAGGCTGAGAGTTCTCGGCGATCGCATCGATCTCGGCGAGGTTCATCGCCATGCCCGCTTCGAGCGCCGGCTTCAGCTGCGCGATGTCCATCTTGTCGAATGCGGGCGTGCCGTCGAAGGGGCCGGTCCATTCCGCGAGGAAGACATTCGCGGCGGGATCGACGTTGACCGCGGCGGCGGCGGCGGCGAGGTCCGCCTTCGGCCAGGCGGCGGATTTTTCCGCTGGCGCGGTGGTGCAAGCGGAAACGGCGATGGCGACGGCTGACGCCGTCAGGGTGAATAGCGGACGCATGGGGTGCCCCTTCATTGCTTTG
>CAZGXT010000063.1:0-14950 GCA_964529675.1 uncultured Caulobacterales bacterium
GTCCTCCTATCGTCGTTACCTGACGACGTCGAACTTGCCGCAACAGCGCCTTGTTTGGCTGCTGATGACCGGCGTCTATTTTCTTTACGGCGCGCTTGACGTTCTGACAATCAAAGAACGCCTGAACGATGTTCTGGTCGTACGCTGCCTCATAATCACGCCGCTGGCGCTTGCGCTCGGCGCCTTGACTTATGTCGAACGGCTGAAATCTTACACTGGACACTTGTTCGCGGCGTGCGTTTTTTTGTCGGCGATCAGCGTGACATGGATGATTTCGGTTCTTCCTCCGCAGGGCGCGCCGCCATACATCGTTGGCGTTTTGATTATTTTCATCTTCTCATCCTGCAACGTGCAGATGCCTTTCGTTTCCGCCTCGGCGGCGTACATACTGACCAGCGCGGCCTACGCATATGTGGTGCTCTCCAATCCCGAGTTTTCACGCAACGACGTGATAGCTGGCTTGTTCTTCATGATCTCGTCAGCGGTCGCGGCTGTAGCGACCAACTACGTTCAGGAAATCCGGTTGCGCATGATATGGATGGCGAACGAATTACGAGCCGAAGATGCGCGCCGTATCGCCCAGTTGATGATTGAAGCGACCGCTGCGGACAGCTCAAAATTGAACTTCCTTTCCGTTTTGACGCACGAACTCCGCACGCCCCTGCACCAGGTGATCGGGCTCAGCGAGGTCGTCCGCGACCAAGTGCAGCGGGGCGCGATCACCAATGCGGACGAGCTTCTGTCACAAACAATCGAGTCCGCACACGGCCAGCTCAAGAAAATTGGACAAATGCTGCGTTACGCTGACGCAACGGCGGGAAGACTCACTTTCGACTTTGACGATGTCCCTGTCGCCGATATGATTGAGACGCTTCATGATCAGTTCTCTGGTAAGGCCGTTTCGCGCCGGGTCACCCTGAAAATCGGGCCGGTTGAGAAAGTGCGGGCGCGTATTGACCCTCACCATACCGCGTTCGCACTCGCCAATATCATGGACAACGCCGTCAACGCCTCGAAGCCCGGCGGCTTTGTGCATGTGTCAGGCCGCGCGCTGGACGACGATACCTATCAGATAGCCATCACTGATCAGGGTTGCGGTATCAGTGCGGAACGCCTCAGGACGATCTTCTCTCCGTTCGAACAGACGGACCAGACCTACAGCCGGAGCGGCGGCGGCATCGGCCTCGGCCTTACGCTCGCCAAAAGGCTTTTGGAGCCGCAAGGCGCAACGATCGAATTAAAGTCGCATCCCGAACTAGGAACGAGTGCATTCGTCACGCTGAAGCGGGCGAAGTCCGCCGCAACGGCCACGCGCATTCCGTCGGCTGGCGACGACAATCTATCGCGCAGCGCTCAGGCCTGACCGCCATCCGCGCGATCGACGTTCCAAACAACGCCGAGCCGTTCCAGCACCAAAATAAGGCCGCCAGTAGCGTCGTACTTCAGGGGGTGTTTGATCGCAGCATGGGGAAACCGATGATGAAATCCATGCAAGCCCTCGCCGAGAATCAGTAAGGCTAAAATCGGATTGTCTCGCGCCTGATCTTTTGCGTCGTCTTGTTTCGTCCCCACCATGTGACCGAGAGAATTCACACACCAGGTTAGCTGGTGTAATAGCGCGACACGCAAGAAACCCGCCCACAGCGCGCAGGCGATCATTTCGGGAACGCCGCCAACGACAAAGCCGACAAGAGCGGGGGCTGCAACTCCGCTCGCCGCAACAATCCAGTATTGGCGGCTCACCCAATCGGCGATCCTCGATTTCTTGATGTCGGATGCGTAGCGCGCTTCACTGCTTCGCAGTCCGACGAACATCCATAAAAGATGCGCGTGCAGAAATCCCCGCGCTTTGGACATAATCGGACCTTCATCGTCCCAGTAGGGCGAATGCGGGTCATACTGACGGTCGGAAAACCGGTGATGACGACGATGGTCCGCCACCCACCGCGAAATAGGACCTTGAAAAGCCCATGACCCCAATACGGCCAGCAACGCCGAAAAAGGGGGAGAAGTCTCAAAAGCTCGATGCGTGAAGTAGCGATGAAGTCCGAGCGTTATGCCGAAGCCGTTCAAGACGAAAAACGCAACGAAAATCGCGAAAGTTGCGAAGGTGGGCGTGAAGTACGGCCAGCTCAATAGTGCGGCGAAGGTTCCGGCAGTTGGAATTAGGATGGAAATCGCATTCAGCCGCCGGTTCTCCGAATGAGCGGCCGCTTCAGTTTCGATTCCGGCGGCGCGCAGCGCCGCTTCCAGGCTCAGGGGCGAGCGGCGAAAAGGATTGGCGACGCCCGCTGGCGAAACGACCGCAGATTCGGCTGCTGGGGCTGAGCAGAGCGCTTCAGTCGACTTGTTTTTCAACGATCGCATAAGCGACGGCGCCCCGCTGGTCCGTGAAGGATTTCATTCCAGCGACTTCTTGCGCCGGCAGAGAGCTGAAAAGCTGGTTCAGTTCTTCCGGCGTTCTGTAGATCAGCCGCCAGTCCATGAACGTCTCCATATACCCGACATCCTCGACCTCGGGCGTGAAATTCGCGACGAGCAGGCGCCCGCCCGGCTTCAGGAAGCCGAACAGGTGCTCGATGAGGCGCATGGCGATCGGGGGGGCGAGATAGTCGAAGAGGCCGGCGGAATAGACGAAGTCGATGTCGGCGAAGCTCGTCTTCCTGCCGATGATCGACCTTACGGAGCCTTCGATGGTCCTGATCCGCGCCTTTTTCCCGTAACAGCGGTCCACCTCCGCGAGCGATAGGCGATCCTGATCGAGCGCATGGAAGGCGCCGATCCGGTCGATCGTCGCCGGCGATAGGAGCTCTATCTCACGCAGGTGCCCGCACGCGACAGACAGGATCGACAACGCGTCCCCAGCCGACGCCGCAAGCATGGCGAGTTCAGCCGCAATGATCTGACGCCGCCACCGGACGGCGCGGCAGGCGGTCGAATGCGCGACGTAGAAGTGAACCTGCCCGGCGATCGTCGCCGGGTGCGGCGTTTCAAGTTTGTCGCCGACGCCGTAAATGAGATCGAGCAGCGGCGCATCGCCGGGGTAACCTCGCGGCTTTTCGAGAGAGCGGCGCGTCACGGGGCAACCGAGCGCCAGTTCGGCGATCGGATGGCGCATCACCGTTTCCTCGGCGATCGTCAGCCAGCTTGCGCGTGAAACGCCGGCGCGGACAGCGCGCAACAAATCTCGCAGGTCGCGCATTCCGTCGATCACATCGTCTGAAAGGAAGCGGGCGAGGAGGGCGTCCAGCGCGACGGCGATCGCAGATTCGCCGGCGCCGACGTCAACGTTGAACTTTTGCTGACCGTCAACGGGAAGAGTGGAAACCAACTGGTTCATCACGAACGCACCCGCTCCGCTTGGCGCAAAGGCTGTTGTTCGCAACATCTCCCCGGGCCGCGAAACACTCGATACTCAAAAGCGCTGACCATGAACCAGCCGAACGTCGCTGCGGCGTCTGCCGCTGGACTTGTTCGTCTGGGGAATGGAACCCCGCCTCGCCTTCAGGCTATCCTTAAGAAATCGTTAATTTCAAGCAGAATCTGCAGAATTCTTGATGAAGTGCAGACCTGAAGCCAATCGCCTTTGACCGCTTTGGCGAATTCACTGTTAACGTGGCCGAGGCTATTTATCGAGGCGGTCGCGGTTGCCGTTCACAGGAGATTTGCTTGTCGTCACCCATCAGGACGTTCGGGATCGCCCTTTGCGGCGGCCTTGCCGCTAGCCCTGCCCTCGCCGGCGGGTTCAACCTTGAACACCAGAACGCCGGGGCGCTCGGCGCCGCTTTCGCCGGCGCGGAGGCCAAGGACGGCGATGCGGGATACGCCGCCTATAACCCGGCCGCGCTCGGCGCGCTCAATCGGTCTGAAATTTCTTTCAATGCGACGGGCGTCTGGCCGCTGACGAGGTACGAGGACGCTGAGGCGACGCTTCTCGGCGTCGCGCCGGTCGGGGGCGACGCCAGCGAAGACGGCGTTATCGACTTTGTGATCATTCCAAACCTGTCGATCGCCGCGCCATTGACCGATCGACTGAGCGTCGGGGTCGTCGCCAACGCGACATTCGGCTTTTCGACGGACTACGCCGCAGATTCGATCGCGCGCTATCAGGCGCGCGAGAGCGAACTCGCCGTCCTCGAAATAACGCCGGTCGCCGCCTACGAACTGGCTGAAGGCCTCACCATCGCCGGCGGGTTTCGATTCCAGCAGATCGACCTCACCGTCACCTCGACCATCGACGCCGGCGGGATCGCGGCCGCGAGCATGGTTCCCGGATTTGGGCCGGGCGCGAGCGATCTTGAGGCGGCGTTCGAAGGGACAAACTGGGCGGTCGGCTACACGGTCGGCCTCAATGCGGACCTCTCCGACCGGCTGCAGGTCGGCCTCGTCTGGCGGTCCCGGATCGAGCATGACATCGCCGGTGACGCCGAATTCGGGCTCGCCGCCAGTCCGGCTGCGCAGGTCCTCAACGGCGCCGTCGGGCTTTTTGCCGCGGATGAATTCTCCACTTCCATCGCCCTGCCGGCCTCGGCTGGCTTTGGCGCGCGCTTCGAGGCGAGTGAAAGGCTGACGCTTCTCGGCTCCGCGAAGCTCACCCGCTGGTCGAGCTTTGAAGCTATAACGCTCGCCTTTAACGACGCCGCCACGCCGCCTGAAAACCTGACGCAGGACTGGCGCGACGCTTGGGGCCTTTCGGCCGGCGGCGAGTATGAAACGTCGGATGCGACAATCTTGCGCGCCGGTTTCTACTGGGATCAGTCGCCGGTGAACGGCGACTTCGCCAGCCCGCGCATTCCAGACGGCGACCGCTACTGGTTCGCAGCGGGCGTCAGCCATGTTTTCAGCGAAAACATCAGCGCCGATCTGGGGCTCGCTTATGCGATCTTTGACGACCGGGCGATCGATGTTTCCGGCGCGCTCCCGGAGGATCTCTTCCGCGGCGCGCTGAGCCTCAATTTTGAAACGCAGGCGATCGCCGTTTCGGGGCGGCTTCGCTGGCGGTTCTGAGGATCACCAGGGCTCGCCGGATTTCCTGAAATAATGCGCGCCGCTTTCGTCATCGATCGCGACCAGGTCCACGCCGGCGTCGGGATAAGTCACGCGATCCGTTTTCGACCTCGTGCCGATCTCAAGATAGACGGCGTCGGCGGCCGACCGGTTGACGAGTTGGTGGCCGTTCGGCGCGCCTGCCGGAAAGGCCGCCGCCTCGCCGGCCTTGAGCGGCGTTTCGCCTCCATCCTCGATGAGAACGAGCGCGCCGTCGAGTACGAAGACGAACTCATCCTCCGTTTCGTGCCAATGGCGGAGCGCGGAGGCCGCGCCCGGTTTCAGGCGCGTCAGGTTGACGCCGTACTGGGTGACTCCGCCGGCGTCGCCAAGGCGCTGTTTTGAGCGGCCTTCAACGATGTGGCGATAGGGCGGAGGGTAGCCGGTGGTCGCGATTACCGGAACAGCGGCGATGTCGATCTTCGGCATTGGCGGCTCCTTGTTTCCGCAAGCGTTCGCCCGCGCAGTCGCGGCGTCAAGTCGCTTTTGCTGACAGGCGCGTTAGTCTAACGAAGCGCCCATGGCGATGATTGATCCGGTCGAGCTTGCGCGCGCGATGATCCGGCGCCCGTCAGTGACGCCGCGCGACGAAGGAGCGCTCGACGTCCTTGAGGCCGCGCTCGAGGGCCTGGGTTTCGTTTGCACAAGGATAGTCTTCGCCGAAGACGGCGGAGAGCCGGTCGACAATCTCTATGCGCGCCGGGGACGCGACGGACCCGTTTTCGCCTATGCCGGACATACGGACGTCGTGCCGCCCGGGCCGCTGCCTGACTGGACAAGGCCGCCCTTTGACGCGCGTTTGGAAGACGGCGTCCTTTGGGGGCGCGGCGCGGCCGACATGAAAGGCGGCATCGCCGCCTTCGTCGCCGGCGCCGAACGCGCGATCGAAACGGGGGTGAAGGGGTCGATCGCCCTCATCATCACCGGCGATGAGGAGGGCCCGGCGATCAACGGCACGAAGCGGCTTCTCGGCTGGATGGCGGAGAACGGCGAGCGCATCGACCATTGCCTCGTCGGCGAGCCGTCATCGAACGAACGCCTCGGCGACATGATCAAGGTCGGCCGCCGCGGCAGCATGAACTGCACGCTCGCCGTCGTCGGCCGTCAGGGTCACGTCGCCTATCCCCAGCGCGCCGACAATCCGATCCCGCCGCTCCTCAAAATGCTCCTTGCCCTGACGGAAACGCCGCTCGACGCGGGCTATGAGAAATTCCAGCCGTCAAGCCTTCAGGTCACCGACGTGCATGTCGGCAATCCGGCGCAGAACGTCATTCCGGGGCGCGCTTCAGCGAAATTCAACATCCGCTTCAACCCCAACTGGACGGCGGCGAGCCTTGAAGACGAGCTTCGCCGCCGCATCCGCGCGGCGGCGCCGGAGGCCCGCTATGAGCTGGCGGCGGTGTGTTCGGGCGATGCGTTTCTGACGACCGACACCGCGTTCCTGTCGATCATCGAGGAGGCGGTGCGCGATAAAACCGGACTGACGCCGGAGCGATCGACGACCGGGGGAACGTCCGACGCCCGCTTCATCAAAAACGTCGCGCCGGTCTGCGAGTTCGGTCTTGTCGGGCAGTCGATCCACAAGATCGACGAGCATGCGGCGGTCGCCGACATCGAGGCGCTCGCCGAGATCTATGCGCTGATCCTTGAGCGCTATTTCGCGCGCTTCGCCTCGCATCAGGCGTAATCGGCGCCGATGAAGTAAAGCCCTTCCGGCGGGGCGACCTGCGCGCAAGCGCTGCGGTCGGCCGCGCGGAAGGCGGCCTCGAAATCAGCCGCCGACCACCGCGCCATGCCGACCTCGGCGAGCGAGCCGGCCATCGAGCGCACCTGATGGTGAAGGAATGATCGCGCTGCAGTTTCGATCAGCACATCGTCGCCGCGCCGTTGAACGGCGATCGACGACAGAGTCTTCACCGGCGTGTCCGCCTGGCAGGTCGACGCGCGAAAGGTTGTGAAGTCATGGCGCCCGACGAGAACTTGCGCGGCTTCGTGCATGGCGCCTGCGTCAATCGGCGGGGCGAGGCGCCAGGCGCGCCCGATGTCCAGCGTCAGCGGCGCGCGCCGGTTGACGATGCGATAGCGATAGCGCCGCGACGTCGCTGAAAAGCGGGCGTGAAAATCGCCCGGCGCTTCCTCCGCTTCCAGAACCGCGATCGGTTCGGGCTTGAGGTGAAAATTGAGCGCATCGCGCACGACGCCCGGCGGTCTTGGCTTTTCAAGATCGAAATGCGCGGGCATGGCCGCCGCGTGAACGCCGGCGTCCGTGCGCCCGGCGGAGAACGCCGCCGCGCGCTCGCCGGAAAACTTGAAGATCGCCTCTTCGAGGGCGCCCTGAACCGAACGGCCGTTATCCTGACGCTGCCAGCCGACGAACGGCCCGCCGTCAAATTCGAGGATCAGCTTGTAGCGCGGCATCGCCTAGACCTGCGCGCCCGCGCGCAGCGGAAAGCCGCGCAGAAATATGGGCGCGCTCTGCGCCGATTTTCCGGCGCGCTGGACGGTCAACAGCTCAACGGCGCCGTCGCCGCAGGCGATGACGAGGCGATCCTCCGCATCAAGAACGGTTCCAGGCGCGCCGCCCCCGTCGATAAGGCGCGATAGCAGAACCTTCACCCGCTCAGGCCCCTTGCCGGCGTCCGGCTCAAACCAGGCGCCGGGAAAAGGCGACAGGCCGCGAATATGGCGATCGACGACCGCCGCGGGCCTCGTCCAGTCTATGCGCGCTTCTGCAGGCGAAATCTTCGATGCATAGGTGACGCCGTCGGCGGGCTGCGGCGTCAGGCGAACGTCGCCGTTCTCGAGCGCCGCGATGAAATCCTTGATGAGGAGCGCGCCCGCCTCGGCGAGGCGATCGTGAAGGCTCGCCGCCGTATCATCATCCCGGATGGCGATCTTGCGCGTCATCGCGACGGGGCCGGTGTCGAGCCCTGCTTCCATTTTCATGATCTCGACGCCGGTTTCCGCATCGCCCGCCATGATCGCGCGCTGGATCGGCGCGGCGCCCCGCCAGCGCGGCAGCAGCGAGGCGTGAATGTTGAAAGAGCCGAGCCGCGGCCTGTTGAGCACGGCCTCAGGCAGGATGACGCCATAGGCCGCAACGATGGCGACGTCGGCTCCAAGGCTTGCGAACTCGGCGCGCGCCGCTTCGGTCTTGAAGCCTTTCGGCGTCAGCACCCGAAGGCCTTTTGCAAGCGCCAGCTCGTGAACGGGCGAGCGGGTCTCCTTCTTGCCGCGGCCCGCCGGCTGCGGCGGGCGAGTATAGACGGCGACGATTTCCCCTTTCGCGCCGATCAGGGCTTCAAGCGCCCTGGCGGCGAAGGCCGGAGTCCCCATAAAGATGAGTCGCAAGCGTCGGATTCTCCAAAAAAGGCGTGGTTCCGGCGCCGCAGCGCAGGGCAAAAATGCAGATCAAGCCGGCTGCGCGAGTCGCTGGTCTTTTTTCAGCTTCCGGATGATCCGGTCGCGTTTCAACCTCGAAATATGGTCAATGAAGAGGACGCCGTTGAGGTGGTCCATCTCGTGCTGGATGCAGGTGGCGAGGATGCCCTCCGCATCGATCGTCTGCGGGTTCCCATGGTAGTCGAGGAACCGGATGCGGCAGCGGGCGGGGCGCTCGACGTCCTCGTAGAAGTCCGGCACTGACAGGCACCCTTCCTGATAAAGGCTTGTTTCTTCGGAAGGATCGAGAATTTCGGGGTTGACGAAAAAGACCGGGGCCTTCTCCTCGCCTTCCTTGGCGAGGTCCATGACGATGATACGCTGAGGGATATTCACCTGGATGGCGGCGAGGCCGATGCCTTGCGCCTCGTACATGGTCTCGAGCATGTCATCCATGAGCGCGCGGGTGGCGTCATCGACACGGGCGACAGGCAGGGACACCTGCCGGAGGCGGGGATCGGGCGCGGTCAGGATTTCTCGGATGGCCATGCGCGGTCAGTTATGGCTGGGGCCGAGGCCCGTCAAGGCGGCATCAACAAGGCTTGATCGCTCGCCAGCCGCCTGCCTTTCGACTAACGTAACCGGCGGGTGTTGTTGAGTAATCGGGGATTTCACATGCAGGCCTCGCCGGCGCCGTCCACTGTCAGCTCCGCAGCGGAAGCAGCGACGAGCGCGACCGCGCCGCTGATCACCGGGCCGGGCGAGATGCTGTGGCTTCTGACCATAGCAGTTCTTGTCATCATGGCGCTGATTTTCGTCCTGCTGTTGCGCTCGCGGGCGGTGCGGCGCGACCGCCTGCGGCATGCGCAATCCGATTTCTTCAAGCCGGCCGGCGAGGACGCAGACATCACCTTCGACGACCCGAACGGCGAAGCGACGACCGGGGGCGCCGTGCAAGCTCCAAAAAGGGCTGAGAAGAAAAACAGCGCATTCTCCGGGCTTTTCAAGCGCGAGGAGCGCAAGGCGCCGGAACCGCTTGGCGATATAGAACCGCTTGCCGAGTATAATCCCGACGACGAACTGGCGACCGTCAGGATCGAACGCGGCGTCGCGATGGAGCGCGATCCGGCCGGCGCGATCAACGCGCGTCTCTTCGATGAGGTCGAAGCCGAGCGCGAGGCGCAGCGGCGCGCCGCCGAAACCGAATTCGCCTTGCGCGAGGCTGAAGCGCGCCAGCGCGCCGCTGAGGCCGTCGAACGCGAACGGGAGCGGCGCGAACAGGAAATGCGTCTGCGCGAGATTGAAGAGCGCCGCCGCGACGCAGAACTGCGCGCGGAACGCCAGCGCGCGGAAGAAGCCCGCCACGTCACGGCGGCGCCGGCGCGCGAACAGGCTTTCGCGCCGGAAGTCACGGCGCAGCGCCTCGCCGCCGGCGGCGGCGACGACTACGCGCGCACGCTCGCCGAACTTGAGGAAGCGATGGCGGTGCAGCGCGAGGCGATCCAGTCAGAGACCCGCGCGCTCCTTGACGCGTTCAGCCTGCGCCTTTCGCAGCGGCTCGACACGATCATCGCCGCAGTGGAACGCGGCGCGTCCTCGGGCGGGGCGCCGTCCGCCGCCCTCGCTGATATCGCGCGCGACATCGCCGTCGTCCGCGAGCGCCTTGACCGCGCCGCCGCGGTCGATCCCGCCCTGCTGCAACAGGAACTTTCGATGCTGCGCCAGGCGATCACGGGCCCGCGCGACACGCCTTCCTCCGCCGTGCAGCTCGCCGATGTCATCCGGAACGCCTTGCCGCCCGAAGCCTATGAGATGCCGGCGAGCCTTTCCAACAGCCGGCGCGCCGACTGCCTTGTCAGGCTGCCGCGCCCGGCGGGGCCAATCGCCATCGACGCGCGGTTCCCCGTCGAGGCCTTCGCCATGCTGAGGGGCGCCGACACGCGCCGCATGGCGGAAGCCGAGAGCGAATTCCGCCGCGTCGCGATCCGCCATGTCGTCGACATCGCCGAGCGGCTGATCTCGCCGGGCGAGACGGCCGAGTCCGCGATCCTGTTCCTGCCGTCGGAAGCGATGTATACGGAGCTTCACCATCGCTTTCCGGACGTCGTTCAGGACGCCTGGCGCGCCCGCGTCTGGATCGTCTCGCCGACGACCCTGCTCGCGACGCTCCACACCATCCAGGCGGCGCTCGCCGCCGCTGAACCGCGCGCCGGCGGCGCCTTCCTGCGCGGCGAGGATCCGCGGACGGCCGGCGAAATGACGGAGCTGCGCCGCCGCATTGCCGCGCTGGAAGACCTGCTCGCCCGCACGCAGGCCGCCGCCGACCCTGCGCCTACGCCTCCTCAAATCGCGCCGGCGCCGGCGCCCGCGCCCATGACTGCGCCAATGCCGCGCCCGCCGGCGCCGCCGCGAAACGCCTTTCATCTCTCCACGCCGGTGCGCGGCGTTCCTGCCGCGCCGATCCGTGCAAGCGCCAGCGAGTGGATCGGCGATCTCAGCCGGGACACCGACCCGGCGAGCGAGCCGCAGCCCGCGCGTCCGCTCTTTCCTTTGAGGTGAGAAGATCAGCCGTTGGTCGCGCGCCGCGCCAGCGCGCCGTCGCCCGCCTGCATCATCGCCGTCGCGGCGTCTGACGGCATGACCGCGGCGGCGAAATACAGCGGACGCTGCTTCGTTTCGTTGAAGATGCGCCCCAGATACTCGCCGATGACGCCAAGCACCATCAGCTGCACGCCGCCGAGGAACAGCATGGCGATGATGAGCGTCGGGAATCCGGCGACGGTGTCGCCGTAGAACACCGTCTTGGCGATGAAGAACGCCCCGGAGAGGAACGCCGCGAACGCCGTCGCAAAGCCGAGATAGGTCGAGACGCGCAGCGGCGCGATCGTCGATGATGTTATGCCTTCGATCGACAGGTTGAGAAGCCGCCAGTAGTTCCACTTGGTCGTTCCGGCGCTGCGGGGCGCGCGATCATAAACGACTTCCTTCGACGCAAAGCCGACCCAGGCGAAAATTCCCTTCATGAAGCGATGACGTTCGCGCAGGGCGCAAACCGCATCGACCGCCTTGCGGCTCATCAACCGGAAATCGCCGACATTCTCAGGCAGATGGACGGTGCCGACGCGCTTCATGAGGCGATAGAAAAGCGCCGCGGTGACGCGCTTGATCGGACCATCGCCATGGCGCGCGCGGCGGCGCGCGTAGACGACATCATAGCCCTCGCGCCAGCCCTCGATCATGTCGGCGATGAGTTCCGGGGGATCCTGCAGATCGGCGTCCATGATGACGACGGCGTCGCCCTTCGCGTGATCCAGACCGGCGGTCGTCGCGATCTCCTTGCCGAAATTGCGCGACAGATCGACGATCGTCACATTGCCGCGGGCCGTGCGGATCGACATCATGCGCGCGAGGGTCCGATCGCGGCTGCCGTCATTCACGAACACGATCTCAAAAGGCTGGGCGAGAACGCGCATCACGCCTTCGACGCGCGCCGCGAACCCGCCGAGGGTTTCTTCTTCGTTAAAGGCGGGACAAACGACCGAAACAAGCGCCGGACGCCGCTCCGCGCGCGGGCGCAGCATCGCCCCGTCCGCTTCAGCCATGTCGCGCATTTTTCCCGCCGGCGCCGGTTTCATCCGCATAGATAACGGTTCGTTTATTGCGCGATCGTAAACGGGACGGATGAACGCCGTCCTGTCCCTGATCGAGCGCCGTTATCCGCTCTTTTACGAGCTCGGGACGCGCCGTCTCGGCCTTGTTCTCGGCCTTTTCGCCGCTCTTTATCTTGGCGTCGCCGCGTCGATGTGGGCGGAGCTGATCGCGACATCGGAAAATCTCTTCACCCGTGCGGGGCCGATCATCGGCGGCGATTTCATCGTTTTCCAGCACGTCGCAACGCGCGCCGGCGACGGGGATCTCGCCAGCCTTTACGAGATGAAAAATCTCAAAGCCGAATTGATGGCGCGCTATCCCGGACGCGGGGAAATGAATTTCGGCTGGATGTATCCGCCGACGATGTTCCTGCTCGTCGAGCCTTTCGGCGAGGCGCCCTATCTCGGCGCCTATGCGGCGTGGGTCGTCGCGTTCGCTTCGCTCTTCCTCATTGTCCTTTACCGGCTGTGGGCGGCGCCGGGCGCTCTCTTTTTCACCGTGACGGCGCCGCCCTTCTTTCAGGCGATCATCACCGGCCAGAACGGCCTTCTGACCGGCGCGCTCCTCGCGCTCGCCGGCGGATTTGCGCGCAGCCGTCCGATCCTCGCCGGCGTCGCCGCGGGTCTTCTCACCATCAAGCCGCAGCTTGGCTTGCTCATTCCCGTCGCGTTCGCCGCCGCGGGATGCTGGCGCGCGTTCTTCACAGCGGGTGCGACCGCCTTCCTCCTCGCAGGCGCAAGCGTCGCCGCCTTCGGATGGGAGATATGGCTTTCGTTCGTCGACGGGCTGGTCGCTCACGGCGGACGCATGGCCATCGACGGGTTCCCGTTCCACAAGCTGGTGACGCCCTTCGGTCTTGTGACGATGCTCGGCGCCCCGACGGCGGTCGCCAACGTTGTTCAGCTTGCCGCGTTGCTCGCGCTCGCAGGCTACGTCTACGTCGTCTGGAAGCGCGCGCAAGACGCCGGCGTCGGCCTTGCCGCGCTGTCGACCGCGGCGATCTTGGCGACGCCTTATGCCTTCTATTATGAATTCGTGATCGTGTTGCCGGCCCTCGTCGTGATCGCGCAGCGCGCGACTGAACAGGGCTGGCTCAGGGGCGAGAGGCTTTCGCTCGTCGCGCTCTGGATCCTCGCCCTGCAAGCGCCGGGGGAGGACGCAGTTCCGTCGCTGTCGCCGGGCGCCGCAGCGGCTCTTCTCGCCTTTGCGATCGTCGCGCGGCGCGCACTTCCCGCCGCGGGCGTCAGGTTCGCCAGGAAAGCGTCGCCGGCCGCAGCGGGTTGACGAAGGCGGCCCCGTCGGGCCCCCAGGCGCGCTTCAGCGCGAAATACCATTTCGCCGGCTCATCCGCATCGCCGAGATAGAGCGCGCGATGGGGCCCTCGCTTCAGGTTTTCGTTCTGCAGGCGGAGAATGGCGCCGTCCTGGCTGAGGAAATCATCGGCCATGCGCTGCGCGACGGGCTGGATGACGTCGAAAGCGGCCACGTTCCAATAGAGCATATGCGCAATGCGCGTCGCGCCGCATTCGGCGGGCGTCATCGCCGTCAGCGCCAGCACATGCCGGCGCCCGGCGCGGATATGTTCAAGCCTGAGCGCGGGCAGGCGGAATTCGATCTCGGTCGACGGCGCCCCGCCGAGGACCTTGTAGATCAGTGAGTTTGACGACGGCGCGTGCGCGGACATCCTGAAGCCGTGCGCCGTCGGCTCAAACGCCTTCGTCTTGTCGGCGCGCGGCCGGCCTTCGCGCCACCACCATTGCTTGTGAACGGTCGGCGTGTGCGCAGGGTCGACGAGCCCGACCACCGCCTCGTCAAAGGGTCCTTCGGTTTCAACGACGGTCAGCGTCTTCGGCGCCGATTGCGGCGGCAAGCCGACATCCGGGGACGCTTGCAGCGGCTCGCCTGCGCCATACCAGATCCAGATCAACCCGTTCGCTTCGGCGAGCGCGTAGCGGGCGACGCGAAGGCCCGAAAAATCTCGCGTGTCATTTGCCGGCAGCGCCGGCACGCTGACGCAACGCCCGTCAGCAGCGCCAAATCTCCACGCGTGATAGGGGCACTCGACAGCCTCGCCCGTGACGCGCCCCGCGGACAAGGGCGCAGCGCGATGCGGACAGACGTCGCGCAGCGCAAAAGCCGCGCCGCCAGCCGTGCGACCGAGCGCGACGGGCTCCCCGAAGAGCGTGCGCCGAAGCATGGCGCCCGCCCTCACCTCACGCGACAGGCCGGCGAGGTACCAGAGATTTTGCAGCGGCGGCGCGTCGGTCATTGCGGCCGGCGCGTCTTCATCGCGGCCGCGAGCGTTCCTTCGTCGAGATAGTCGAGCTCGCCGCCGACCGGCACTCCCTGGCTGAGCCGCGTGACGGCAGGCCCCGCGCCGATGAGCTGGTCGCCGATATAATGCGCGGTCGTCTGGCCGTCGACCGTTGCGGGCAGCGCAAGCACGACTTCCCTCACGCCGCCGGCCTTTGCGCGCTCGACCAGCTTGCCGATTGAAAGCTCGCTCGGCCCGACGCCGTCGAGCGGCGACAGCAGCCCGCCGAGCACATGATAGCGACCGCGATGGGCGCCGGCGCGCTCAAGCGCCCAGAGATCGCCGACATCGGCGACAACGCACAAGATCGCCGCCTCGCGCGCCGGATCCGCGCAGATCGCGCAGGGATTGATCGAATCCCAATTGCCGCAGGTTCCGCACGCCTTAACCTTTTCCGCCGCTTCGTCGAGCGCGAAAGCGAGCGGGCGCATCAGCGGCTCACGCTTCTTCAGAAGATGCAGCGCCGCGCGCTTCGCCGAGCGCGGCCCGAGGCCCGGGAGCTTGGCGAGCAGGTCGATGAGCCGTTGCAGCTCAGGTCCGATATTGGCGGCGGGCATG
>CAZGXT010000064.1:0-4455 GCA_964529675.1 uncultured Caulobacterales bacterium
GGACCTTCGGCGCCATCCTCGTCGTCTGCCTCGTCGTCCAGATCATCACCGGCGTGGTGCTCGCCATGCACTACACGCCGCACAAGGACCTCGCCTTCGACAGCGTCGAACACATCATGCGCGACGTGAACTACGGCTGGCTGATGCGCTATGTGCACGCCAACGGCGCGTCGATGTTCTTCCTCGCCGTCTACATCCACATGTTCCGCGGGCTTTATTACGGCTCATACAAGGAGCCGCGCGAGATGAACTGGATTCTCGGCGTCGTCATCTTCCTCCTCATGATGGCCACGGCGTTCATGGGCTATGTGCTGCCATGGGGTCAGATGTCCTTCTGGGGCGCGACCGTCATCACCAACTTCTTCACCGCCTTCCCGATCATCGGCGAGCCGATCAAGACGCTTCTTCTCGGCGGCCCGTCGGTCGACAACGCGACTCTCAACCGGTTCTTCTCGCTGCATTATCTGCTGCCGTTCGCGATCTTCGGCGTGGTCGTCCTGCACATCTGGGCGTTCCACACCTCAGGCAACAACAACCCGACCGGCGTCGACGTGAAAAACGTGAAGAAGGATACGGTGCCCTTCCATCCCTATTACACGGTGAAGGACGGCTTCGCGATCGCCGTGTTCTTCATCCTGTTCGCGGCGTTCGTGTTCTTCAATCCGAACGGACTCGGCCATCCGGACAATTATATCCCCGCGAACCCGCTGGTGACGCCGCAGTTCATCGTGCCGGAGTGGTACTTCCTGCCGTTCTACGCGATCCTGCGGGCCATCACCTTCGACATCGGCCCGATCTCTTCGAAGCTCGGCGGCGTGCTCGCGATGTTCGGCTCGATCGTGGTGCTGTTCGTGCTGCCTTGGCTCGATACGTCGAAAGTGCGTTCGATGCGTTATCGCCCGGTGGCGCAGCTGTGGTTCGTTCTGTTCGTCATCGCCTGCCTGGCGCTCGGCTTCTTCGGCGGCAAGCCGGCGGAGGGCTGGTACGTTCTCGGCTCGCAGATCGCGACGGCTTACTATTTCGCATTCTTCCTGATCATCCTGCCGCTGCTCGGGGTGTTCGAAAAGTCGAAACCAGTTCCGAAGTCGATCGCCGACGCCGTCCTCAAGAAATCAACCGGCGCGCCGATCGGCGCCGTCGCCCAGCCAGCGGAATAAGGGGGAAAGACCGATGCTCCGTTCTGTCCTCATCAGGGCCGCCGCCGCCATCGTCGCGCTGGCTCCCGTCGGCGCTTTTGCGGCGGGCGGCAAGGCGCTCGAATTCAAGCACAATCACTGGCACTTCAACGGCCCCTTCGGGACCTACGATAAAGAGGCGATGCAGCGCGGCTTTCAGGTCTACAAAACGATCTGCGCCAGCTGCCACAGCCTCGACCAGATCGCGTTCCGCAATCTCGGCGACAAGGGCGCCCCGTTCTATCTGGAGCGCTGTCCCGAGGGCGTACCCGAAACCACGAACTGCAAGAACCCGGCTGAAAATCCGGTGGTGAAGGCGATCGCCGCCGAATACACGGCGAAAGACGGCCCCGACGACTTCGGCGAGATGTTCGACCGGCCGGCGCTGCCGTCGGACAAGTTTCCGAAGCCTTTCGCCAACGAGCAGCAGGCGCGCGCGGCCAATGGCGGCGCCTATCCGCCCAATCTCGCCTTGATCATCAAGGCGCGCCACCATGGGGCGGACTATGTCTACAGCCTGCTCACCGGCTACGAGGAACCGCCCGATACGGTGACGCTGGGGCCGGGGCAGTATTACAATCCCTACTTCGCTGGCGACATGTCGCAGCTGCTGAAGCCGGAATACCGCGACGCCGAGGGCCACCCCCTGCCGGACGTCAAGGTTCCCCCAGGCGGCGTGCTCGCGATGGTTGCGCCCTTGTCGGACGGCATCATCGATTATGCCGATCCTGAAATCCCGGAGACGGTCGATCAGTACGCCAAGGACGTCGTGGAGTTCCTGACCTGGGCGTCCGAGCCGAAGATGGAACAGCGCAAGAGCCTCGGGGTCATCACCATCGGCTATCTCCTGATCCTGGCGATCGTCCTTTTCTTTTCCTACCGGGCGATCTGGGCGAAGGTCGACCACTGACGCCGTCGACATCGGCCGGAGTGTTTGCTTCTTTACGGGCGCCGCGGATGGTTCCAGAACCGTCCGCGGCGTTTGTCTTTGGTGCGGAGCGACATGACAGCGGCGACCGACATCGGCGCGACGGCGGCCTGCGGAGCCTACCTCCTCGCAGCGATCGCCGATGCGCGCATCGAAACCGTCGAGGAAGCGCGGTTCTTCGGGGGGCTCGTCAATGATTCCGCCTTTCGCGCAATCGATGCGGCGGCGCTGACGGCCGAATACGCCCGCCTTCACGCTGCGCTGCGCGCAGACTACCCCGCCGCGGAAAAGGAAATCCTCGCGGCGATCGGCGCTGTTCGCGAAAGCGGCGCAGCGGCGGCGGTGAAACTCGCAGCGCGGCATGCGGTCGTCGCGGACCAAAAGCTGAAGCCGCAGGAAGACTTCATCCTCGCCCGCATCGCCCGCGCGCTCGGCCTTGATCCTTCGGAGCTTTGACGATGGAAAAGCGCGTCGTCGGCGTCATCGGCGGCTCCGGCGTTTACGCGCTCGATGCGATCGAGAGCGCGGAAAAAGCGGCGATAGACACGCCGTGGGGCGCTCCGTCAGGGCCGATCGTCCGGGGACGGATGAAAGGCGTCGAGGTCGCCTTTCTCGCCCGTCACGGCGACGGGCACCGCATACCCCCGTCGGAGGTCAATTATCGCGCCAATATCGATGCGCTGAAGCGTGCGGGCGTCACCGACGTCGTCTCCGTCTCCGCCTGCGGCTCCTTCCGGGAGGAATTCGCGCCGGGCGTCTTCGTCATCGTCGATCAGTTCATCGACCGCACCGCAGGCCGCGCGAAGAGTTTTTTCGGCGCAGGCTGCGTCGCGCATGTGTCGATGGCCGATCCCGTCTGCCCTGCGCTCGCCGGCGCGATCGAGGCCTCGTGCAAGGCGCTGTCGATCGCGCACCATCGCGGCGGAACCTATCTTGCGATTGACGGGCCGCAATTTTCCTCGCGCGCGGAATCGCTGCTCTATAAATCATGGGGCGCGGACGTGATCGGCATGACCAACATGCCCGAGGCCAAGCTCGCGCGCGAGGCGGAGCTTCCCTATGCAAGCGTCGGCATGGTGACCGATTATGATTGCTGGCGCGAGGGCGCGGCGGCGGTCGATGTCGCCAGCGTTCTCGATGTCATGCGCCGGAACACCGAAGCCGCGCGCCGCCTGGTCGCCGATCTCGTCGCGCGTCTCGGGGCGACGCGCGCGCGTTCGCCGCTCGGGATCGAGACGATGCTCGATTTCGCGATCATCACCCCGCCTGAGGCGCGCGACCCGGCGCTCCTTGCAAAGCTCGATGCGGTGGCGGGCAGGGCGCTCGGCCGTTAAGCGCCGATTCATCTTTCGGGAAGACGGCCTTAATCGGGCGGCTCTAGAGAGAGGCGCATGTTCGTCGCCGCCGCGCTCCTCTTCGCCTCCGCCGCCTATCCGCCTACGCAGGAAGACGCCGCGCGCGCAGTCGTTGCGGAAATGCCCGGCGGCGGGGCGCTCAGCCTTGATCCGAAGAAACCCGGTTATGACGGCGGCGTGCGCCTCGACCGCTGCGTCCGCAATGATTCGTTCGAGGTGGCGGCGCCGTTCGGCGGCGTCGTCCTCATCGCCGGGCATGAATGCGTGCTGACGATCTCGCGGCGCGCTCGGCCCGATTACGCCGTGCTCGGCTTCTTCCATCATGACGGAATTGACTGGCGCTATTACGGGCCGACCGGCGAATCGCTGGTCGCCGAAAGTCAAACTTACGGCGTCAACGGCGCATTCTCGACAGCCGCGCCAAAACCAGGATCAATTCTCTATCGACGCGGCTCCCCCGGCGACGTCCAGGACCCCTACCGGCGCATCTTCTCCGGCTATGACTGGCTCTTCGAGCCGTCGGACCAGCCGCCGCATGATGATATTTATACGGACAAATAGCGTCGTCCGCGGCGGCGCTTGATGCGGCCGCGCTCCGCCGCTATCCATGCGACGTCGCATGGAGCGGGTCGGGCGGTCATGATGATTAGCGAGGCGTCAGCGACCCGTGAAGGCGATCCGCGCCTCACCGATCGCCTTGCGGCATGCGCAGGCGGTCCCGCAATCATGGCGCTGATCGACGCGGCTGTCGCAGGCGACACGAAGGCGTTGCAGTCGCCGCGGGAGGTCGAAGCGGCGCGCGCGGCGGGGCGCTTTTCGATCAAGCTCGGCGCGGCCATTCCGGGCGAACCGCTTTGCAAGGCCCTGGGTCATGCTGAATCCGGTCGCGATGAGACAGCAACGCCAGATGGCGCGCGCAAGGTCGTCATCAACATGCGGAATTCCCTCTGATGCCGGGGCTGAAACCTGTCGCAGACCTGTCAGCGGACGAAGCGGC
>CAZGXT010000064.1:4555-14937 GCA_964529675.1 uncultured Caulobacterales bacterium
GTCGGCGCCGCGCCGTCGACGAAGTTTGACAAGGCGGCGCACGCCCGGCCGATGCTGTCGCTCGATAACGCCTTTGACGAAACCGATGTGCGCGATTTCGCCGATCGCGTGCGCCGGTTCCTGAAGCTTGCGCCCGATGCGCCGCTCGCCTTCACGGCGGAACCGAAGATCGACGGCCTGTCGCTCAATCTGCGCTATGAAAAGGGCGTGCTGAAGGTCGCGGCGACGCGGGGCGACGGCGCGGTCGGCGAAAATGTCACCGCGAACGCGCTGACGGTCGGCGATATCCCGCGCACGCTCGCCGGCGCCCCGGATTTCCTCGAGGTGCGCGGCGAAATTTACATGAGCCATGCCGATTTCGAAATTGTGAACAGGTCGCTTGAAGAGAAAGGGGAGGAGCCGTTCGCCAACCCGCGCAACGCCTCCGCGGGATCGCTGCGCCAAATCGATGCGGCGGTCACCGCTTCGCGCCCTTTGCGGTTTTTCGCCTATGGCTGGGGCGAGGTTTCGGCGCCGCTGGGCGCGACGCAGACTGAGTGGGTGGAGCGCCTTTCAAGGCTCGGCTTCAAGACCAACCCGCTGTTCATCCGCTGCGACGGCGTCGAGGCGATGCTCGCACATTACGGAGCAATCGAAGCGCAGCGCGCGCTGCTCGGCTATGACATTGACGGCGTCGTCTACAAGGTTGACCGGCTCGATTATCAGGAACGTCTTGGCTTCGTCTCGCGCTCGCCGCGCTGGGCGGTTGCGCATAAATTTCCAGCGGAGCAGGCGACGACGGAGCTTCTCGGCATCGATATTCAGGTCGGGCGCACGGGCGCGCTGACCCCGGTGGCGCGGCTTCGCCCGGTGACGGTCGGCGGCGTCGTCGTCTCCAATGCGACCTTGCACAACCAGGACGAGATCGAGCGAAAGGATGTCCGCATCGGCGACACCGTCGTCGTCCAGCGCGCCGGCGACGTCATTCCGCAGATCGTCGAGGTCATCGCCGACAAACGCCCAAAGGGCGCAAGGCCTTTCCAGTTTCCGGATGTCTGCCCCGTCTGCAACAGCCCGGCGGTGCGCGAAGAAGGTGAGGCGGTGCGCCGCTGCACCGGCGGTTTTTCCTGCGCGGCGCAGGCCGTCGAGCGCCTGCGCCATTTCGTGTCGCGTGATGCGCTCGACATCGAGGGGCTCGGTGAAAAGCAGATCGAAGCGTTTTTCGCCGAAGGAATCATCAGGGAACCCGCCGATATCTTTACTCTTCAAGGCCGGCAGGCGAAGGGCGCAATCGATCTTTTCACCTACAAGGAGAAGAAAGACGGAACCCGGACGCCGACCAACCGGAAATCCGTCGACAATCTCTTCGCGGCGATCGATGCGCGGCGTACGCCTGCGCTCGACCGCTTCATCAACGCGCTCGGCATGCGTCATATCGGCGAGACGAACGCACGGCTGTTTGCGCGCCATTACCATTCTTTCGACGCCTTCCGGTCGGCCGCGATTGCGGCGGCGGACGAGGAGAGCAGCGCCTATCAGGAGATGCTGTCGATTGAGGGCGTCGGCGCGCTGGTCGCGGGCGGCGTCATTTCCTTCTTCAAGGAAGCGCGCAATCGCGCCGCTGTCGATCGCCTGCTGGCGGAAGTGACGCCGAAAGAGCACGCGGCGCCGGCGCAGTCGGGTTCCATCGTAGCCGGCAAGACCGTCGTTTTCACCGGCACGCTTGAAACCATGACGCGCGATGAAGCGAAGGCCCAGGCGCTCGCGCTTGGCGCCAAGGTCTCCGGTTCAGTGTCGGCGAAGACGGATTTTGTTGTTGCAGGGCCCGGCGCAGGGTCGAAACTGAAAGACGCGGAAAGGCTCGGCGTGCGGGTGTTCACGGAAGAAGGCTGGCGCGCCTTCATCGGGGCGAAGGCGTCATGAGCGCGGATGCGGCGCTCGGCTTCGGCGACATCGCTGCGCGCTACGCGGCCCTGCGCCCTGCCTATCCGAAGGCGCTATTCGATTTCCTCGAAGCGCACCTCGAAGGTCCGCGCGACTTCGCCGTCGATCTCGGCGCGGGTCCCGCGAAGGCGAGCGTCGATCTCGCCGCGCGATTTGCGCGCGTCGCCGCGGTGGAGCCGGACGCCCGCATGCTCGCGGCCGCGCCCGATCATCCGCGCATCGAACGGATCAATTGCGCGTCGGAGGCCGCCGACTTTACCGATGGCGGCGTAGACTGCGTCATCGCGGCGACCGCGTTTCACTGGATGGAGCAGGATGTGGTCACCGCCAAAGTTGCGCGCTGGCTGCGCCCCGGCGGGGTTTTCTTCCCGTTTCTCTACGGCCCGTTCTTCGTGACGGGATCGGCGCGGGACGTCTTCCGGCGTCACTGGAAATTGTGGTCGCCCTTCATGGACAAGCGGCTCGGCGCCAAGGCGGATTATTCGGCGCCGATGCGCGCCTCGGGCGCCTTCTCGAAGCTCGTCAGCTATTCAGGGGAGATCGACGTGACGCTGCCGGCGGCGGACGCGGCGGGGCTCCTTCTCACCGCCTCCTATGCGCGGGCCTATATGGCCGCGACCGGAAAAGCCGGCGCCTATGTTGATCAGCTTGCGGAGGAACTCGGGGCCCACGCGCCGGTGACGATCGGCTTTCCGCTTGGCGGCGTGCTCGGCGTCAGGTCAAATTGACCGTGTCGCCTCGGCGAGCCAGGCGGCGACCTCGGCGGGAACAAGCGGCGTCAAGGTCTGGCGAACGCGCGCGTGATATTTGTTGAGCCAATGCCGCTCCGTTTCGGAGAGCATTGAGCCGACGACGAGATCGAGGCTGATCGGGGCGAGCGTGATCGTTTCAAACGCCATCATCGGCCGCTCGCCGCCTTCAAGCGGTTGCGGTTCGGTCACGACGATAAGGTTTTCAATGCGGATGCCGTAGGCGCCGGTCTTGTAATAGCCGGGCTCGTTCGAAAGGATCATCCCGGGCTTCAGGGCCTGCGTGTTCGCGGCCTTGGCGATGCGCTGCGGCCCTTCATGCACGCCGAGGAACGAGCCGACGCCGTGTCCGGTGCCGTGGTCGTAATCAAGCCCCGCCTCCCACAGCGGACGCCGCGCGAGCGCATCGAGCTGATGCCCGGTGGTGCCGGCCGGGAAGCGCGCAAGCGCCAGCGCGATGTGACCCTTCAGCACGAGCGTGAAACGCTCGCGCATTTCTTGCGTCGGCTCGCCGATCGGCACGGTGCGCGTGATGTCTGTGGTGCCGTCCGGATATTGGGCGCCGGAATCGACGAGATAAAGCTCGCCGGGCTTCAAGGGGCGCGTCGTCGCAGTCGACACCTTGTAGTGGACGACGGCGCCGTTCTCGCCTGCGCCGGAAATGGTGTCGAAGGACAGATCGACAAGCTTGCCGGTTGCGGCGCGGAAGGCTTCGAGTTTCTTCGCCGCGGCGATTTCGTCGACGGACCCGTCCTGCGCCTTCGTTGCGATCCAGTGCAGGAACGCTGTGACCGCCGCCCCGTCGCGTCTGTGCGCGGTGCGCGTATTGTCGAGTTCCGCCGCGTTCTTGACGGCGCGCGGCAAGGCGCACGGGTCGGCAAGATCGATGACCGATGCGCCCGCACCGGTCAGGACACGGACATATTTCATGGGCGCCAGCGCAGGATCGACGGCGACCCGCTGCTTCTCGCGGCCGAGCTTTTCGAGCCCGGCCTCAACGTCCGCTTCCGCGCGGATATCGACGTCATCGCCTAGAAACGCGGGAAGTTCATTGCCGACTTTCTCCGGCGCGAGGAACAACGTCGCCTTGCCTTCTTTCGTCACCAGCGCGCGGCCCAAGGGCAGGGGCGTGCGCGAGACGTCGGCGCCGCGAATATTGAACAGCCACGCGATCGAGGGCGGGGCGGTGAGGAGAACGGCGTCCGCCCCGGCTTTGGCGACAGCGTCGGCGACCTGACGGCGCTTGTCGCCGGACGAGCGCCCCGCGAGTTCAAGGCCGTGCGGTCTTGCCGGCGACAATGGGCGCGCCGGCTGGTCCTTCCACGCGGCGTCAATCGGGTTGCGGGCGAGCGCAACGAGTGTGAAACCGCGCGCAGCCGCCGCCTTATCGAGCCGCTCGACCCCCGCTTTCGTGTGCAGCATCGGGTCATAGCCGATGCTTGCGCCCTTCGCCGCATTCTCTGTGAGCCATAGATCGGGCGGCGTTTCGACAAGATCGGCGTAGGCGAAGAAATTGTCGTCGACCTGCTGCCTGACCTGCAGCGTATAGCGCCCGTCGACGAAAATAACGGCGCTGTCGAGAAAGACGATCGCCGCCCCTGCTGATCCGGTGAAGCCGGACGCCCACATCAGCCGCTCCGCATAGGCCGGAATATACTCGTTCTGGTATTCGTCATCATGCGGAACGATGAAGCCGTCGATCTTCAGCGCCTTCATCTCGGCGCGCAGGAGCGGCAAATGCTTCGCGGCGAAGGTGCGGTCGGAAACGGGGTCGAAGTGCTGGAACATGAGAGGATTTCGAGGTTCGATTTTCGGTGTCTGCGGCCATGCGGCTGCGCCGTTCGGTCTTCCCTATCACCGAACGGCGAAATCCGAAAACCTACAGCCTGACGAATAAAAGCACCGGCCAAACCGCGTGATCGAGCCGGTTCAACTGCCGGAAGCCGACCGCCTCATAAGCGGCGCGCACGCCCTGTTCCTGCTCCGCCATCAGCCCGGCGAGCATGACCCGTCCGCGCGGGGCGATGTGGCCGGCCATTGCAGGCGCAAATTCCACAAGCGGCCCGGCGAGAATATTGGCGAATACGAAATCGAAAGGCGCGCGAACCCGAATGCGCGGGTCGGAAAAGCCGTCCGCGACGATTGCGGTGACGAGCTCGCTGGCGCCGTTGAGAGCGATGTTCTCGCGCGCGATTTCGACGGAGCGTTCGTCGATATCGCTGGCGATCACTTCAACGTCCCAGAGCTTGGCCGCCGCAATCGCAAGGACCGCCGATCCGCAGCCGAGGTCGAAGACCGATTGCGGCGCGATGCCGCCGAGCCGGTCGAGCAGCGTAAGGCAGCCCGCCGTCGTCGGATGGTGGCCGGTGCCGAAGGCTTGATTGGCCTCGATACGGATCGGGATCAGCGCGTCGTCTTCCGGCAGCTTGTCGGCATCATGCGACCCGTAGAGCAGGAATCGCCCGGCCTCGACGACGCCCAATCCTTCAAGCGCATGCGCGACCCAGTCGATGTCGGGCAATTCCTCGATCGCGGGCGCGCCGAGTCCCATCCCCGCGACGAGCGCCGACAGAGCCGCGGCGTCAGGCCGCTCCTCGAAATAAGCGTCAAGGCGCCAGGGGGCGTCTGTGCGCGCATCATCGTCCTTCGTCAGGCTGACGGCGCCCGCCGGGGGAAAGAGCACCTCAGTCAGCAGAACGGACGCCTGCTCAAGCAAGCGTTCGCCGCCTGCAAGAGTGATCTTGTATGTCGTCATCGAAACGCTCCTTCGACCCGACGGTCAGCCCCGCGCCGCCGCCGCGCATGAAGTCTATGCATAAAACAAATTGGCCGCGCCGCGTCCGCTAAGGCATCAAGGCGGCGAGGGAAAGCGGGCGGAGGCCGGCGCATGCGGATTGGGCAGTTCGTTCTTACGGCGGCGGTCGCCGGCGCGATCGGGTATCATTTTTACGCCACATCGCAGAACACAATTCATGGTCTCACCGGCCCAAGGTTCAATCTCGCGGTCAAGAATACGCCGCCGCTCGCGGAAATCGACCTCGCGGGCCAGATCAAGGGCTTCGACGGGTATCGGATGCGCGGGCGCTACGTGATCGTTCAGCCCGGCGCGACGATCCGAATCCACGATCATGTCGGCCGTCCGGCTTTCAGTTACATCGTCAACACGACGGCCGATCAATATCGCAGCGACGAGCCGGGACCGATCGCCATGAAACCAGGCGACCTGACGGCGGACTCAAACATTTCGCAATGGTGGCGCAACACAGGCGGCTACCCGCTGACATTCTACGTGGTCGATATCTACCAGCCTGCGGGCAACAAGGGGGAGTGACGGCGATGATCCAGGTGAAATCCATCGCGTTAGTCGCCCTGACGGCGGCCGCCTTCGGCGCCGCGGCGCTCGGCGGCGCCGTCGTCGCCGCGCAAGTCGACGCGGGCGCGCGCGAGGAACTCGCCGCGCCGCTCGCGCAGGCGCCGCGCGACACGCAGCCGCAGATTCTGGACGCCCGCGCGATCGATCTCGGAAAAGCCTTCCCTTCCAATCCGGCGGCCGCCGGCCAGATCTTCCGGGCACGGAAAATCTCGCTGCCGCCCGGCGCTCGAACCGAAGAGTTGAGCGGCGCGGCGCGTCCGGCGATTTACTACGTCACCGCTGGCGAGGTCGTCGAACGGCGCAATGACGCGCCGCCGGCGCGGCGCGCTTTGCATTCGGCGGGCGTCGCGGTCTCCAATATGCCGCTTGTCATCGAGAACGCCTCGTCGGCGCCGGCGGAGATTCTCCTCGTCGACATCTCACCGCAGCAATAGCTTCTCCCGAAGGCGGCACCGATCAAGCTCCCTTCAGGAAGCTGTCGACGACCTTCTTTGCGCCCGAATGCTCGAAGTCGACCGTGAGTTTCTGGCCCTCCGCCAGCACTACGCGGCCATAGCCGAACTTGTCGTGGAAGACGCGCGCGCCGACGGCGAACTTCGAACCGCCTGCGCTCACGGACACCTCGCGCGCGCGCCCTTCGATCATCGGCGTCGGCGCCGCCGGCCGCGCCGACGCCGCGCGGGCGCGCCGCCAGCCGGGATTCTCGTAATAAGCGTCGTCCTTGACGCGCGTCGCATCGAAGCGCGAATGGCTCGGCAGCGACGCCGCGGCGTTGCCGTAGAGGCCGGGCTGAGACACGACATCGACCGCTTCTTCCGGCAGTTCATCGATGAAGCGCGACGGCAGCGAGGCTTGCCAGCGGCCGTACATCTGCCGGTTCGCCGCGAAGGAGATGCGGCAGCTTTCACGCGCGCGCGTGATGCCGACATAGGCGAGGCGCCGCTCCTCCTCGAGCGCGGGCGCGCCGCCTTCATCGAGCGAACGCTGCGAGGGAAAGACGCCTTCCTCCCACCCCGGAAGGAACACGACGGGGAATTCAAGGCCCTTCGCCGCGTGCAGCGTCATCAGCCACACGGCGCCGCCTTCCTGATTGTCGTTACGGTCGGCGACGAGCGCGACATGGTCGAGATAGGCGGCGAGCGTATCGAACTCGGAGACCGCCTGCACGACTTCCTTCAGATTGTCGAGTTTTGAATCCGCCTTGGCGGATTTGTTGTTCTTCCAGAAATCCGTGTAGCCGGATTCCTCGAGGATCAGCTCGGTGAGGTCCCGCGGGCTCATGGTCGCGGCCTCGCCCGCCCAGCGGTCGACCATCTCGATGAATTTGCGAAGCGCGCCGCGGGCGGCCGCGCCGAGGTCGTCTGCTTCAATCAGCAGCCGGCTCGCCGCCGTCAGGGAGAGGGCGCGCGCGCGCGCGAGGGCGTGAACGGCCTGCATCGTCTGGCCGCCGAGTTTTCGCGCCGGCTTGTTGGCGATGCGGTCGAAAGCAAGATCGTCATCGGCGCTGCGCACAAGGCGCAGGTAGGAAACAGCGTCGCGCACCTCCTCGCGCTCGTAAAAGCGCGGGCCGCCGACGACGCGATAGGGAAGGCCGAGCGTGTTGAACCGCTCCTCGAAGGCGCGCATCTGGAAGGAGGCGCGGACGAGCACGGCGAGATCGGAAAGCGGCCGGCCTCGCCGCTGCTCGGATTCGATATCCTCGCCGATCAGCCGCGCTTCTTCTTCGCCGTCCCAGACCCCGCGCACCTTCACCTGCTCGCCGGCGGGCGCTTCGGTCCACAATGTCTTGCCGAGACGCGTCTTGTTCGCGGCGATCAGCGTCGAGGCGGCGGCGAGGATCGCCGGCGTCGAGCGGTAATTGCGCTCGAGCCGAATGACGCGCGCGCCCGGAAAGTCCTTTTCGAATTTCAGGATGTTTTCAACCTCGGCGCCGCGCCAGCCGTAGATCGATTGGTCGTCGTCGCCGACGCAGCAGATATTCCCGTGCTTTTGCGCAAGGAGACGAAGCCAGAGATATTGCGCGATGTTGGTGTCCTGATACTCGTCGACGAGCATGTAGCGGAACTTGTCCTGATACTGAGCGAGAATATCAGGATGCCGCTGAAAGATGGTGATGGTGTGGATGAGCAGGTCGCCGAAATCGGCGGCGTTAAGCGTCTTCAGCCGCTCCTGATAGGCGCTGTAGAGCGCGACGCCCTTGCCTTCGGCGAAATGCCAGGCTTCGTTCGCCGAAACCTTGTCCGGCGTCAGCCCGCGATTTTTCCAGCCGTCGATGACGCTCGCAAGGCCCCGCCCCGACCAGCGTTTCTCATCAAGGCCGGCCGCCTCGATCACCTGCTTGGCGAGCCGCACCTGATCGTCGGCGTCAAGGATCGTGAATGAGGATTTGAGACCGACGATCTCGGCGTGGCGGCGCAGGATCTGCGCGCCGATCGAATGGAACGTGCCTAGCCACTGAAGGCCCTCGACCCGCTCGCCGATGAGAGCGCCGATGCGCTCTTTCATTTCGCGCGCCGCCTTGTTGGTGAAGGTGACGGCGAGGAGCTGCCAGGGCTGCGCCCTGCGGGTGAAAAGAATATGCGCAAGCCGCGTCGTCAGCGCGCGCGTCTTGCCGGTCCCTGCGCCGGCGAGCATCAGCACAGGCCCCTCGGTCGCCAGGACCGCCTCGCGCTGCTCGGCGTTCAGGCCTTCGAGATAGGCGGGCGCGTCAGCGCTCTCCGCCGGGGAAAGGCCGGCGAGCGCGCGCTCGGAAATTGACAGTCGGGCGTTCACTGAACAATGCTACCGGAACGAGAACGATTCTGGAACATCCATAGGTCGCCGCGCCAACCTTTGCAAAGGCGACGGACCGGCCGAATCCTCTAAAACTCGTCTCAGGTGCAATCGGAAAGGAGCCGCCCATGCCCGCCCAGTTTGAGCTCTTCAAGGACAAGAAGGGCGAATTCCGCTTTCGCCTCAAATCCGGCAATGGCGAAATCATCCTTGCAAGCGAAGGCTACAAGGACCGCGCGGGCGCGGCGAACGGCATCGAGTCGGTCAAGAAAAATTCCGACCTGCTCGCGCGGTTCGAGAAAAAGGCCTCGGCGGGCGGCAAGCATTATTTCGTGCTGAAAGCGGCGAACCATCAGGTCATCGGCACATCCGAGCAATACCCGACCGAGGAGGCTTGCGACGGCGGCATCAAGAGCGTCATCGCAAACGCCAAGCTCGCCGGCGTCGAGGACAGGACAGCCTAAGCGTTCACCTGCGCCATCACCGCGAGCGGGCGGCCTTCGTCATCCGTGAAGAAGGCCATCCACTCTTCGGTTCCATCTGCGTGCTTGTGGATCACGTGCGGCGCGTGGGTGATTTCCGCGCCGCGCGCGGCGAGGGTCGCTGCGGCCTTGTGAACGTCGGCGACGCGGAAATAGAGGATTGACGCGCTGTTGTCGCTGTCGCCTTCGGACAGGAAGAGCCGCACGCCCCCGCAATCGAAAAAGGCCAGATTTCCGAAGGTGTAAAGGTGGGGGAGGCCGACGACCTCTCTGAAAAATCGTTCGGCCGAGCGGATGTCCTTCACCGGGCGAGCAATCTGCCCGATAGGCCCGAGTTCTGTCGTCATCGTTTCTTTCCTTTCATGAAGCGCGCTCGCGCGGCTGACGCCGTCCCAGCGGCGGAGCGCCTGCTTTCCGTCGAGGCCAAGCTTGCCGATGGCGTTGGCGACGTGAAACTTCACGGCGTCGAGGCTGACGCCGAGCATATCGGCGATGCGCGCATTGGTGAGGCCGTGGCGGACAAGCTCCGTCACTCGCCATTCGGCGGGCGTCAGCTGATCGTCGTGCGGCGGGCGGCCCCGTTTTCCATCGCTCATGGCGACTAGGATAGCGACCAGGACAATGAATTACCCTACCCGCTTGGCCTCGCATGATTGCGGGCGCGTCTGCGGCGCCCCATACCGCACAGACCTTCTCGTTTCAGGGTTCGATGTCCTCCCGCAACTGGCGCGTTCAGGCGCATTATTCGGCCTTTTACGCTGCGCAGTTCGTGCTGCTCGGCGTGCAATTGCCGTTCCTGTCGGGCTGGCTCGCGCGCGAGGGGTTTTCAGCGCCGGAGATCGGCTGGTTGAGCGGGCTTTCGCTCGGCGCGCGGCTTCTTTTCGGTCCGGCGGTTGCGTTCTGGGCGGACCGCGACGGCAATCATCCGAGGGCGCTGCGGCTGGTGTCGCTTCTTTTCGGCGCCGGCGCGCTCGGCCTTGCGCTGTTCGGCGGCAAGCCGCTGATCGCGCTCTCCGCCGTCTCGGTGCTGTGGTCGTTCGGGCTTCTCGTGCCGCTCTCCGACACGGCGATCCTGAGGGCCGA
>CAZGXT010000065.1:0-14852 GCA_964529675.1 uncultured Caulobacterales bacterium
GCACCGGCATCGGCAGGCCCGAAGCCTTGATCGCCGCCGCGCCCTGCACCGCGAAGATCAGCCCCAGGTTCGACCAGTTGAACATGGCGACGAAATGTGCGGCGAAAAAGGCAAGAATCAGGTAATAGCCTAAGTCAGACATCGCCGCCGCCATCATCTTGACGACGTCGCGGTGCGTCCTGATCGAGCCGGCGGCGGCGCCGTAAGCCCAGCCCGCCGCCAGGAAGAGGACGAAGAACGCCGCGACAAGGCTGCGGAAGAAGGGCGTCAGCTGCGCCGGCCCGACCGCGTTTTCATCGATCAGCGGCGTGCCCGGCCCGAGCGTGAAGAACGCCCACAGGAGAACGACGGCGAGAAGCGCGACGCCTGCATAGGCAAGGCCCTTGCGTTCGCCGGCCTCAAGCGGCTTGTCCTCAGCGGCGGCGCGGCGCGCGGCGTCCGTTTCCGGAACGAACTTCCCGAGTCGCGGCTCGATGACCTTGTCGGTGATGAACCAGATAACCGGCAGGAACACGATCAGCATCGCCGAGATGAAATACCAGTTGCCTGCAAGGTTCGCGTCCCAGGTCGGCAGGATGAGTTCGGCTGCGGCCTCGGTGATGCCGAACAACAGCGCATCGAGCTGGCCCGGAAGAAGGTTCGCCGAGAAGCCGCCGGAAACGCCCGCAAACGAAGCGGTGACGCCCGCGATCGGATGGCGCCCCGCCGCGGCATAGAGGACCGCGGCGAGCGGAATGAGCACGACATAGGCGGCGTCAGCCGCGAGATTTCCCATCATCGCGACGAAGGCGACCATCGGCGTCAACAGCGCCTTCGGGGCGCCGCGCACGGCGCTGCGCATCGCCGCCGCAAAAAGACCCGTGCGCTCGGCGACGCCGGCGCCGAGCATGACGACGAGCACATAACCGAGCGGATGGAAATGCGTGAAGGTCGTCGGCATGTCGACCCAGAGCCTGGCGATATTCTCCGCCGCAAGGAGGCTCGTCGCCGCGATCAGCGTCGGCGCGCCGTCCGCGTTCTTCGCCGTCGGATGCAGCGCGCTGAGGCCGACGGCGTCGGCGAGCAGGCTGACGACGACAAGGGCGCCGATCAGATAGAGGAAGATGAAAGCCGGATCGGGGAGCCGGTTGCCGGTTTTTTCGACCCAGCCGAGAAACCCGCCCATCGAGCCCGACTGGGCTGCCGCCTTGTTCGTCATTCCGGTCTGTCCCTCGCTAAGGAGCCGACTAAGGCGCATCGAATGAGGGAAATTTCAAGGCGGAGCCGCAATCGATGCGCTGCGCGCGGCGATTGCGCAGGTGCGAAGCGCCCACTAGCCTTCGCCGCGACCATCGAGGAGTTTGATCGCAATGGCGAGCTTCGCCGACATCAAGAAACGCCTTGCGCTGCCGGTGATCGGCGCGCCCCTCTTTATCGTCTCGAACCCGAAACTCGTCATTGCGCAGTGCAAGGCCGGCGTCATCGGCTCTTTCCCGTCACTCAACGCGCGACCCGCCGAAGCGCTCGACGTCTGGCTGACCGAGATCAAGGAAGCCCTTGCAAGCCACGACGCCGCCCATCCTGACCGGCCCGCAGCGCCCTACGCCGTCAACCAGATCGTTCACCGCTCCAATGACCGGCTGATGCACGACCTTGACGCGTGCGTGCGCCACAAGGTTCCGGTCGTCATCTGCTCGCTTGGCGCGCGCGAGGATGTCTATCAGGCGATCCACTCCTATGGCGGGCTCGTCCTTCACGACGTCATCAACAACACTTTCGCGAAGAAGGCGATCGACAAGGGCGCGGACGGTCTCATTCTCGTAGCCGCGGGCGCCGGCGGACATGCGGGCGTCATCTCGCCTTTCGCGCTGGTTCAGGAAATTCGCGAATGGTTCAAAGGCCCGATCGCGCTTTCCGGTTCGATCGCGACGGGCGGCGCCGTGCTCGCCGCCGAGGCGATGGGCGCCGATTTCGGCTATATCGGCTCGCCGTTCATCGCGACGGATGAGGCGAACGCATCGGACGACTACAAGAATGCGATCGTCAATTACGGGGCCGACGACATCGTCTACACGAACCTTTTCACCGGCGTGCACGGCAATTACCTGAAGCCGTCAATCGTCTCGGCCGGACTTGATCCCGACAATCTTCCCGAGAGCGATCCCTCGAAGATGAATTTCGGTTCGGGCGGAAACACCGCCGCGAAGGCGTGGAAGGACATCTGGGGCTGCGGGCAAGGCATCGGTGCGATCAAGACGCGCGAAAGCGCCGGGGCTTATGTCGCGCGGCTCGCGAGCGACTATCGGGAAGCGCGCGCGCGGCTCGCTCTCTAGGGCGGGGCTTGCCCCGCCTCTTCGGCGCGGCGGGCCGAAGCCCGCCCTGCGCGGCCTGGCGATCCGCCTACGGAGGGTTCCTCAAGGCGCTCAATCAAGCTTCGGCGCAACCCTCAAGCCAGACGTCGCCGTGATCAAGCGGCGCGCCAGCGCCCGGCGTCGCAAGATCAACGCCGTCATGCGACCAGAAATTCGGGTCCTCAACGAGGATGAGAACGGCAAGGCGGTCAGCGCCGAGATCGTCCGGCCCCCGGCCTTCAGCGATCAGGCGCCGGGCTTCAGCTTTGAGCGCCGCCGCGTCCAGCCCCGCGTCTCGCCAGCCGCCGAAAGCGTAGACGCCGAGCGCGAGAAGTCCCGCCAAGACAACGACGCCCAAAAGCGTCCAGGCCCGCCAAAGACCGTCCGATCCCGTCGGGCGGGTCGGCCTAATTCCCATCCGGCCCGCCGAGCAACTCGCTTTCGAGCGCCGATTTCGGCTCCGCTGACGCTGGGATCGGCAGCGCCTGTTCCTTCGGCGCCGGCGGCAGGGCCGCTTCTTCAACCGGGGTCAAAACCGATGGCTGCGCAAGTTGCGCCGGGGCCGGGTCCTGCAGCGTGCGCGCGATCGCGGTGCGCGCCTCGGCGAGCCGTCCTTGCGCAGCTGCGAGCTTTTCGCTGGCGCGCGCCCGGTTCGCTTCGGCGGCCATGACGATCTTCGCGCCCTTCTCTTTCTGCGCTTCGGCGTCGCCCCAGGCGCGGGCGGCGGCGTCGAGCTGGTTCGCCTCGATACGCGCCTCGCGCGCGGACCCGGCCGCGCCAAAGGACTGGACGAGCGTCAGATAGGTCAATTGCTGCGACTGCACGGCGGCGCCCGCATCGGCGATCTGGCGTTCGCCTTCGAGGCGTTGACTCTCTGAAGCCGCGATTTCCGCCTCCGCCGCGGCGATGACGCGCAGCGCTTCGCTCTCCCTTTTTTTCGAGTCCTTGTAGACCTTTTCAAAGCCCGGAAAGATGCGCGGCGGTTCCTGCGCCGCCGCCGCGCCGGCCGCCAGCGTCAATGCAAGAATTGCAGAAAGAATCCGCCCCATCGCCGTCTCCCAAGCCCCGGCCATAGACTGCCGAACGCAGCGCGCCCGTGCAAGGCAAGAGAGCGCTTTTCTCGATGCGGCGTTCAGACTAGGGAAGAAAATCAGGCGCTTCCGGAGACCGGCCCCATCATGAGAAAACGGCAATGCAAGATCGTCGCGACTGTCGGCCCGGCGAGTTCGTCGCCCTCGATGCTGACGCTGCTGCACCAGGCGGGCGTCGACGTCTTCCGCCTCAATTTCTCCCATGGCGAGCATGAGAAGACGACGCGCATCATGGAGGCGATCCGTTCGATCAGCTGCGACACCGGCACGCCGATCGCCGTCTTCGCGGATCTGCAGGGCCCGAAAATCCGCACCGGCGTTCTCAAAGGCGACGGGCTCGACCTCAAATATGGCGCGCATTACCGGCTGATGCTGGCGAAGGAGACCAGCGAAGACGACGTCATCCCCATTCCGCACCCGGAGGTGATGAGCGTCCTGCAGGCGGGCGACATCCTGAAGCTCGACGACGGCAAGCTGCAGATCACCATCGTCGAACGCAAAGCCGATTACGTGCTCGGCAAGGCCGACACGCCGGGACGCCTGACGAACCGAAAGGGCATCAACCTGCCGGGCCGCGCGCTGCCGATTTCGGCGCTGACGGAGAAAGACCGCGCCGACCTCGACCATGCGCTGAAGATCGGCGTCGATTACGTCGCGCTCTCCTTCGTGCAGCGGCCCGAAGACGTTGAAGAGGCGCGCGCGATCATCGGCGCGCGCGCCGGCATCATCTCCAAGATCGAGAAGCCGACCGCCGTCGATCACCTCGACGCCATCATCGCGGCGTCGGATGCGCTGATGGTGGCGCGCGGCGATCTCGGCGTCGAGCTTCCGGCCGAGGACGTCCCGAACATCCAGCGCCGCATCGTGCGCGCCTGCCGCAAGGCGGGGAAGCCGGTCATCGTCGCGACGCACATGCTGGAATCGATGGTCGAATCGATCGCGCCGACGCGGGCCGAAGCCTCAGACGTTTCGACCGCCGTCTTTCAGGGCGCAGACGCCGTGATGCTGTCGGCGGAAACCGCCGTCGGGCGCCACCCTCCGTCGGCCGTCGCCATCATGGACCGCATCATCGCCGCGACCGAACGCGATCCCGAATGCGCCTCGTTCATCATCCAGGATGATCCGGGGGCGGATCATACGACCGCCGACGCGATCACGCTGTCCGCCCGCCGCATCGCCGAGGTTCTCGATTGCAAGCTCGCCGTCGCCTATACGAAGACCGGATCGACCGCCCGGCGCCTGTCGCGCGACCGGCCCCATTGCGGCATCCTCGCCGCGACGCCGAGCGACGCCGTCGCGCGCCGTCTTGCGCTCTATTGGGGCGTGACGCCGGTCACCACGGAGGACATCTCGCATTTCCACGAGATGCATGAGAAGGCGGAGCTTCTCGCCGTCAAGCACGCAGCGAAAGACGGCGACCGCATCATCATTCTCGCCGGCTATCCGTTCGGGCGCCCCGGCAAGACGAATACGCTGAAGATCAGCCGCATCGGGGCGAGCGGAGAATAGGCCGCCGCCCGAAGACGTGAAGGACCGTGAGGAGAGCGGGGCTGGACAACGCCTTCGCGGTCCGCCTTTGCTGGCGCGCGCTAGGGTGGAGGCGAAACCATGAAATGGGCGGCGATCGGGCTCGGGCTGTTTATGGCGGCGATGGGAGTCATGAAATTCATCGGCGACGTGCCGATATTCGCGATCATCGAGCAGAATCTCGCCGCACGGTACGAAATCTCGGCGCCGTTCATCGATCCCTGGTTCAAATACGCGACGGGCGTTCTTGAAATCGCGGCGGCGGGCCTCCTTGTTTTCGGTCTGCGCGGTCCGGGCGCGACGCTCAGCGCCGTGATCATCGGCGGCGCGGTGCTTGCTCACCTCACCGTGCTCGGCGTTGAGACGCCGACGTCCGGGGCGCCCGGGGCGGAAACGAGCCCGATGCTGTTCGTCGTCGCCTGCGTTTCATTCCTCGTCGCCGTGTTCGTCGCCATCAGGTCGAGGCGCTGACGGGCGGCGTTACAATGCGGTAGGTCACAGTTCGGCCCTTCGCCCGCCTTTATCCTCCGGCATCGTTCAGGGCGTGAGCGTTGAGTGCTGGAGTAAGCCGATGACCATCGTTGAAGATGCATTGAGCGGCGTCATGATCGTGTTGCCTGACGGCGATCCCCTCGCCCGCGCGCGCGTGCTTTCGCCGGCGCGGCCTGATGCGCCGCCGCGCAAAGCCCCGCGCCGGGACTTGATTTCACGTTTCTTCCCGCGAAAGTCTCCCGTCGAAGCGTGACGGGAGAATGGCATGGCGGTGACGACGCGCGCGGTCGACTACGCGCATGGCGGAAAAACCTTTGAAGGCCTTCTGGCGTTTGACGGAACAGCGGCCGGCAAGCGGCCCGTCGTGCTCGTCAGCCATGCATGGGCCGGCCGCAGCCCGGGCGAAGAGACCTATGCGCGGGAGATTGCGGCGCTCGGCTATGCGGGCTTTGCGCTCGACCTCTACGGCAAGGGCGTCCTCGGCAAGACGAATGAGGAATGCCAGGCGCTGATGACGCCGCTCGTCTCCAATCGCCCGTTGCTGCAGGAGCGGCTCTTGCACGTCATCGACGTGGTGAAGGGGTTGCCTGAGGTTGACCCCGCGCGCATCGCCATCATCGGCTTTTGTTTCGGGGGCCTTTGCGCGCTCGATGTCGCGCGCACCGGCGCCGACATCCGCGGCGCGGCGTCGTTCCACGGCCTCTTCGGCGCGCCCGGCAACACGAAGGGCCGCACGATCAAGGCGAAAGTGATCGCCTTTCACGGCTATGACGACCCGATGGTGAAACCGGCGGAGATCATCGCGCTTGCAGATGAGCTTACCGAGGCGGGCGCCGACTGGCAGATCCACGCCTATGGCGGCGTCATGCACGCCTTCATGAACCCGCTCGCCAACGATCCGGCGTTCGGGACGGTCTACAACAAGCGCGCCGCTGATCGGGCGTGGGAGTCGTTGAAGTTGTTCCTAAACGAGTGTTTCGCGTGACGGCGCCGATTCAATCGGCTTGATCGACTTTCGCAAGACCGGCTTGCCGCAGCGATTGGAACATCTTCGCAATCTCGCGCGGCCGGAATGTCAAGAATAGCGCAATGGCGGCCGTCAGCGCAGCGGAGAGAAACCGCGACCACTGGATTTTGCTGATGACCGAAGTCTCATCGTCCTCGCGAATCGCAAGCAATGAAAGAATTTCTCCAAGGCTCGCGACGAGTTGAGGGCCAAGCTCCACGAGATAGAAGCCGCCGACGAGGAAACTACCGGCGGCGACGAAATCATCAATGCTAAAGGCGAATCGCACGCTTTCTTGCGACGTGGGCGGCGCCAGAAGGCGCGCCAGTCGCGGGGCGAGCACCAAGGCGGTGAGCGCCGCCGCGATCCAGATCGCGCCGTCAAGAATGGGGCCTGTTGATCCCTCCTCGCTATCGCCGATCAGCGCGGACAGGAACCAATACATGTAGCCCGATAGAATTGAGATGATGACGCCGGCCGCCCAAAGCCTGATCATCAGCATGCAAATCGCCTGAAGTCCGGTCACCAACTACTCCTATCGGCCAGAATTAATCCTTGCGTCGCGCAAGCAACACCAACACCAACCCCGCCGCACCCGGCAAGGCCTGCGTCAGGTAGATCGACGGCTTGGCCGTGTAGCCACCGAACAGTCCCGCGACGATGACGCACAGCAGGAAGAAAATCTGCACATCGCGCTTGCCGGCGACGAGGCCCCACAGCAATCCCGCCGCCAGAAATCCGTTGTAGAGTCCCTGATTGGCGGCGAGGACCGCGCTTGCCGCCGCCTGTTCCGGCGTCATGGAAAATAGCCGCAGGCCGAGCGGGGCCTGCCAGAAGACCATCTCCAGGACCAGAAATCCGAGATGAAGCGCAGCGACGAGGACGACGGCAAGAGCGGCGGTGATGCGCATCATGCGTCTCGTGATGATTTCAACCGGAACTGCGCATAATTGATCGGCGCGTCCCGGTCGATTCGCGTTACGATCGGCGGCGGCGGTTGACCGCCCAGCGTCGCGCCGTTGAAAAGGACGGCGCGCTCGCCGCGTTTGACGCGCCGCTCCGCGACGGCTCGAACATACGCGGCATAGGCCGCAGCGCCGTCCGGGCTGAGAAGCAATCCCTCCTCGCGCGCCATTTCAGCGTGCGCTTCGATAGCGCCGTCGACCGCAACGGCGACGATCGACGGCCGGCCTGGTCCGATCCAGCCGATCGCTTCCAGCTCGTCGAACGCCTTGGCGAGGGCGTCGACGGCGGGGCCCTCACCGAGGAAAATCCAGGCCGGCAGCTTCCAGCCGCACTGCTCCGCGAGTTCAAGGCCCGCGGTTTTCATGCCCTCGATGAAGTAGGGCTCCTGCGTCGGGGTGACGTCGAACCAGCCCGCGTCCGTCGTTCCTTCACGCACGATGCGCGCGCAGTCTTCGGGCCGGCCGTTGACCCGAATGACGTCCGCACGCCGCGCAGCAAGCTTCCCGATGATGTCCGGCGCGGCGTCGTCAGAACAAAAGATCGTCGCGCGCAGTCCGGCGCGGGCCGCATAAGCCGCGAGCGCGACGCCCGCGGCGCCGTCAGCCGCCATCGCGAGATGGTTGAGGCGCAGTTCCCGCGCCATCGACACGGCAAGGGCGAGCCCCCTCGCCATCGCCGACCCTGCCGGCAGGCGGCTCTCGTCTTTCACGTAAAGGTCGGCGCCGCCGCGCAGCGCCTCGATCCGCGGCGCGCGAATGAGCGGCGTCATCACCTCGCCGAGTGAAATCCGGTTCTTCTCCATCTCTACGGGAAGAAACTCGTGATAGCGCCACAAACCCCCGGTGCGCTTCGCCAGCGCCTCCCGCGAAACGGCGCCCTTCAGCGCCGCCAGATCATAGCGCGCAAGTAGCGGTCCTCCGGCTCGCGAAAGTCCGTGTACCGCGCGCGCGGGGTAAGTTTCGCCCGTCCGTGAACACTCAAAGTGAGAAATGTATGAAGCCATGAGCGGCCTTATCGGGCGCCATCGCCTTCAAGGCCAAGCTTTCTTTTTGCAAGGCCGAAATCCGGGTTGATCTCCAGCGCGCGCTCATAGGCCGTGCGCGCGCCGCGGGCGTCTTTCTGCGCCTCGCGCGCCAGGCCGATATTGTACCACGCGATCCACGGCTTCGAGAGGCCGGTCTCCAGCGACTTTTCATAATCGGCGATCGCAAGATCAAACTTGCGGAGCAGGAACTGCGAGTTGCCGCGGTTGAGAAACGCCTCGCCAAGCGCGCCGTCGCCCTCAAGCGCGGCGTTGAAGTCGGCGAGCGCGGCGTCAAGGCGTCCCGCCCGGTTGTGAATGATCCCCCGATTGACGAGGGTCGCAAGCCGATCGCGTTTCGTCAGCGGCGGACCGCGCAGCGCCGCGTCGCAGCGGTCGACCGAAATCGTCGTCTGGCTCTGCGCATCCTCGAAACAGCCTTGCGCATCCGTCGCGCCGAACGTCGAAATCGACAATTGCGCGACGGCCGGGGCCGTCATCGCCAGCATCGCGACAGCAAGAAAAAGGCGCATTGCGTCCGCTCAGATCCGGTCTTTCGCGAGGTTACGCTCGCTCAATCGCGAACGCCAGCGCAGTTGAGGGCGGAGCGTCGCGTCGTTATGCTGCGGTGCAACGCAAGAAAAGGAGCGCACAATGGCCAAAGGCAGATCGGCGATCGTCACAGGATCTACGAGCGGCATCGGCCTCGGCGTCGCCGAGGCGCTCGCGGCCGACGGCTGCGACATCATGCTGAACGGCTTCGGCGAGGCGGGCGCGATCGAGAGCGAACGCCGGCGCCTGGCGGAGCGCTATGGCGTTCGCGTTGTTTACAACGGCGCCGACATGTCGAAACCGGCTGAAATCCGCGCGCTCGCCGCAGTCGCCGCCGACGCGTTCGGCAAGATCGACATCCTCGTCAACAACGCCGGCGTCCAGCATGTCGCGCCGGTCGAGGAGTTTCCGGAGGAGAAGTGGGATGCGATCATCGCCATCAACCTCTCGGCGACCTTTCACCTGACGAAAGCGGTGTTCAAGGGCATGAAGGACCGCGGCTTCGGGCGCATCATCAACATCGCCTCGGCGCACGCCCTCGTCGCCTCGCCATTCAAGTCCGCTTATGTGACGGCCAAGCACGGCGTGATGGGCTTCACGAAAACCATCGCGCTTGAGGGCGCGGAGTTCGGCGTCACCTGCAACGCCATCTGCCCGGGCTATGTGAAAACGCCGCTCGTCGAGAAGCAGATCCCCGACACCGCCCGGGCGCGCGGCATGACGGAGGCTGAGGTGGTTCAGAAAGTCATTCTCGAAGCGCAGCCCACGAAGAAATTCGTGACGGTTGAAGAAGTCGGCGCGCTCGCCGTTTTCCTAGCCGGGGACAACGCGGCCTCAATCACCGGCGCGGCCCTGCAGATCGACGGCGGCTGGGTCGCGAAATGACGGCGGAGCCGAAGAAAGTGAACCTCGCTTTGCAGGGCGGGGGCGCGCATGGCGCCGTCACCTGGGGCGTCCTTGATCGCCTCCTTGAAGACGATCGTATCGCCATCGAAGGCATTTCCGGCGCGAGCGCCGGCGCCGTCAACGCCGCCGGGCTCGCCTTCGGCCTCTTCTGCGGCGGGCGTGCGGCCGCGCGCGCGACGCTCGACCAGCTGTGGGACGAGATCGCGCGCGTCGGCGCCCTTGTCAGCCCGGTGCGCAACGGGCCGTTCGAGGATTCGGACGGTTCCATCGCCTACCGCATGTTCGATATCTTCACGCGCGTATATTCGCCCTATCAGTTCAACCCGTTCAACTTCAATCCGCTGAAGGACGTGCTCGCCCGCGTCATCGATTTCGACGCCCTCAGCGGCTGCCCGGTGACGAAGCTTTATCTTTCCGCGACGAATGTGCGGACCGGCAAGGTCAAGATCTTCAGGACGCCTGAGGCCTCGATCGAAGCGGTGCTGGCGTCGAGCTGCCTGCCCTTTCTGTTCAAGGCCGTCGAAATCGACGGCGAAGCCTATTGGGACGGGGGCTACATGGGCAATCCGCCGCTGTTCCCGTTCTTCTATGAGGCGAAATCGAACGACGTCCTCATCGCGCATATCAATCCGTTGACGCGCGACGATCTGCCGATCACCGCATCCGACATTTTGAACCGCATCAACGAGATCAGCTTTAATTCCTCGCTGCTGCGCGAGCTGCGCGCGGTCGCTTTCGTCGACAAGCTGCTCGAAGACGGGTGGCTGAAGGAAGAATACCGCGACCGCCTGCGCAGGGTGCGGATTCATTCGATTCGCAGCGACTGTTCGCTTGAAGAATTCTCAGTCGCGTCGAAATTCAACGTCGACCGCCGCTTCCTCTTGACGCTGAAAGCGCGCGGGCGCGCCATCGCGGACGCCTGGCTTTCTGAAAATTTCGAAAGTATCGGCGTCAAAAGCACCGCCGACATTCGCGACATGTTCGACGGCGGCGCATGATCGTCGCCATGACAATCGTGTCATGACCGAGGCTTAACTGGCGCCGCGTCGCGACGCCTCCATTATCCTCCCCGTCGAGGCGTCCGTCTTTCGTCGGACGCGCTGATCCAAGGAGGATTAAATGATCCGTACGCTCATCATCGCGGTCGCGGGCCTCGCGCTCGTAGCCGGCGCGAACGCCGGCGAACCCGCAAAGAAAGGCGCCGTCAACCTAAAGACCGATGCGGCGGCTGCGATGACCCCTGAAGACGTCAAGACGCGCGAAGACGCCGCCAAGCTCGGCGAGACCGAGTTCGCTCTCGCCGACGCCGACGCCGACGGCTCTCTTAACGAAGCGGAATTCGTGAAACTGGAAGCGATGACGATGAAGCCCGAAACCGCGATCGGATCGACGCCCGTCGGCCCTCAGCCAAGCATGTTTGCGGCTGTCGCCGGCGAGGACGCCAAGGTGTCGAAAGAGGAGCTCGCCGCCGCGCGCGTCGCCAGCTTCGACGCCGCCGACGCCGACCTCAACCGCACCTTGAGCGAAAGCGAAAGACAGGTCTTCGCCTCCCTGATCGCGCCGCCGAAAGCGCCGACCCCGGAATTCTAAGGAAACTTCCCGCGCGCCGCCCCCCGCGGCGCGGGCAAGCAGGCCCGCCTCGCGTCCCGGAGGCGGGCCTATTCTCTTTCGGCCTCGGGGCTCTCATCGTCTGCTTCGACCGCCGGGATCGCATAGCCGCCCGAGAGCCAGCGATGGAGATCGATATCGGCGCAGCGCCTGGAGCAGAACGGCCGATAGGCCGAGGCCGGCGGCCGCTTGCAGATCGGACAGCTCGGCTGTCCTGGCTTGTCGGTCACCGGATCAGCGTTCCCTGACATGGAAGTTTCTCGCTGGACCATCCGCCGCCGAGACCTCGACGCGCGCACCATAACGCTCGGCTAGGCGCGTCAGCCATTGCGGCTTCTCCTCAAGATAGCGGGCAATCGCCGCGCCCGCACCAAGCGCGAGGGTCAGTCGCGGATGGCGCGCAAGACGCGCTTCGACCGCAGCAATCGCGCGCTTCGCCGTCCAGTCGAGCGTCAGGCGCCGCCCGGCGCGAACGAGGCCCTCGCCGGCTTCTTCGCTCGCGCGCTCAAGAAGCGAGAGATCGCGGCGCGGCGCCGTGAGATCGAGAAGGCCGTCCGGCGCCAGCTTGCCGAGCCGGCGTTCATAGAAACCTGCGCCTGCATCAAGCATTTTCACCAGCGCCTGCCGCCGGGCGGGCGATGAAGGCGGCAGAAAATCAACGATCACCCGCCCGCCAATGGCGCGGCGCGAGAAATCGGCGAAAAGGCGTTGCGCCGCGCGCTCGTTGACGACGTCGTTCGGCTTCCTCGCGGCGTTGGCGACCGCTCCGGCGTCGACGTCGATGACGGCGCCGCCCTTCGTCTCCGCAAGAATGACGCGCGCGCCGCCGCCAAGCGGAATGACGGGCTCCAGCGCTTCTGAGAGGGCGTCTTCGAGATCGATGTCAGCAAGGCGCGCCTCGTCGCAGTCCGCGGCGATCCCTTCGGCGGCGAGGGCGCGCTGGGCCTCGGGCCGGTTGACGACAATCGCCTCAACGCCGAACGCGGCTGCGCGCCGTGCGATCATGAACGCCGGATCAAAGCTCTGCGACAGGAGGCGCGGCAGGCCGGCCGAGGCCGCCAGCGCCGCGGACCGCTGCGGCGACAATCCCTGTTTCCAGTCCGCCTGAAGCACTGCGCCCTTGCCGCCAAGCGCCGGGCGGCGCACGCCGAGGACAAGAGAAACTCCCTCCGCAGGCGCTTTTTCCGACCTCAGCGCCGGGAGAAAGGCGTCAGCATCCGCGCCGATATCGGCGAAAGCGCCGCCGAGCGCGGGCGCCGCCGTTTTAATCCGTGCAAGGACGATATCTCCAGCCTCGGGCGCGCGCGGCAGGCTTTCATCCCCGCGCGCAGGCGCGAAGAAGAACCGCACGATCCCGCCGCCGGCGAGCAAGGCGCCCGTGGTCTCGGCGGCGCCGCATGCGATCGCAAGCGTCAAGGTCATGGTGCGACGAGGCCGGCGCCCTTCAGGAGATTGAAGGTCTCGCGCGCCGGCAGCCCGACGATATTGGCGTGCGATCCGACGATCATCTCGACATGACGGGCGAAGCGTCCCTGGATCGCATAGCCGCCGGCCTTGCCGCGCCATTCGCCCGACGCGAGGTAATCGGCGACGTCGGCCGCCGAAAGCCGCGCCACCTTCACCCGCGATTCAACGGCGCGCAGGCGCACCGGCGCGCCCGGTACGGCCAGCGCAACGCCCGTCCAGACACGGTGGGCGCGGCCCGAGAGAAGCTCAAGGCAAAATCGCGCCTGATCTTCGGTTTCGGCTTTCGGCAGGATGCGCCGCCCGCACGCGACCGCCGTATCAGCGGCGAGGACGGCAGCGCCAGGCGCGCGCGCTGCGACCGCTTGCGCCTTTTCGACTGCAAGACGCGAAACGTAATCGCGCACAAGCTCGCCCTTCTTCTCGCTCTCGTCGAGATCGGCGCCGATGACAGCGTCAGGTTCGACGCCGATCATGCGCAAGATGTCGAGACGGCGCGGCGAGGCGCTGGCGAGGACGAGGCGCAAGGCGCGCGCCATCGCCTAGGTCATCAGGGGATGCATCTGCATCGCCCGTTGACGTCGTTTCATTTTTGGTCGCGTCGGGATGCGAAAAACCGGTGAGTCCACTTTTTCGCCCGACGCTCTACTTGAAGCGGAACGTAATGCGGCCCTTGGTGAGGTCGTAAGGGGTCATCTCGACCTGCACGCGGTCGCCGGCAAGAACGCGGATGCGGTTTTTGCGCATCTTGCCAGCCGTGTGGGCGATGATTTCGTGCCCCTGGTCGAGCTTCACGCGAAACGTCGCGTTCGGCAGCAGTTCCTCAACCGTGCCTTCAAATTCCAGCAATTCTTCTTTGGCCATGCAATCCCTCGGGTCAGGCGATCCCCCCCTCCTGTCGGGGCCGCCCGGCCTTCGGGCTGTTGCGGATCTAAGGCGGCGGGAAAATGGTCCCGGCGGAGGCCAAAATCAAGGCTGTTTCTTTTCGGCCAAAAATCGGGCGCGAATACGAGACCGAAGCTCGTCGCGAACCGCCCGATAAGCGTCGAAAAGCGCGTCTTCGCCGCCGCGGACGTCGCTCGGATTGTCGGTCGGCCAGAACTCAATGCGATTCGCGGGCAAGAGCTTGCGCGCCTCGGCTGCAGCCTCCGGAGTGAGCGCGACGACGACGTCAAAGCGCGTGACGTCGACGTCGGAGAGCGCCTTCGGCTCGTAATCGCCGAGAGAAACGCCGATTTCGTCGAGCACCTGGCCGATGAAAGGATCGGCCCCGCCTTCATAGACGCCCGCCGAATCGACGAGAATCGCCGGCGCGCCCTCGCGCGCGAGAATCGCGGCGGCCATCGGCGAGCGCACCGAATTCAGATTGCAGACGAAAAGCACTCTTTTGACCATCGGCGTCTATCGCATGTGAAAGGAACAGATAAGCGTGAAGAGGCGCCGCGCGGTGTTGAGATCGAGATTGATTTTCTCGTTGAGCCTCTCGCGCAGGATTTCGGAGCCCTCGTTATGCATGGCGCGGCGCGCCATATCGACAGTTTCGATCTGCGCGGGCGCCGCCGTGCGGATCGCGTCGTAATAGCTCTCGCACAGCATGAAATAGTCCTTGATGATCTTGCGGAAGGGCGACATCGACAGATGCACCTGTCCGATCGGCTCCCCGCCCGGCATTTGCGGGTCATGACGGCGCACATCGAAGACCAGACGGTTTTCGACGAGGGAAAGATAAAGCTCGAACGGCCCTTCGCCGCCGCCGATCGGCTCGAAATGGTTTTCCTCGATGAGATCGTAGATCGCGACCTTGCGCTCGTGCTCGATGTCGGCGGTCGCGCGCGCAAGGCTGCGCTCGTCAAGCTCGATGCGGACGATCCGGCGCGTCTTGGTGTCGG
>CAZGXT010000066.1:0-3333 GCA_964529675.1 uncultured Caulobacterales bacterium
CCTCCATATAGGTCTTCGTCGCCATTTCCTTGATGTCGGCGCCGGCGGCGAACGCCTTCTCCGAACCGGTGATGATGATGCAGCCGATATCATCGTCGGCTTCGTGCTTTTTCAGCGCGTCGGTGAGTTCGTCCATCAGCTGGTTCGAGAAGGCGTTGAGCGCTTCCGGCCGGTTTAGCGTGACGATGGCGATGTCGCCGTCAGTCTCGGAAAGAATGGTTTGATAGGGCATGCGGGCGGCTCCTGTCTGCAAGAGGTGATTAGCGAATGGCAAAATGTCAACGTGCGGCGATCCGCGCCCGGCGCGCGTGCACTATTCACCATTCGCAATTTGCGCTCAACCAAATCCCATCAGCTTCAGCACTTCCGCCCGGCTGCGCGGGTCGTCGCGGAAGACGCCCATCATCCGGCTCGTCGTCATGATGACGCCGGGCGTCTCCACCCCGCGGCAGGTCATGCAGGCGTGGGTCGCCTCGATGACGACCGCAACGCCGAGCGGCTCCAGCACGCGCTCGATGCAGTCGGAAATTTCCGCCGTCATCCTTTCCTGCACCTGGAGGCGCTTAGCGTAGGCGTGAACGACGCGCGCGAGCTTTGAAATGCCGACAACTCGCGACCGCGGCAGATAGCCGACATGCGCCTTGCCGATGATCGGCGCCATGTGATGCTCGCAATGCGAGTGAAACGGGATGTCGCGCAGGAGCACGATCTCGTCATAGCCGCCGACCTGCTCGAACGTGCGCTTGAGGTAATCGTCGGGGTTCTCTGCATAGCCGCGGAAATATTCAAGGTAGGCGTCAATGACGCGCTTCGGCGTATCAAGGAGCCCTTCGCGCCCGGGATCGTCTCCGGCCCAGAGGATCAGCTCCTTCACCGCCGCCTCGGCGCGAGAGCGGGCGTCGCCAGAACGTATCGGCGCTTTCGCCATTTGCCCGCCCGGACCTAACGTTTTTCGATCGACTTGACGTCGCGCTGGGCCACGCCGACGTAATTTGACAGCGGCCGAACAAGCTTGTTCGCCGCTCGCTGTTCCATCACATGCGCCGTCCAGCCCGTAATGCGGCTGATGACGAAGATCGGCGTGAAGATCGGAATGTCGAAGCCCATCAGATAGTATGCGGGGCCGGTCGGGAAATCGAGGTTTGGATAGATGTTCTTCTCGCGCACCATCGTGGCGTCGAGAATGCGGCTCATTTCCCAGTATTCCTTCGCCTCCGGCGTGCCGATGACGTCGACCATTTTCCGGAACGCATCGGTCATCGTCGGCACGCGGCTGTCGCCGCGTTTGTAGACGCGGTGACCGAAGCCCATGATGTTCTTCTTTTTGGCGAGCGCGTCGAGCATCCAGGCTTCGGCGTTCTTTGCGCCGCCGACTTCCTTCAGCATATGCATCACGGCTTCATTGGCGCCGCCGTGCAGCGGTCCTTTCAGCGAGCCGACCGCGCCCGTCACCGCCGAATAGATATCAGAGAGCGATGAAGCGATCGTACGCGCCGTAAAAGTCGAGGCGTTGAACGAATGCTCGGCGTAGAGCGTCATCGAAATGTCGAAGCACTTGACGATTTCGGGCGCGGGAACCTCGCCGAAGCACATGTGAAAAAAGTTCTCGCAAAAGCCGAGATCTTTCGTCGTCGGTATCGGCTCCTTGCCGCTCCGCACGCGGAAATCGGCCGCAACCATTTCCGGGATTTGAGCGAACATGCGGATCGACTTCGCGTAGAGGCCGGCGGGCGAGGAGTCCTCGGCGGAACCGTCCGCCTGCCCCATGAAGGAGATCGCCGTCCGCAGCGTATCCATCGGATGCGCCTTCGGATTCAGCATGCGGATCAGCCTGAGCATGTCGGGCGACAGCCCGCGCTCGCTCTTCTCGTGCGAATTAAAGGCGCCGAGCTCGGCGCGCGTCGGCAATTCCCTGTTCCAGATGAGGTAGGCGACCTCCTCCCAACGGCACTTGGTGGCGAGGTCCTGCACCGCATAGCCGCGATAGGTGAGCGAGTTTGTCTCCGGCATAACTTTGGAGACGGCGGTGTCGTCGGCGACCACTCCCGCCAATCCGTACTTCACTTCTGTTTCGGACATGGTCACTCCTCAGGCCTTTGGCGTATCGGTGACTTGGAAATTGTAGATCGACTGATCGAACTGATTGTAATCGTGATAGCGGAGAAGATCATAGAGATCGCGCCGGTGCTGCATGATGTCGAGCACGCCGGTCTGGTCGCCGTCCTTAAGGATCGCATCGAGCCCCTTCTCGGCGCCGAACATTGCAAGGCGCAGCGTCGTCACCGGATAGATGACGAGGTTGAAGCCAAGATTTTCGAGCTCGCGTCTGTTGAGCAGGCGCGACTTCCCGAACTCCGTCATGTTGGCGAGGATCGGAACGTTGATCGCCTTGCGGACCGCTTCAAATTCCTTCTCGTTCGCCATCGCTTCGGGGAAAATCATGTCGGCGCCGGCGTCGACATAGGCCTTCATGCGGTCAATCGCCTTGTCGAGGCCTTCGACGGCGCGCGCGTCGGAGCGCGCGATGAGAATGAAATTCGAATCGCGTTTGGCCTCCGCCGCCGCCTTCACGCGCTGCACCATGAGGTCGGCCTCAACCACCTCCTTGCCGTCGAGATGGCCGCAGCGCTTGGGCATCACCTGGTCTTCGATGTGACAGGCGGAAAGGCCCATCTCCTCCATCGTTCGGACCGTCCGCGCGGCCGCCATCGGTTCGCCGAACCCGGTGTCGATGTCGATGATCGTCGGCAGGTCAGTGACGCGGGCGATCTGATGCCCTCGCTCGGCGAATTCCGTCATCGTCGAAATGCCGATATCAGGAAGACAGAGATCGGCGCTCATCACGGCGCCGGAAATGTAGACGCCGTCGAACCCCTTGCGCTCGATCAACTGCGCGCAAAGCGGATTGAAGGCGCCAGGGAACTGCAGCAACTTTCCGGAATTCAGCTTGGCGCGGAAGTCGGCGCGCTTCTCGGCCGCGTGTTTCTTGGTGAAGAGCATAGGCCGTCCTTGTAGGGCGGGCGTCAGCCCGCAAATCTTCGGTTGATCGGTGGCGCGGTAAGTCCCACCTTACTCTTCTTTCGGTATCAACGGCATCCGACCGCCGTCCGTAATGAGACTGCCCAACGCTACATGAACCTTGAACAGCCGCACCTCGAATTCTTCAGGCGCGCCATCGCTCTCGACCTTTCCGATGAGAAATCCGTTCGTATTCATCCGGACGTAGGGGCCGCAACTGTCAATGGTAAAGCGACCGGTCACGATCCTGCCTTCGAACTCGGGGTGGGTCTCGCTGTTGACGACTTCGAAGGCGACTTTTCCGGAGGATGGAGA
>CAZGXT010000066.1:3433-7847 GCA_964529675.1 uncultured Caulobacterales bacterium
ACGCCGTTGCCGACGGTCGCCTCCTTGCCGTCATAAGGTTTCACGATGGCGAACATCGGCTGATTTGGCGCCGTCCCGTAGGATGTGAATGTATCCATGTCGAACATCCGCTTCGCGCCCATGTCCGCAAACAGCGCATCGTAAAACGCGCGCGCGCGGGCCATGTCATTGGTGCCGATAGTTGAATAGGCGATCATTAGCATGCTCCTCGTGCGGGTCTAGTTTCCGTAGGGCGGGCTTCGGCCCGCAATCCTCATCAATTGGCGGGCCAAGGCCCGCTCTACAATCAAAAAATCCCCTTCGCCGGGTTTTCCTGCAAATACCCCTTCGGCGCGACGGGATTGAGCGACAGCACCTCGGCCGCCGACAGGTCCGGCAGGCGCTGCACCAGTTCGAGGAACCGCGCGGATTCCTTCGGATCAAGAATCTCATCCGTCAGGGTCCGGAACTTCCTGATGTATTCGGGCCGGCGGAAGGGTCGCGCGCCGAACGGATGTGCGTTGGCGATGCCGAGCTCATCTGTCAACGTCGAGCCGTCGTCGAAGGTCGCCACGACGCGCGCGCCGAAGGCTTTTTCCTTCGGATCGTGGCTGTGATAGCGGCGCGTCCATTCGGGGTCTTCGACCGTCGAAATCTTGCGCCAGAGCTTCACCGTGTCCGGACGCTTGGCGCGTTCCGGCGCGTAGGAGCGGACATGGTGCCATTCGCCGTCCTGCAACGCGACGGCGAAGATATACATGATCGAATGGTCGAGGGTTTCGCGGCTGGCGTTCGGATCCATTTTCTGCGGATCGCCCGAACCCGTGCCGATGACATAATGCGTGTGGTGCGAGGTGTGGAGAACGATGGACTTCAGGCGATCAAAGCCGCCGCGTTTCTCTATCTCTCGGCCCATGCGGAAGGCGAGGTCGATGAGCGCCTGGCTCTGATACTCGGCGGAATGTTCTTTCGTATAGGTCTCAAGAATGGCGCGCTTGGCCTCGCCTTTTGCGGGCAGCGGCACGTGGTAGGTCGGCTCATAGGGGCTGTTGCCCTGATCGCGCGCGGTGCGGCCGTTGAGAATGAACGAGATCGGACCGTCCTCGCCTTCATAGGCGGGCGACGGCGCGCCCTCGCCACGCATGCAGCGGTCGACCGCCTCGATCGCCTGTTTGCCGGCATAGGCGGGCGCGAACGCTTTCCAGGTCGAGATTTCACCCTTGCGCGATTGGCGCGTCGTGATCGTCGTGTGCAGGCCCTGCTGCACCGCCTGATAGATAATCTCCGTAGGCAGACCAAGGAGCGTGCCGATCGCCGCCGACGCGGAGGGTCCGATATGAGCGATGTGGTCGATCTTGTGCTCATGGAGGCAGATCGCCTTCACGAGGTTAACCTGAATCTCATAACCGGTGGCGATGCCGCGCACGAGCGCCTGCCCGTCCCTGCCGCACTGCTGCGCAACGGCGAGCACCGCCGGAATGTTGTCGCCGGGGTGCGAATAGTCGGCAGCCAGGAAAGTATCGTGGAAATCAAGTTCCCTGACCGCCGTCCCGTTCGCCCACGCCGCCCATTCGGCGCACACCGCTTGATCCGCCGGCGCACCGAACAGGCTCGCCCCGCCCTTTCGCGGGTGAGCATAGGCCATCGCGCGCGCCGACTTGATCGGCCCGCGATTGAGCGAGGCGATCGCAACCGAAGCGTTGTCGATAATGCGGTTGATGATCATGTCGGTCGCCTCCGCGTCGACCGCGACCGGGTCGGCCGCAACCTCCGCGATCTTCCAGGCGAGCTGGTCCTCACGCTTCAGATTGTCTTTCGAACGGTGCGCGCGAACGGCGTGCGTGATCATCGGAATTTCCCTTGTTTCTCAGGCGGTAGGGCGCGCGTGAGCGCGGGCGGGCGACTGTGGAAAAAACGGTCGGACCCTGCTCCCTCGCCCCGCTCCTGTCAAAGCGCGCTTGCCGCGATTCTTCGCGGCAAAACGCCTCCGGAAAACTTGTGCTTGACAGGCGATCCCCCGCGCGAACGGCGGCCTCTCAGGGGAAGGCGATGAAATCCCAGACCGGTTCGAAAACCGGCCGGCCCATCGCGTCGCGGGGCGTGACCGCATCAACGACCGGCGCCCCATGCGTCGGCGAAGCCGAAGGCCCGGTCGGGTTTGGATTGGGCGCTGCGCTCGTCAGCAACTGGTGCGAGCCGCCAAAAGGCGGGTTTGCTCCATCGACGCTTGCGGCGGCGCCGAAAAGGTCGAGTTCGAGGCCGTCCCAGGACCGCGTCACCACGTCGAGCGGCGCAAGATTGTCGGCTGTGTGCGTGAAGCCGAACATTCGCGCGGGCGCCGTCACATTGGGAAGATCAACCCAGGAAGCGCCCGGATCGCCCGGGCCGGAGAACATCACGACGCGGTTCACATCGCGCAGCTTGGCGATGAATCCCGAATGCCCAGCACCCTGGCTGTGCCCGGCGACAGTAACGAGCGACCAGTCTACGGCGCCGTTCACGACATACCGCCCCCAGCCTTCCGCCGGAAAATTGGCGTTGAGAAAATTAAGGAGGGCGAGCAGCCGTCCGTCGATTGAATTCGCCGCATCGACGGCCGCCAACGGGCTTGTGTCGACTCCCGTGATGACTTCGCGCCTGACGGCGCCCGCGCAATCCGCCGGACCGGAGCCCGGACACAAGACACCGACCGCATCGTCATTCGGGTAGGTGAGCCCGATAGCATGATACCCACGGCGCGCGCCGCGTCTGACGATGTCTTCATAAACTGTCGGAACAGCCGCGGTTCCAGGCAGCATGACAAAGAGGCGCCCTGCAGCAGGCGCGGCGGGGTCCGGGTTCAGGACGACATGCGGTGCGAGATCGCTAGTGATTGCGGCGTTCGTAAGCTGCGGATTGATCTGGCGTTCGACTGAAGGCGGCGGGGGGGCGGGCGCCGGAGGCGGGGGGGGCGCCGGAGGCGGCGCTGGCGGGGGCGCGTCACCGCTGCTGCAGGCGGCAATCATGCTCAAAAGTGCGATCAGACCAACAAGTTTGGCGCCAGCTGGCGTTCGACGCATGGGAATGCTCTCCTTGCCCAACGCGGCTTAAACGTCGAAACCTTCCCAATCCGTTGCGATCCTCCAAAATTTCTGTGGGTGTCAGCCTGCTCAGTTGTTCGCGGCAGCTGAGCGGTCGCCGCGACCATTGTCCACGTCCTCGGCCGCCTCATCCTGGTCAACCAGATCAATCGCACCGTCTGCGACGGCGCCGCCCGCCTTCACCCCGGTCTTGGCGACGGTCGCGCCGGTCTCAACGACGGCGCCCACCGCCGACGTGACCGCGCACCCCGAAAGCCAGGCGAACAGAAACGCAAGCGGGATCAGGCAGGCCATGGCGGGCGATTCCTTAACGGCGATTGTCATTCGGTTGCTCTAACGACTTCGCGGACACGGCGCCGTTAACGGCAAAGCCCATGAAGAAGATTTCATCCGGCGGCTTTGCCTACGGGAAGAATAAAAGCTTCACCGCCATCGCAATCAGCACGGCGAAGAGCGCGCGCTTGATAAACTTCTCCCCGCGCATCATCGTCGCGTGCGCGCCCATCCAGCCGCCGATCGCGTTGCCGGCGGCGAGCGCGACGCCCGCGTCCCAGGCGATCGGCGCCTTCGACGCGAAAACCCACAGCGCCACGAAGGAGAAAATAAGCGCAATGAAGACCTTGTGCATGTTCGTGCGCACAAGATCGAGCCCCATTACGCGATAGAGGATAGGCATCATCAGGAAGCCGACGCCGATCTGAATGAAGCCTCCCCAGAAGCCGGCGCCGACCATCAGTAGGTGCCCTGCCGCGAGGTTCTTCGCTTTCGACGACGCGTCGGGGCGCGGCTTTGCTTTATCTTCCCCCGTCGCCATCAAAATCAGCACCGAGAACATAACCGCGGCGACGACATAGTTGAACGCTGCGCCGTCAAGCCGAACGCCGACCTGCGCGCCGAAATAGGCGCCGACCGATGCCGCAGCCGCGAGCGTCATCGAAAGGCGGAAATCGGAGAGCCCGTTTCGAAAGAAGGCGCCGACCGCCGTGACGTTTTGCGCGATGATGGCGATGCGGTTCGTGCCGTTGGCGACGGGACCCGGAAGGCCCATGAAGAGCATCACCGGCACCGTCAGCAGCGATCCGCCGCCCGCGATGACGTTTATCCAGCCGGAAGCAAAGCCGGCGACGGCGAGAATCGCAAGCTGCCATGGTTCAAGCATGCGCGCCCCGGACCATCACCAGATCGTCTGCACGCCGAGTTTACGTATTTCCGGATCGGCTGTGATGATCGCAAGACCATGCGCGATCGCCTGGCCCGCCAGGAGCCGATCCCATGGATCGCGATGATCGAGCGGAAACCGGGCGGCGATCTCGTCCGCGGCAATCGTCACCGGCCACTTATCATATCCCGCATCC
>CAZGXT010000066.1:7947-14680 GCA_964529675.1 uncultured Caulobacterales bacterium
GAGCCATGAACGCGGCCTCAGGGTCGGGAGCGAAAGCTTCAATCGGCGTCGCCGGACCCGTCCAATCGTACAGTTCCTTCAGAACGCTTATCCGCCTTTTGCGCCGACCTCGTCTCGCGTGAAGTTCCGCAACCGGAGTCCCGTTGTGGGCGATGATGACTTCTTCCCCCCGGCTGCGCCGCCTCGATCAGGGCGGAAAGCTTGGCCTTGGCTTCCGCGATATTCACCTGAATTGCCACGCATGACCGTATCGTCTTACCCTATGGTCAGGTCAAGGCGACCGCTTCGACGAGGAACCGGCGGCGCTGCACTTCGGACGGCGCGAAACAGGCGTCCCGTCGTCCGAACCAGCCGATTCGGTTGCGCTGGACAACGTCGTAGAGCGCATCGCCGATGAACCCGGGGACAAGACGACCCGCCGCGCCCAGCCAGGACCATGGCGCCGGCAGGGTGCGCGCCGCGGCGAGCAGGCCGGCCCAACGCACATGAGGCCGTCCGTCCTTCAGCACCATGAACGTGTCAAAACGCTCCGCATCAAGACGGTAATGCGCATAGAGCGCCCGCGGGATCGCCTGCTGAATGGCGGCGAAGCGCGTCTTGCCCGCCGGATCGCGCCCGAGCATCCACTGGACGCCAGCCGAACACAGAACGCAGTCGCCGTCGAAGATCAGCAAAGGCGCAGAGTCGTCAAAGGACGGGACCGACGGATCGGACCGATAGCTGTAGGGTATCGTCCGCATCACCAGCCTCACTCCGCCGGCGCGAGGGCGGGACCGATGCTCGCCGTACGTGCAGCGTCGCGCGCGCGTGCGCCGGTCATCTCGCAAAGCGCGGTTTGAAGGTCTGCGTCTGCAAACACGAAGCCCGCGGCAAGCGCCTTCGACGGTCTCACATTCTGTCCGCCCAGCAGCAATTCCTCTGCGAAGGCGCCGAGCAGAAGACGCAAGGGCCCCGCGGGAATACGGAACAAGGCGGGACGCCCGAGCGCCCGTGCAAGCGACTTCGTAAAGGCGTTGTTGGTGGCCGCCCGCGGCGCGGTCGCGTTGACGGCGCCGGCGAGCGCCGGATTTCTGACCGCGTAGACGATAAGGCGAACGAGATCATCGCGCGTGATCCAGCTCATCATCTGGCGCCCGTCACCGAACGGCGCCCCAAGACCAAACTCGAACGGCAGCAGCATGCGCGCGAGGAGGCCGCCCGCCGGATCAAGCACCAGGCCGATGCGCAGGCGCACCACCCTGACGCCGAGAATCTCAGCGCCGCGCGCAGTCTCTTCGACCGCCGCACAGCTCTCATGGCTGAAGCTTGCATCGCAGGCGCTGTCCGCCTCGGTCAGCGGCTCATCGCCGCTGACGCCATACCAGCCGACCGCCGAGGCGGCGATGAAGACCTCCGGCGTGCGGCCAAGGCGCGCCATCAATCCGATGAGTTCCTGCGTCAGGCCGCGGCGGCTATCGACGACACGACGCTTCTTTTTCTCAGTCCATAGACCATCGGCGAGCGGCTCGCCGGCGAGATGGATGACGGCGTCGACGACCTCATCGTTGCGGATGACAGAGAGGTCGGTCACGAGCCGGATCGGGGCGGGGAGCTTGTCCATCGCCCGCTTCGGATCGCGGACGAGCGCCGTCACATGGACGCCCTCCGCGACCATCGCCTCAACGAGCCGCGAGCCGATGAATCCGCTCGCGCCGGTGACGAGCACGCGCGACCCGGCCTTCAAGCCCGCCGCGAGCAGGGCTGGCCGGCGCGCCTTCATCCGCGCAAGCCGGCGCGCCGCGCCGAGATCGCGCAGGCCGAAGAGCGCCGTCCCACCAGCACCGAAGATGCACAGCCATGACACTAAGCCATGCTGGACGAGGCGAACTGCCGTCGCTTCTGCGGTCCAGGCGAAGATCTGCGGGGTAAGCAGCGCGAGTATGGCGCCGTAGTTGAGTGCGAGAAGCGTGTGGAGCACGCGTTCGCTCGCCGGAAGCCGGCGGGAGCGGTCTTCCTCGACGAAATCCATAAGCGTGATGACGATCTCGATCGCGAGAGCGCCGAGCAACGCAACGGCGAAGGCGCCCGTCGGCTCCGTCCATCCGATCACGAGAAAGATCGCAGCATAGAAAAGATTGCGAACGCCGTGGAGCCGCAGTTCGTCCTTCTGCGACGCGCGCCAGGGAAGGCGCTCGGTGAACTCGTGATGATAGAGCGTATCAAATGCCCCGAAGGCGATTTGCAGCGCGATGAGGGACCACAGCAGCGGGCTATCCATGACGGGCCTCCATGTCCTCGAAAACCGTTTCCTGATCGATCATCAGTCCGAAGACGGCATGGGTGAGCGTGAGCGTGAACAGAAATCTTCCCTCGCCGAGGTCGTGATGGCCGATCACCATGCGTCCCGGCGCCAACGCCGGCGGCAAGGTCGCGCGCCAGCAGCCGAGGCGCAGGAAATAATCGTCGCTGGCGAAGTAGAGCGCGCCGGCCGCCACGCTGAGCTTCAACGTCATTCCAAGACCGAAAAGCGTCCCGTCGACGACATGTTCTTCAAGGCCAGTCGGCCCGGCGAATTTCTTCATCGAGTGGATGGCCTGGGGAAAGCTGTTTTTCCTCGCGTACAGCCGCGTCCAGATCTGGCCCCCGCCCTTCGCCGCATTGGTGACGGCGACGACCGCGTCGCAATCCCTGCAATTGAGGTCCACCGGCAGCGGGGCGCCGATGAGGCGCGCGAGGGCGGCGAGAATTCGCCCGGCGACGTTCATGCATAGCCGCGTCGTGCGGCCGCGGTAGACGGCGCTTTCGCCGACCTCATGCGCGGCGGAAAACCTTTCGCGGACAGTCTTCGGGAGCGCGGACCATTCAGCGCTGCTGAGAAGTCTTTGAAAGCGGTTGTCGCGGCGCGGCTGCGTCGCGCTTCCTGTCTCGCAAGGTCGAAGTGCGAAGGCGGCGCCGGTTTCTGCATCCATGATCGCCATCGGTCGCCCCTTTCTTCGTGCGGGCTATTTCTTCTTCAGAAACGGCGCCAGCAGATCGACCGCCTTGCTTCCGAGCTTGATGAGCGGCAAGAGCTGCGCCTTCGGCACGCGGTTCATCTGCTCGTACCAGCTGTTGAGCATGTCGATGAGACCTTTGAGTTCGGTCAGGCGCGTGACAGCCGCGGCGCTCGTCGCCGGGTCGGCCTTCGCCTCGTCGAGGACGATGCGCAAATCCTCCGCAGCCGGATCGATTTCCCGCGCTTTCCGGATCGCCACGATCTTCGAGGCCATTTCCCAGACGTCGCCCTCCGCCTCGTAATGATCGCGGCGGTCGCCCATGATGGGCGCGCGCCGAACGAGGCCCCACTCGACCAGGTCGCGTATCGACGTCGAAACGTTCGACCGCGCCATATGCAGGGCGTCGGCGATTTCCTCCGAGTTGAGCGGCTTGCCGCTGACGAAGAGGAGCGCGTGGATCTGAGCGATCGAGCGGTTGACGCCCCAGGTCGTGCCCATGTCCCCCCAATGGAGAACGAAGCGCTGAACCGCCGGGGTCATCTCAATAGGCCTGTCAGTAATTTCTGTCATTACAGAAATATGAGATAGTTCCGACTAAATTGCAAGCCCCTCCGCGCCTCGCGACAAACCCCTGCAAGGGCCGCTATGGAGCCTTGCCCGACATAGAGGACCGGTCTTGAAATCTGACATTGAAATCGCTCGCGCGGCTCGTCTCCTGCCGCTCGCCGACATCGGCGCCAAGCTCGGCCTGCCCCCGGAAGCGGTGATACCCTATGGCCGCGGCAAGGCGAAAATCGACACCGCGGCGCTCGGCGAATTGAAGGCTCGCGCCGGCGGCAATCTCGTCCTCGTGACGGCGATCAACCCGACGCCGGCGGGCGAAGGCAAGACGACGACGACGATCGGCCTCGGCGATGCGCTGAACCGCATCGGCAAGAAGACGGCGATCGTGTTGCGCGAGCCCTCGCTCGGCCCCTGTTTCGGCGTCAAGGGCGGCGCGACTGGCGGCGGCAGGAGTCAAGTCGCGCCGATGGACGACATCAACCTTCATTTCACCGGCGACTTTCACGCCATCACGTCGGCGCACAATCTTCTCGCCGCGATGATCGACAATCACCTCCACTGGGGCAACGCGCTCAATATCGACTCGCGCCGCGTGACCTGGCGGCGCGTGATCGACATGAACGACCGCAGCTTGCGCGAAATCATCTGCGGCGTCGGCGACAATAACGGCGTGGTGCGCGAGGCGGGCTTCGACATCACGGTCGCTTCTGAAGTGATGGCGATCCTGTGCCTGTCGGAGCATCTTGAAGATCTTCAGCGGCGCCTCGGCGCCATCATCGTCGGCTGGCGGCGCGACAAGACGCCGGTGACCGCCAAGGACCTCAAGGCCGACGGCGCAATGGCCGCCCTCCTCAAGGACGCTGTCCTGCCAAATCTCGTGCAGACGCTTGAGAATACTCCAGCGATCATCCATGGCGGCCCCTTTGCGAACATCGCGCATGGCTGCAATTCAGTGATCGCGACGCGTACAGGGCTTGCGCTCGCCGACTATGTCGTGACGGAGGCGGGCTTCGGCGCCGATCTCGGCGCGGAGAAATTCTTCAACATCAAATGCCGCAAGGCCGGCCTTTCGCCGAAGGCGGCCGTCATCGTCGCTACAGTTCGCGCCCTCAAGATGAACGGCGGGGTCGCCAAAGATAATCTGCCTGCGGAGAATATCGCCGCGGTGAGGGCCGGCGCCGTCAATCTCGCCCGCCACATCGAAAACGTGCGGTCGTTCGGCGTGCCGGTCGTCGTCGGCGTCAACCAGTTCACCTCCGATACGTCGGCGGAGCTTTCGGAAATCAAGGCGGCGGCTGCGCGCGCCGGGGCCGACGTGATCGTCTGCCGCCACTGGGCGGATGGCTCAGCGGGCGCTGAAGACCTCGCCCGCGCCGTCGTCGCGCTCGTCGAAAGCGGCGCGTCGAATTTCCATCCCCTCTATCCGGACGCAGCGCCGTTGAAGTCCAAGATCGAGACAATCGCCGAAAAAATCTATCGCGCGGCGCGTGTCGACTTCTCCCTCGCCGCCGAACGCGCGCTCGCCAGCTACGAAAAGCTCGGTTTCGGCGATATGCCTGTATGCATGGCGAAGACGCAGATGAGCTTTTCCGACGACCCGTTGCGCCTCGGCGCACCGGAAGGCCATGTCCTGCACGTCCGGGAGGCGCGCCTTTCCGCTGGCGCCGGTTTCGTCGTCGCGATCTGCGGCGAGATCATGACGATGCCCGGGCTGCCGAAGGCGCCGGCGGCCGAGCGCATCACCGTCAATGACAACGGGGAAATCGACGGCCTATTTTAGAGAAAGCGGCGTAGCGGCGCGCGCCGATTTTGTCGTGACGAGATAATCGTAGCCGAGAACGAAGAAGCGTTGTTCCGCAGTGAGCGCGTTCAGTCCCTTTTGCTCCAGGCTGCGCCGCACGGGCTCGAGCGAAATGACCGTATAGCCTTCAGCGGCGACTGCGCCTTCCTCGACGCCGATCGCTTTCAAAATGCCCGCCGTCAATTCCGATCGCATTTCGGACGTGCGGAACGGGCCGTCCGCAGAGGGAGCGATCGTCGTCTGCATTCCTGCGAGCGGAAGGATGAGGACGCGCAGCGTTTTGAGGCCGTTCGCCGCCGCTACGCCTTCGGAGAGCGCGCCGAGATCGAAAGTCGAGAGAAACGTCGTGCCGAGGCCGAGGTGAATGGCCCCCATTTTCATCAGCGCGCGCGGCGCCGGCCCTTTAGCAGCGCCGTACTGGCGCAAGAACTCCTTCCGGATATAGGCGATGCGGTCGGCATTGCTCGCGTAGTTCTTTCCGGCGTTATAGGCGCGATAGATCGCGGCGCTCTCGGCGAGCGCCTCAATGACCGGCAAAGCCTCCTCGTCGCCAGCGAAGGCCGCGCGCAGTTTCTCGAATGTCTCCGGCGCGGCGGCGAACATGAACATCGAGCTGAAATCGCCCTTGGCAAACGCTGTGCGCTCGGCGGCGAGCGCATCAGCGACAAGCTTTCTTGCGGCGTCCGTCTTCGCCGTCCACTGAAGATGCTCCAGCCAGATCAGCGTCGAGCCGATGAATTCCTGATCGACGCCCCAGAGCACATCGCGCCGTCGCGACGCGTTCTTCAGGAAATAGTCGGCGAGCAAAGCGTCCTCGCGAAGGCCGAGGAACGGGATTGCAAGCGGGCGCCCGTCGAGCGCCTTCGCCAGCGCATCGGGACCGCCGGCGCCGAGGCGTTTTTCGACCCATTCGTCCGTCAGCGGACCGATCTCCACGACATGATTGATGAGGCCATGAGGCCGGGCGGCCTTCGCCAGCGCCAGCGCGATCTCAGGCGGGTCCGCGAAGCCGTGATCCTCGCCAACGAGAATAAACTGCGCAGACGGGACGTCAGCAAGGATGATGTCCGCGCCTGGACCGGTCAGCACGCCGCCCTCAAGGCGCATCGCGTGGACCGGCGGCGCCGCGGCCCCAGTGTCCTGCGCAACGGCGGATGCGGCGCCGGCGAGAAACAAACCTACAGCGGTAGCGAGTATTCTCATCTTGAAATGCCCCCTTTGGCCGAAGGCACTTTATGGCGCGCCGCTGCGCCCAGTAAGCGCACCTCGTCGCATGCACCCCTCGCTCCGGCCCGACCCGCCCCTTTACGCACGCGCGCGCCGCGCCTATGTCCCGCCTGCTGCCCGGCGCGTCAGGGCGAACTTCCCCGGGGCCGTATCTCACAGAACGGGA
>CAZGXT010000067.1:0-14442 GCA_964529675.1 uncultured Caulobacterales bacterium
TTGTGGGGCCCCGACCGCAAGCGCCGCTCTATATTCCCAAGTTCCAGCGCACTAGGTCGTCGCCTCGCCTACGACCCGTTGGGCGAGCGCGGCGGCCATAAACTCGTCGAGATCTCCATCGAGCACATCTTCTGGAGTAGGACTTTCAACGCCGGTCCGCAGGTCCTTCACCATCTGATAGGGTTGGAGCACATAGGAGCGGATTTGGTGGCCCCAGCCGATTTCTGTCTTTGACGCGGCGATCGCGGCGGCCGCTTCCTCGCGCTTTTGCAATTCGAGCTCAAAGAGGCGCGCGCGCAACATGTTCCAGGCGGTCGCGCGATTCTTGTGCTGGGAGCGTTCGTTTTGGCAGGCGACGACGATTCCAGTCGGGATGTGGGTGATGCGAACGGCCGAATCCGTCGTGTTCACGTGCTGACCGCCTGCGCCCGAAGAGCGATAGGTGTCGATGCGGCAATCGCTTTCGTTGATCTCAATTTCGATCGAATCGTCGACGACCGGATAAACCCAAACGGACGCGAACGACGTATGGCGGCGCGCATTCGAGTCGTAAGGCGAAATGCGAACAAGGCGGTGGACGCCCGATTCGGTTTTCATCCATCCATAGGCGTTGAAACCGGTGATCTGCACGGTCGCGGACTTGATCCCCGCCTGCTCGCCGGCCTGCTCCTCAATCACTTCGACCGAGTAGCCTCGACGCTGCGCCCAACGCACATACATGCGCAGCAACATCGCCGCCCAGTCGTTCGATTCGGTGCCGCCGGCGCCGGGATGAATCTCGAGATAGCAGTCATTGCCGTCGGCTTCGCCCGAGAGTAGCGCTTCGGTCTCGGCCTTGCCGGCGCGTTCGGCGAGCGCTGTCATCAGCGTCAGCACATCATCGGCGCTCGCGGCGTCGCCGTCTTCCTCCGCCATCTCGGCGAGTGAGGAAAGGTCGTCGAGTTCGCCTGAAATCTCGCCGATCGCCTTGATCTGCGTTTCGAGCGCGGTTCGCTCCTGCATCAGCTTCCGCGCGGCTTGAGGATCATCCCAAAAAGACGGCGTCTCCGCCTTGGCGTTCAGCTCATCAAGCCGGTTGTTCGCTTTGTCCCAGTCAAAGACGCCTCCTCAGCAGGTCGAGCGACTGCTGTGTTTTTGCGGCGAGCTGGGCGATGTCGGTTCGCATTTGACGTTTGCGCCTAATAGATTCCGTTGAGGTCGTCTACCGAGGGCGGCGGATCGGTGCGCGGCGCAGCGCTTAGCGGATCGAGCGTCAGCTCATCATTAGACGGCTGCGACGTCAGCGAGTCTTCCGCCTTGAACGCCTCTAGGATGACATTCGGATCGCCGGCGGTTGCGGGCCTGCCGGTCTTGGCGTTCACCCGCACCAGGCGGATCCCTGAGGGAACCCGGAAAGGGATGCCTGCTTCCTCTTTCAGCGCTTCCGCCATGAAATCGCCGAAGACGGGCGCTGCCACGCCGCCGCCCGCTTCGCCTTCGCCGAGGCTCGCCGGCATGTCGAACCCTACAAAGACACCGGCGGCCAGGTCAGGCGCAAAGCCGACGAACCACGCGTCCTTGTAATCGTTCGTCGTGCCGGTCTTTCCGGCGACAGGTTTTGAGACCCGCTTCCTCACCGCTGAGCCGGTGCCGCGCTGAACGACGCCTTCGAGCATGGACACCATCTGGTAAGCGGTGCGCGGATCCATGATCTGTTCGCGATCGTCAGAGAGTTGAGGTTCCGTCTGACTGTTCCAGGCAAGACCGTTGCAATCAGGGCAGACGCGCGCATCGCTGACAAAAATCGTTGCGCCTGACTTGTCCTGCACGCGGTCAATCAGGAAGGGCGTCACCCGCTTGCCGCCATTGACAAAAGTAGAATAGCCCGCGGTGATGCGCATCAACGTCGTTTCGCCCGATCCGAGAGAAATCGCCAGCTCGCGGGGCATCTTGTCGGAGAGATTGAAGCGCTCGACATAATCAAGGATGCGGCCGATGCCGAGATCCTGGGCGAGGCGCGCCGTCATCGTATTACGCGACTGTTCAATGCCAAGTCGCAGCGTCGATTCCCCGTAAAAGCGGCCCTCGGCATAATTGCCGGGTTTCCACCAGCTGTTGACGCCCGGCGCGACGAAGGGGGCGTCGAGCACGATTGAAGACGGAGTGTACCCGCTGTCGAGCGCCGCGGCGTAGACAAACGGCTTGAAGGTCGAGCCGGGCTGGCGGCTCGCCTGTATGGCTCGATTGAATTCCGAAAGCTGGAACGAAAAGCCCCCGACCATCGCCAGCACCCGGCCCGTATGCGGATCAATTGCAACGAGGGCGCCGTTGACCGCTGGCGGCTGGCGGAGCGCAAAGTCGCCCGCTTTCTCAAGCGGCTCCACATAGACGATGTCGCCCTTCTTGAGGACGCTCGACGCGGCGGTCACTTCCTCACCGAGCGCGTCGACCGACTTGTAGGCGCGCGCCCACTTCATCGCATCGAGCGGAATCTCCCCTTCGCTTCCGTCATCAAGACCGATCTTGGCCTCGTTGCGCGCGGCTGCGAGAACAACCGCCGGACGCCAAGGCGCGAGGTCCGCTGAAATCGTCTTCGCTGCAGCAAGCGTCTTCTCAATCTCAACAAATTGGGCTTTCCAGTCATCGCCTATCGACATCGTCGAAAGCGGGCCGCGCCAGCCGTGACGCTGATCGTAATCGACAAGCCAGCGCCGGAGGGCCTTGCCCGCCGCCTGCTGGAATCTCGGATCGATCGTCGTACGCACAGCGAGGCCGCCGTCGTATAACGCTTCCGAGCCGTAGCGTTCAGCGATCTGCTTTCTGACTTCCTCGGCGAAGTATTCCGACGCCCAATCGCGCGCGCCGAGCGGCGGAGCAATTTTCGCGTTCAGCGGCGTCGCCCTGGCCGCCTCGAACTGTTCCTTCGTGATCTTGCCGTCCTCGAAGAGACGATTGATCACCCAGTTCCGCCGATCGATCGCGCGGTCGTAGTTATTCACGGGGTGATAATTGTTGGGTCCTTTCGGAATTGCGGCCAGATAGGCCGCCTCCTCAATCGTCAGTTCGCCAAGCGGCTTGTCGAAATAGTTCAGCGCTGCAGCCGCAACACCGTAAGAGCGATTCCCGAGATAAATCTCGTTGAGGTAGAGTTCGAGAATATGATCCTTCGTGAACGCGCGCTCGATCCGGCGCGTCACGAGCCATTCCTTCATCTTGCGCTCGATCTTCTGTTCGCTCGACAACAGGAAGTTCTTGGAGACCTGTTGCGTGATGGTCGAGCCGCCTTCAAGACGCCGCCCGCGGATGAGGTTCCCGATGTTGGACACTTGCGCGCGCACGATGCCGCGGAAATCAAGGCCCTCATGTTCATAGAACGACTTGTCCTCCGCCGATATGAAGGCATCCTTGATGAGCGGCGGCATCGCCTCGATGGGCATGAAAAGTCGACGCTCGCGCGCGAATTCGGCCACGAGCGAGCCGTCATTGGCGTAAACCCGCGTCGTCACCGGCGGCTCGTACTCGGCGAGCGCGGCGTAATCTGGAAGGTCGCGGCTGAGGCTAAAGAGGTAAAGCGCGAAACCAGCCACCGACAGGAGCGCGAGCGCGGCGCCGCCTGCGGTTACGTAGCCGACGACCCGCACCCAATGGGGCAGCCTGCGCCGGGGCTCGGGTGCGAGCGCGGGGTTGCGCTCGACGCCTTCGAAGAAAACCTGATCGTCCGACATCGCCATCTCACTCTACGGGCGGGGCCCCTCGCCCGTTTTCGGGCATTCCGTCCTTACACCTAATTTCAGGGCGCAAAAACGACCTTATCTGGTCGGTGTGGCGGGGATGTTGCCTGCGTGCAAGGATGCGCGCCGCTCGTCGAAATAAGCGTCTATCGCACCCGCGACAGCCGCCATGGAGCGCTTGCGCCAAGCCTCTGACTTAAGATTTGCCTCATCCTTGCTGTTCGAGATGAAGGCAAGCTCAAGCAGAACGGCCGGCACGTCGGGAGCGAGCAGAACCTTGAAGTTGCCGCGGCGGTGGGAGTTGTTGAGCAGCGGCGTCGCGCCCTTCAGGCGATTGACCAAAATCTCGGCGAAACGGTCCGACTCGTTCTCGGTTTTTCGTTGGGCGAGATTGTAGAGGATGCCGCCGACCTGTGGGTCGGTCTGGCCGATATCGACATCGAAGACGTGGTAATTGCCTTGCGCCAGCGCCTCCCTGGCGGAGCGAGCGGAGCCCTCCTCGGAAAGCGTGTAAACCGACGCACCGCGCACCTTGGAGTCGCTATGGGCGTCAGCATGCAGCGAGATAAAGAGGTCCGCCTTCGCATCCCTTGCAAGCCGCGAGCGCTCGTCGTGGGCCAGACGATTATCAGCTTGGCGAGTCAGGACGACCTTGTAGCTTCCTGATTTTTCAAGGATTTCCGCTAAGACCAAAGCGGCTGCCAGATTGACGGCCGCTTCCTTCGCGCCTGAAGCGCCGGCGGCGCCGGGGTCGCTGCCCCCATGACCTGGGTCAATGACAATTACAGGTTTTGTCACGGAGGCGACTGGGATTGGCGGGGTCACTGACGGTTTCAGACCCGGAGCAACAGTAGCGACCGTGGACGGCGGTATGGAAGCTTCGATGACTTCGGTCAGCGTTTCGTATTTCGCGTCAGCAGACGTAGCGGCAGCGACTACCGGCTTGGGCGGGGGCGCGCCCATTTCCAGATCGATGACGAGCCGGCGCCGGGGATTGGCGGGGCTCGGGGGAATTACAAACAACGATTTGATCTTGCTGGGTGATTCGAACGCGAGATTGAGCGAAACCAGGGGAGACGACCCGAAAGCGTAGCTGGCGACCAGACCCTTCCCGCGGCCAGCGTGCGCAAAACCGGCAAGCCTTGTCGTCTGGTCGAACTCAAGCATCAGCGATTGGGGGCCTGCGACGGGAGCGCCGACGGTCTGGATATCACCCGCGATATCGAGAACGATTCGCGTTTCGGCGGCCGAGGTTTCGCCGAACCGGATTCCTTCGATTTCGCCAGCGCTAGCTGTCGCCAGCAGAGTTGCGGCGACGGCCAAAGCCGCAACGGCGCTTATTTTTAGCTCGGAGATCACGGAACCAACGCCTGTCAATGTCACCACCAGCGCCCCCGGCGGTCTTGGGCTCCTAGAGTTAACGCCCCGTTAAGAATTCCGCCAGCAGCCTGATCAAAAGCTGAGTCGGCGTTAAGGGATGCTTTCCTTTTTTCCCGTGGTAATGCATCTTCGATTAAACATGGTTGAGATTCGCGGGTTCGCGCCGATCTCCATGTCCGAAAGAATTCTCCCCGCGCCCCAGCGCTGGGCGGCGTCCGTTGAGGGCAAACTAGGCCCTTGAAAGGACGCCAGGAATGAGCCCGGCCGCTCCTGACGCCGGGCGGGTGACGCGCCCCGCTCAGACATGAACGGCGCCGATCCGGGAGCGAACGGCGCTTTGCGAGCGCCAGACGTTAAACCCTGCTGCGCGCAATGGACGCGTGCGGCGTAATTGGAACAGAGCAGATGGCGGCATCCCTCGCGAACCCTGACGGCGGCGAAAGCCTCGTCCGGCGCGTTTCCGGGCGTTCGCTGCTGCGCAAATGGAACGGCAAGGCCAGGCCCGGCGAAAAGCCGCGAGCGCTGCGCGCCGCAAGAGAATTAGATGAAAAAGACGATGCTTATCGACGCCGCGAACCAGGAAGAGGTTCGCGTTTGCGTGCTGCAGAACGGCAAGGTCGAGGACTTTGATTTTGAATCGGCCTCCAAGCGGCCGGTTCGAGGAAATATCTATCTAGCCCGGGTCACCCGGGTGGAGCCTTCGTTACAGGCGGCCTTTGTCGAGTTCGGCGGCAATCGCCACGGTTTTCTCGCCTTCAACGAGATCCACCCTGACTATTACCAGATCCCCATCTCCGACCGCCGGCTTTTGGAAGAGGCGGACAAGGAAGAGGCTGACCTCGCCGCGGCGCTGGCCCTGACGCGCGCCAGCGAAAACGACGATGCGGCGCTCGACGAAATTGATGCGGCCCTCGGCGAGGGCGGCGAGGGCGGCCGTCCAGACTACTCGCGCGACGATCACCGGGACCATCAAGACGCCGATCATCAGCTCGCGGACGGCGAGTCGCCGGCCGCCGGCGCCGAAGCGCTCGAGCCCGAAGCCGCGCTTGCTGCAGGCGGAGCGGATATCGTGGTCGGCGACGCCCCCGCTGCTGAAGAAGATCCGCTGGACGAGATCGCCGGCGATGCCGATGTCGACGGCGAAGGCGTTAGCGCTGTCGAGGAGATCGACGATCCGGAGGCGGTGGAGACCGTCGAGGAGATCGGATTTGAGGCCGGCGACGACCGCGAGGAAAGCGCCGACGAAGACGTTGAGGATGACGAAGACGAAGTCGCCGCCGCAGCGCGCGCAGCCAAGCTTGCGGAAGAAAATCCCCTGACGAAGCTTCCCCGGCGCGAACTTATCGACCGCTTCCGGGAAGCGCGCCGGAAGAAGGCTCGGCTCCTGCGCAATTACAAGATTCAGGAAGTCATCAAGCGTCGTCAGATTCTGTTGGTGCAGGCTGTCAAGGAAGAGCGCGGCACCAAGGGCGCAGCGTTGACGACTTACCTCTCGCTCGCCGGCCGGTACTGCGTGCTTATGCCGAATACGGCGCGGGGCGGCGGCATTTCCCGCAAGATACCGATGGCCGCGGACCGGAAGCGCTTGCGCCGCGTCGTCGACAGCCTCGACGTGCCGGCAGGCATGGGCCTCATCATCCGGACAGCCGGCGCCAAGCGCACCAAAGCCGAAATCAAGCGTGATTACGAATATTTGGTCAGGCTATGGGAAAACATCCGGACCCTCACTCTGAAGTCGATCGCCCCCTGCCTCATTTATGAGGAGGCTAGCCTTATCAAGCGTGCGATCCGCGATCTCTACGACAAGGACATTTCGCATGTGATCGTCGAAGGCGATGCGGGTTACCGCGAGGCCAAAGACTTCATGAAGATGCTGATGCCCTCGCACTCGAAGAACGTGCAGCCCTATAAGGAACGCACGCCGCTGTTCGTCGCCCACAATGTCGAGGCGCAGCTCGATTCGATGTACCAGCCGACGGTTCGGCTGAAGTCAGGCGGTTATATCGTCATCAACCAGACCGAAGCGCTGATCGCGATCGACGTGAACTCCGGCAAGTCGACGCGCGAACGCAATATCGAACAGACCGCCCTGCGCACCAATCTCGAGGCCGCGGACGAGGCCGCGCGCCAGATGCGACTGCGCGACCTCGCCGGCCTGATCGTCCTTGACTTCATCGATATGGAGGAAGGGCGCAACAACCGGGCGGTCGAAAAGCGCCTCAAGGACGCCCTTCGCGCCGATCGCGCCCGCATCCAGGTCGGCCGAATCTCCTCATTCGGTCTCCTTGAAATGTCGCGCCAGCGGCGGCGCGCCGGCATCGTTGACGGCACCACCCATGCCTGTCCGACCTGCGGCGGCGCGGGCGCAGTTCGCTCGCACGAAATGGCGGCGTTGCGCATTCTCCGATCCACCGAGCACGAGGCGACAACGGGCGACGCCGGCCTTCTTCAAGTGAAGGTCGCGATGGACGTCGCGCTCTATATCCTTAACCACAAACGAGACTGGCTGCGTCGCATCGAGGAGAATTACGGCGTAACCGTCGAAGTGACCGCTGATTCATCGAAAGCGGGTGACAATTTCGAGATCGAGAAAACGGGCGTCCGGCGCGAAGTCGCCGAAGCGCCGGTGATCGTCCGCGCCGATACGACCGAAACGATCGAACCTGATGCAGAAGAGGAAATTGCGGCGGAAGAAGTTGCGGACGCCGATGAGAGCGAGGAACGCAGCGACCAGGGAGAAGAGCGTGGCGGACGCAAACGTCGGCGGCGGCGCCGGGGCGGACGTCGCGACGGGCGCAGCGACCAGACGCGCCAGGCTGGCGATCCGCAGGCTGAAGAACAGCCCTCGGTCGATTTGAGTGACGACGAAGGCGCTGAGCGGAGCGACGTTGCCGATGAGCAGCGCGCAGAGGACGACCGTAGCGAAGGCGATAAGGGCGGACGGCGCCGCCGCCGGCGCGGCCGTCGCGGCGGGCGTCGTCACGATCGCCGCCCGGAAGGCGAAACGACGGCAGCCTCGACCGCCGTCGACCCCGAAAGCGCCGACGACAGCGCCAACCCAGATGGGACTGGACCTTCCCCGAACGAGACCGCGTCAGCGAAGGCAGAGCAGCCGCAAACGATGACCGAGGCGCCCTTGGAGCCTGCTGCGGGGGCAAGCTGGCGGGCGCCGGAAAACGCTGACGAACCCGTTAACGAACGGCCGGCCAAGCCAGCGCCGACGCTGCCGCCCGACATCGTGCCGGAGCAGCCGCAGCAGCCCAAGAAGGGTTGGTGGCGAAAGGCGCTCGGCCAGTAGCCGCAAGAGCCTGCGGGTCACATTTCCGCCATGCCGCGCGGCAAGGATTGCGTCGGCGTTGCGATTGGTCATGGTGCGTTTATGAAGATGTTTGCCGGCCGTTTCCTCGTCGCCGCGGCGTTAGCTGTTCTCGCCGCCGGTCAGGCGTCGGCGCAATCGCTGTTGCGAGACGTCGAGATAGAAGAGTGGCTCGACGATTACTCGCGACCGATCTTCCGGGCGGCGGGAATTCCGGCTGACGAAATCCAGATTCTTCTCGTCGGCGACCAGTCCTTCAACGCCTTCGCCGGCGGTCTGGTGATGGGCGTCAACACCGGCCTCATCACGATTTCCGAAACACCGAACCAGATTGAAGGCGTCATCGCCCACGAAGCCGGCCACATCGCCGGCGGCCACACGGCGCGCTCCGATGAGGCTTATGCGGCGGCGACGCGCCCGATGATCCTCAGCCTTGTTCTTGCGGCGGGCGCGATCGCCGCCGGCGCCCCGGACGCAGGTCTCGGGCTGCTGGCGCTCGGGCAGACGGTCGGCATCGCCAATGCGCTGCAATACAGCCGCGGCCAGGAATCCTCGGCCGACCAGGCCGCGCTGACCTATCTCGAAGCGGTCGGACATTCGGGCTCCGGATTGATTGAGTCATTCAAGAAGCTCAGCAGCTCCCAGATCGTCCACGGCCAGCGGGTAAACCCCTATCTGCAAAGCCACCCGCTCGCGCTCGCCCGCGTCAACGCGCTTGAGGAGCGGGCCAAGCAGTCTCCGCATTTCGGCAAGAAGGACTCGCCTGAAGAGATCCATCGCTTGAGGATGATCCAGGCGAAGATCCTCGGCTTCATGCAGCCGACGCAATACACCCTTAGGCAATATCCGTTGTCGGACGCTTCAGACCCTGCGCGCTATGCGCGCGCGGTCGCCTATTATCGCGGCACGGAGATGGAGAAGGCGGTCAAGGAGATCGACGCGCTGATCGCGGACCATCCGGACAACCCCTTTTTCCATGAGCTGAAAGGGCAAATGCTGTTCGAATTCGGCCGCGTCGCGGAGTCGGTGGAGCCGCATCGGCGTTCCGTCGAGTTGAAGCCCGGAAAGGCGCTCTTGCGCATCAATCTCGGACGCGCCCTCGCCGCCAGCGAAGAGGCTGACAGCCTCAACGCGGCCGTCAAGGAACTGAAGGCGGCGCTGCTCGTTGAGCCTGACAATTCATTCGGCTGGTTCGAACTTGCGCGGGCTTATGGATCGCTCGGCAACGAGCCTATGGCCGATCTCGCCATGGCGGAGTCGCGCTACAATGTCGGGGCGAAGCCTGAAGCGGCGCAGTTTGCGCGGCGTGCGCTGCGCGGATTGCCGAGGGGAACGCCGGAATGGCGTCAGGCGAACGACATTATTGTTGCAAGCCTTGGCGCCGAAGCGCCCGCGCCGCGCGGCGTTGATCCCTCGCCCCCGACCGAAAAGAAGCCGGCGCCTGAACAGCCGCGCGACGAAGTGCCGGATCCACAATTTCGCTGACACCTGAAACGCGGACTAAGGCGGGGCCATAACCATGAATTCGAAATTGCTGATCGTCGGAGCGCTCGGCGGCGCGGCCCTCCTCGGGGCCATCGCTGTCAACGTCGTATCAGCCCAGCAGTCAAAGCCGACGCCCTCCGGCGACCGAGATGTGATTGAAGCGATCGTACGGGAGGTCATACGCGACAATCCCGAAATCATCGTTGACGCCCTTAATGCTTACGCCGAACGCGAAGCGGCGGAAGCCGCGGCCGCCGCGCTTCCTGCCCTGCTGAAGGAGGAAACCGGCTTTGTCGCCGGCAAGAATCCGGCGGCGGCGAAGGTCGCGGTCATTGAGCTGTTTGATTATCATTGCGGTTATTGCAAGCGCGCGACGGACCTTGTCCGCGACATTACGAAGACCGATCCAGCGGTCAAAGTCATCTTGCGAGACCTCCCCCTTCTCCGCAAAGAATCGGATCAGGCGGCGCGCTACGCGCTCGCCGCGCGCGAACAGGGGAAATATCTCGATTATCACTTCGCCCTGCTCGCCCAGTCAGGGGTATTGACCGAAGAGAAACTTACGGAGGTCGCCAAGTCCGTCGGCCTCGATGCGGCGCGCCTCAAAAAGGACGCCGCGGCGGCGAAACTCGACGCTGCGATCGAGAGCAATTTCGCGGCGGCCCAGCGTATGCGCCTCGACGGCACGCCGAGCTTCATCGTCACCGCGCTCGACGGGGACTTCATGCGGGTAATTCCGGGGCTCGATGAGGACGCCGTAAGGGATGCGATCGCCGAGGCGAAGAAAGCAAAGCCTGCCGGCTAGATCAGCCCGGCAAGCGGCGAAGACGGGTCAGCGTAACGCTTCTTCGGCATCCGCCCGGCGAGATAGGCCTGCCTTCCGGCAATGACCGCGTGCTTCATCGCCGACGCCATCAGGAGGGGGTCCTTGGCTTCGGCGATCGCCGTGTTCATAAGGACGCCGTCGCAGCCCAGTTCCATTGCGACGGCCGCATCTGACGCCGTACCGACGCCGGCGTCGACGATGACCGGCACTGAAGACTGTTCGACGATCAGCCGGATGGTGACCGGATTAAGGATGCCAAGTCCCGACCCGATGAGCGATCCGAGCGGCATGATCGCGCAGCAGCCCGCGTCCTCAAGCTTGCGCGCGAAAACCGGATCGTCGGAGCAGTAGACCATCACGTCGAATCCATCGGCGATCAGGAGCTTCGCCGCGCGCAGGGTCTCTTCCATGTCTGGATAGAGCGTCTTCTGGTCGGCGAGCACTTCGAGCTTCACGAGCGACCAACCGCCGGCCTCGCGCGCAAGCCGCAAGGTGCGAATAGCGTCCTCGGCGGTGAAACATCCGGCGGTGTTCGGCAGGAAGACGAATTTCTCCGGATCGAGATGGTCGGTCAGCATGGGCTTGGACCGATCCGAAATGTTGACGCGTCGCACGGCGACCGTGACCATTTCGGCGCCCGCCGCCTCCGCGGCGCGGGCGTTCTCTTCGTAGGACTTGTATTTTCCGGTGCCGACGATGAGGCGTGAAGTGAAGCGGCGCCCGGCGATGATCAGATCAGACGTCATCAGCCGCCCCCTACGAAATGCACGATCTCGATCGTGTCGCCGTCGCCGAGGCGGGTTCCGGCATAGGCCGACTTCGGGACGATCGTGCGATTGACCTCGACCCCGAGGCGGCGCCCATCTAGCTCAAGGGCGGAGAGAAGGGCGGCGACGCTTGCGCCCTCCTGAAGCTCGCGAGGCTCGCCATTGACGATCAGACGCATCGAAGGGCCGGTTTGCACTAAAGAAACGAACACGCTTGTATGTGTCGGCTCAAGGCCGCCATTGCAAGACGGGCGGCGCAGCGGCGCTTTGACATGCTGATTTACGTCCTCAACGGCCCCAACCTCAACCTGCTCGGCAAGCGGGAGCCGCACATCTACGGCACGGCGACGCTCGGCGATTTGCAGCGCGCTCTGGAGGAGAAGGCCCTTGCCCTCGGCTTGCGCCTCGATTTCCGGCAGACCAATCACGAGGGCGTACTGGTCGACTGGATCCAGGAAGCGCGCGAAAAAGCAAACGGTCTGATCCTCAATCCCGGCGCTTATTCCCACACGTCGATCGCCATCCACGATGCGCTGAAGGCCCTGACGCTTCCCACGATCGAGGTGCATCTGTCCAACATCCACGCCCGGGAAGCGTTTCGCCGGCATTCGTATGTGAGCCCCGCCGTAACCGGCGTGATCTGCGGGCTCGGAAGCGCGGGCTATCTCGCCGCGCTTGACGCCCTTAAAGGGCTCATCGACAAGGGCCCGAGAGGCTGAACAGGGATTTCCGCCCGACATGAGTTCATTAAAGCCGAACGCCGCCGAGGCCGCCTGGATTCGCGAGCTTGCGGCGATCCTCGAGCAGACGGGTCTTACGGAAATTGAAATCCAGAAGCCTGACATGCGCGTGCGCGTATCCAGGACCGGCGCCGGGCCGGCGCTCGCTTATGCGCCGGCGGCCGCGCCTGCAGCCTCGTCCGCTGCAGCATCGCAGCCAAAGCCCCAAGCCGCGGCGGAGGCGAAGCCTTCAGGGCCGCCAGCCGGCGCGGTCACATCGCCGATGGTCGGCACTGTCTATCTGTCGCCTTCCCCTGGCGCAGACGTCTTCGTCAAAGTCGGCGACAAGGTGGCGCAAGGCCAAACGCTGATGATCGTCGAAGCGATGAAGACGATGAACCCGATCGCGGCGCCGCGCGCGGGAGCGGTGAAAGAGGTGCTCGTCCGCGACGCCCAACCTGTCGAGTACGGCGAACCGCTGATCGTGGTCGAGTAGCGCGATGTTCAACAAGGTGCTGATCGCGAACCGCGGGGAGATCGCGTTAAGGGTCCACCGCGCCTGCAAGGAACTCGGCATTTCGACGGTGGCGATCCATTCGACCGCCGACGCCGACGCAATGCATGTGAGGCTCGCGGATGAAAGCGTCTGCATCGGCCCGCCGCCGCCGAAGGACAGCTATCTCAACATTCCAGCGATCATCTCGGCGGCGGAGATCACCAACGCCGACGCCATTCATCCGGGCTACGGCTTCCTGTCAGAGAACGCCCGGTTCGCCGAGATCGTGACGGCGCACAACATCACGTTTATCGGGCCGACGCCTGAGCACATCCGCGTCATGGGCGACAAGATCGCGGCAAAGGAAGCGGCGGGAAGCGTCGGCATCCCGCTTGTTCCCGGAAGCAAAGGCGCGCTCGCCTCGCTCGACGAGGCGCGCCGCGCTGCGGACGACATCGGCTTTCCAGTGCTGGTGAAGGCTGCGGCGGGCGGCGGCGGGCGCGGCATGAAGGTCGCGAAAACGCCCGATGCGCTCGGCGAGGCTGTCGCCACCGCAAAGGCCGAAGCCAAAGCCGCGTTCGGCGACGACAGCGTCTATCTTGAGAAATATCTCGAGCGCCCGCGCCACATCGAAATCCAGATCATCGGCGACAAATTCGGCAACGTCGTACAGCTCGGCGAACGCGACTGTTCGCTGCAGCGGCGTCACCAGAAAGTGCTGGAAGAGGCGTTGTCGCCGGCGCTGACCGCAGCAGAACGCAAGGAAATCGGCGACATTGCGCGCAATGCGATCGCCAAGCTCGGCTATCTCGGCGCCGGCACGATCGAATTCCTTTACGAAAATGGGCGCTTCTACTTCATCGAGATGAACACGCGCATCCAGGTCGAGCACCCGGTCACGGAGCTTGTGACGCGCACCGATCTCATTCGCGAACAAATCCGCGTCGCGGCCGGCATGCCGCTGTCGTTCCGGCAGGAGGACATCGTCTTCCAGGGCCATGCCATCGAATGCCGGATCAATGCGGAGAACCCGAAGACTTTTCGTCCGTCGCCGGGCGAGATAACCTATTTCCATGCGCCAGGCGGGCCCGGCGTGCGCTTCGACAGCGCGATTTATACGGGCTATCGCATTCCGCCCTATTACGACTCGATGGTCGGCAAGCTGATCGTCTTCGGCGACGATCGCAATCACTGCATTCGCCGACTTAGGCGGTGCCTCGCCGAGATGGCGCTCAACGGCGTCGAGACGACGATACCGCTGTTTCGCGACCTGATTGAGCAGCCGGATTTCATTTCCGGCGACTATCACATCCACTGGCTTGAACAGTGGCTCGCAAGAGAGGCCGCTTCGGCCGGCGAGTGAGCAGATGCCGCGCGACCCTTCGGCCAGCATCGATCCCGACGATCTTCTGAAGGCCTATACGCTCGGTTATTTCCCGATGGCGAGGACGCGCTTTGACGAGCATGTCGTCTGGGTGCTGCCGACCGAGCGCGGCGTGCTGCCGCTTGACGAGGCGCGCGCGCCGAAGCGCCTGCTCCGGACGCTGAAGAAGGAGCCGTTCGACGTGACGATCGACGCCGCTTTCGGCGACGTGGTCACGGCCTGCGCGAAATCCGCAAAAGGCCGAACCGACACGTGGATCAATCACTCCATCGAAGAAGTCTTCATGACGCTGCACGCGGCCGGTCATGCGCACAGCGTCGAATGCTGGCGCGGAGACGAGCTCGCGGGCGGGCTCTACG
>CAZGXT010000068.1:0-5625 GCA_964529675.1 uncultured Caulobacterales bacterium
ATCTCGACCAGTGCGGCGCCGAGTTCGCGTGAGAGGAATCGCGCCAGCGGAATTTCGAGCTGCGAGTCGGGAAAGAAAAAGACGCGCTTGCCAGCGAGCGCCGCGCCGCGCCGCTTCACCGACAGGCTGGCGCGCGCCCGGGGCGCCGCCGTCACGCGTTCGACGTCGAAGGCGGAAACGCCCATCGCAGACGCCGCCGCCTTCAACCACAGCGTCGTTCCCTCAACGCCGAGCGGGTAGGGAGCAGGGATGCGCGCTGCGCCGCGTTGTTCGAGCGCGCGCGCCGTCGTCGCGAGGAAAGGTTGCGCAAGCAGGTAGCGCGTTCCGGGCCCGACCGACGGCAGGTCCTGCGCGCGGCGCGCCGGCAGGAATTGAACGTCGTCCATTCCCATATCGGCGAAAAGCCGCGCGAACTGATCCTCGACGACATCGGCGAGCGCGCCGACGACGAGCAGCGATGCGCCGGCCGCTTTTTTCGCCGGCAGTTCCGGGACCAGTGAAGCAAGGCAGGCGTCTTCGCCTTGCGTAAACGTCGTTTCGATGCCGCTGCCCGAATAATTGAGGACCCGCACCGATGGCGAGAATCGCCGCGAGAGCCGCTCAGCCGCGCGATGAAGGTCGAGTTTTATGACCTCGGAGGGGCACGAGCCGACAAGGAACAGGAGCTTGATGTCGGGCCGACGTTCAAGGAGGCGCACGACCGTCTTGTCGAGTTCGTCATTGGCGTCGGCGATGCCGGCGAGATCGCGCTCTTCGAGGATAGCGGTCGCGAATCGCGGTTCGGCGAAAATCATGACGCCGGCTGCGGATTGCATCAGGTGCGCGCAGGTCCGCGATCCGACAATCAGGAAGAAGGCGTCCTGAATCTTGCGATGGAGCCAGATGACGCCTGTCAGTCCGCAGAAGACCTCGCGCTGTCCCCGCTCGCGCAACACCGGCGTGTCGCAGGCCTCGCGCGGCTTTCTTGAGATGTCGAGCGCAACGCTCATGCGGCCGCTCCCGCCGCCGGCGCTTCAAGACGCGCCAGCCGTAATTTCCAGAGAAACTGCCCGGCGTTCACGACATAGGTCGCGTAGGCAGCGAGCGCGACGGCGAGCTGCGTCGCCGGCCCGCCGAGTCCTGCGATAATCATGATGAGATATGCCGTGTGCAGCGCCAGGACCAACATCGAAAAGACGTCTTCCCAGAAAAATGTGCGGGCAAACAGATATTGTCCGAACACGACCTTTTCCCAGATCGCACCGGTGATCATGATGGCGTAGAGAACCAGCGTCTTGACGACGACGGAGAGGGTCGCGATCGCAAATCCGTCGCCGGTCGCGAAATAGCGCAGGACGAGCGACAGCGAGACGAGAAAGACGAGAAACTGGATCGGGGCCAGGACGCCTTGCACCAGAGTCCATCTGGTCGAATCGCGGCGGCGCCTCTCTTCAGGGGAGTAGAGCGGCCGCCGCTCCCTGTGCGCATCGCGCTGCTTGTGCATGCTGCCTGGTCCGCCAAACGAAGTCAGACGCTAGTCGCGCTGCAGGCAAAGTGTCAACCCAAGTTGACGTACACAGAGATTGACATATGATGGATGGATAGCCGAGGCTGAAAGTCGATGGCGTCGCTTCCCTTCAGGAGGAAAATGTTGCTAACCTCCCAGCGACTCGCGGTTCCGGCGTCGCAGCGTTCGGTCCGCAGCGCCGAGATTGGCGGCGCAAATGGGATGAATGAGCGTCGCTCAAGCGCAAAATTGCGCAAGCGGCGCCGCAGAAACGCAGTGGGACGTTCACGGACAAATCGGTTGTTGCGTTGCAGCATAAGTGCTTGCGCTGCGTCTGCCCCAAAGAGGGAGAAGCGAGCCGATGCCGCCATCAAAACGGAGCGGACATGCCGCGCAGCCCGAACCCTTCTGGGCGGGAATCTTCAGGCGGGGAATTGCGATGACTGACTTTTTCCCGGGCGCCTTGCAGAAATCCGAGCCTGACGCGGTCGCGTCTAAGTCCGAGCGGGTCCTTGTTCCCTTTATCCGCCTCGGCGACCAGCTGAAAAAGGCCAAGGCGGCGGAATCACAGCCGGAAAGCCGTGATATCCTGATCAAGACGATCGAAGGCGACATCATTCCGCGCCTGATGCTGACGCTGAAGGATTCGCGCGAAGCCGCAGCCGACAACGCCGGCTTTGTCTCGCCGACCGAGGAGGAGCGGACAACCTTCCTGTGGTCGGTGATGAACGAAAGCGCCGCGTCCTCCCGCGCTTTCGTGTCCGGCCTGATCGGGCGCGGGGTCTCGCGAGAGGCGATCTATCTTGACCTGTTGACCGGGGCGGCGCGGCGGCTCGGCGAGATGTGGGAGCGGGACGAGGCCGATTTCACGGATGTTACGATCGGGCTTTGTCGGCTGCACCAGATCCTGCGGGAGCAGGGCGCGATGGCGGCGTCGGCGCTGGCCTCCGGCGGCGAAGCGCCCAGCATCCTCCTGGCGACCGTCGCCGACGATCAGCACGTGTTCGGCGTTGTCATGGTTTCGGAATTCTTCCGCCGTGCAGGCTGGCGCGTGTGGTCAGAGCCGGCGGCGTCGTCAGGCGATTTGTCGGCGCTCGTGCGGCGAGAATGGTTCGATGCGATCGGGCTTTCGGCCGCGTGCGAGACGTCGCCCGAGAAGATCGCCGGCGAGATAGGCGCGCTTCGCAAGGCCTCTAAAAACCCTCAGATCGTCGTTTTGGTCGGCGGCGGTCTCTTTAATCAAAATCCTGAGCTCGTTAAGGCGGTCGGCGCGGATGCGACGGCGGCCGATGGCAAGGCCGCAGTTGAAATCGGCCGCCGTCTGGTTGTTACTGCGTTGCAGCACGGCTAAAGGCGAGTATCGGGGGTGCTGTGACGTATTGGTCCTGAGATGGATGCGGCGACAAACAAAGACGCGACAGTCGACTTCAAAAGTCCGAAACGATTTTTGAGCGGCCTTGACGCGACCCTGACAGCCAAAGTCATCGCTTCCGCCGCGGACATCGCCCTGATCATCGATAATGGCGTCATAAAAGACATCGCCGTCAGCAATGAAGAGCTGTCGCGCGAGGGCTGCGACGCCTGGCGCGGGCGCAAATGGATTGAAACGGTCACCGTCGAAAGCCGCAGCAAGATCGAAGACCTGATGAGCGGCGTCGCCGCGCGGCCGGCCCTGTGGCGGCAGGTCAATCATCCGACCGCGCACGGGCCCGATATTCCGATCAAATACACGGCGGTAAGGACAAGTAACGACAACCGCATCGTCGCGGTCGGGCGTGACCTGCGAGGCGTCGCCGCGTTGCAGCAGCGCCTCGTAGAGGCGCAGCAGGACCTCGACCGCGATTATTCGCGGCTGCGCGAGGTTGAGTCGCGCTATCAGTCGCTCTTCCGCGCCGTCTCCGAGCCTGTGCTGATCGTCGACGCCGATCGGCTGACGATCGAGGAGGCCAATCCCGCTTGCGCACAAATGCTGGCGACGTCGGTCGATTTATTGAAAGGCGGCGAGCTCGTCTCCCTGTTCGACAAATCCGCGCAGCGGGTCGTCGAAGCCGCCGCGGCGAAAGCCCTGACCGCCGGACGCGCGGAAGCGGCCGAGCTGTCGCTGAAGGGCGGGCGCGCGACGGCTGCGATGATCTCGGCCTTTCGGCAAGACAACGCAACGCGTCTCATCGTGCGACTTTCGCCGGAGCAACGCGCGACATTGACCCCGCGCGTCGATTCCATGGGCGTCATTGAACATCTGCCGGACGGGCTGCTCGTGACCGGTCCCGATTTTCGGATCATCGCCGCCAACCGCGCTTTTCTCGATCTCGCGCTTCTATCCTCGGAACAGCAGGCGCTGGGGTCTCACCTCGTCCAGTTTCTCGGGCGTTCGACCACTGATCTCAACGTGCTGATCGCGAGCATCAAGAATCACGGCTTTGCGCGGAATTTCGCAACAATTCTACGCGACCGCCACGGCAAGACAGAAGATGTCGAAGTATCCGCGGTGTCGGCGCCGCAGAGCGACACGACGCTTTACGGCTTCTCCGTGCGCGGCATAGCGCGCCGGCTCAAAGCAGGCGCGAATTTCGGCGCTGAACTTCCGAACTCCGTCGATCGGCTGACGAGCCTCATCGGCCGCGTCTCCCTGAAAGAGATCGTACGCGAATCGACCGACGTGATGGAAAAGCTCTGCATCGAAGCGGCGCTCGAAATCACCGGCGACAATCGCGCATCGGCGGCGGAAATGCTCGGCCTTTCGCGGCAGGGTCTTTATTCGAAGCTGCGCCGCTTCGGCATTCCGGACAAGGAATAGACGGCGCGAGTGTCAATCTGGATTGACGCCTCGCAGCGTCAACTATACGCTCCAACGCCGTGCCCCAGCTTCAATCCCAAGCGCGCGCTGCGCCGCCGCCGCGATTGCCGAGCCTCTCGGCGCTGACCGAGCTACTAAAGCCGATCACCTGGTTCGCGCCGATGTGGGCGTTCGGCTGCGGCGTGGTCTCAGCCGGCGTTTCGATTGACGGCCGCTGGCTGCATTTTCTTGGCGGCGTCCTGCTCGCCGGGCCGCTCGCCTGCGCCGCCAGCCAGGCCGTCAACGACTGGTTCGACCGCCATGTCGATGCGATCAACGAGCCGGACCGGCCGATTCCTTCCGGCCGCATGCCCGGCCGCTGGGGCCTTTACGTCGCGATCTTCTGGTCGGCGATGACGCTGTTGATCGGTCTTGCGCTCGGCCGCTGGGCCTTCGCGGCGTCGATCGTGGCGGTGGCGCTCGCCTGGGCCTACAGCGCGCCGCCGCTGCGCCTGAAGCTCAACGGATGGTGGGGGAACGCTGCCGTCGGTCTCTCCTATGAAGGCATCGCCTGGTACACGGGCGCCGCTGTGATGCTGGGCGGCGCGCCCGGCTGGCCGATCGTCGCGCTGGCGATCCTTTATTCGATCGGCGCGCACGGCATCATGACGCTCAATGATTTCAAATCGGTCGAGGGCGACACGGCGATGGGCGTACGCTCGCTGCCTGTGCAGCTCGGCGCCGATCGCGCCGCGCGCGTCGCCTGCGCCGTCATGGCGGCGCCGCAGGCGGTCGTCATTCTAGGACTCATCGCCGCCGGCAAAAGCCTCCACGCCGCCGCCGTCGGCGTGTCGCTCTTTATACAGATCATGTTGATGCGCCGGCTCCTCGACAATCCGCGCGCAAATGCCCCCTGGTACAATGCGACCGGCGTTCTCCTCTACGTGCTCGGGATGCTCGCCGCCGCGTTCGCCGTGCGGTCCTGGACCGGCGGCGCGCCATGATGAAGGACAGCCCTTTCATCGGCTGGCTCGGCGTCGTGCGCCTCGGCCTCGTGCAGGCCTCGCTCGGCGCAATCGTCGTTCTTGCGACGTCGACCTTGAACCGCGTGATGGTCGTCGAACTCTCGCTGCCGGCGCTCATTCCCGGCGCGCTTGTCGGTTGGCATTACGGCGTTCAGCTGTCGCGTCCGCGCTGGGGGCATGGCGCCGATGTCGGCGGGCGGCGTGCGCCGTGGATTCTAGGCGGCGTCTTCACGCTCGCAGTCGGGGGAACGGCGGCCGCTGCGTCGACGGCGCTGATGCAGACATCGCTCATCGCCGGCCTCATCGCCGGGATTGTTTCCTTCTTCGTCATCGGCGTC
>CAZGXT010000068.1:5725-14290 GCA_964529675.1 uncultured Caulobacterales bacterium
ATCGCCTCGGCGCTTGCGCTCGTCGCGCTCGCCTATGCGGCGATGTCTGGCGGATCGGCGCCGCTTGCACCGCTGGTTTTCTCGCTCGGCGCGGCCAATGGCGCCTTCGCCGTCGCGGCGATCGGCTCGATGATGACGCTTGCAAGCGCGGGCGCGCCCGGCCGCGAGGGCATGCGCATGGGCGTCTGGGGCGCGGCGCAGGCGATCGCCTTTGGACTTGGCGGGTTTCTCGGCGCTGCGTCATTTGACGGCGCGCGCGCACTGCTCGGCGATCCGGCGCGCGCTTTCGCCCTTGTCTTTTCGGTCGAGGCGGCGGCGTTCGTTCTGGCGGCCGCGCTCGCCCTGCGCGTCGGGCGGACCGGCGCAGACGACATCAAGCTGCCGGCGATGCCTGCGGGCGATGCGGTGCCGGCCGAGTGAAACTGGAGGAGGACGACATGGCGTTTGACGACACCAACGCGATTGGACTTTTCGACGCCGTCGTCGTCGGCGGCGGACCCGCGGGCGCAACCGCCGCGACGGACCTTGCGGAAAAGGGCCGGCGCGTCTTGCTTCTCGACAAGGCGCATCGGATCAAACCCTGCGGCGGGGCGGTGCCGCCGCGCCTCATCCGCGACTTTGATATTCCAGAGTTCCAGATCGTCGCGCGCGCGAAATCCGCAATGATGATTTCGCCAGCCGAACAGCGCGTCAATATGCCGGTCGAAGGCGGAACGGTCGGCATGGTCGATCGCGAACACTTCGACGAATGGCTGCGTGAACGCGCGCGGCTCGCCGGCGCAGAGCGCCGCGCCGGCGCCTTCCTCGGCGTTGAGCGCGACGAAAAGGGCGGGCTTCACGTCCTGTGGCGTCCGAAGGGTGCGGCGAAGGACGCCGCTCCATCGAGAATTCGAACACGGACAATCATCGGCGCGGACGGCGCCAATTCGGCGGTGGCGCGCGAGACGATCAAGGGCGGCGGCGAAACGCCGTTCGTCTTCGCCTATCACGAAGTCATCAAGTCGCCTGCCCATGGCGACGATCTTTTCGACGGCTCGCGCTGCGACATCTATTATCAGGGCGACCTATCGCCGGACTTTTACGCCTGGGTCTTCCCGCATGGAGAGACGACGAGCGTCGGCGTCGGTTCGGCGAACAAGGGCTTTTCGCTCCGCGGCGCGGTCGGCGCTCTGCGGGCGAAAACGGGTCTCGACAGGATGGAGACCGTGCGTTGCGAAGGCGCGCCCATTCCGCTGAAGCCGCTGAGGCGCTGGGACAACGGCAGAGATGTCGTGCTCGCCGGCGACGCGGCAGGATGCGTCGCGCCGGCGTCGGGCGAGGGCATCTATTACGCGATGGTCGGCGGACGCATGGCGGCCGAGGGCGTCGATGAAATGCTGGCGACGGGCGATGCGCGCGCGCTCGCCCGCGTGCGCAAGCGCTACATGGCCGAGCATGGAAAAGTCTTCTTCATTCTCGGCGTCATGCAGCATTTCTGGTATCGCAACGACAAGCGCCGCGAGCGGTTCGTCACCATGTGCAAGGATCCCGACGTGCAGCGTCTGACCTGGGACGCCTACATGAACAAGCAGCTCGGCAAGCCCGACCACGCCGCGCATATGCGCATCTTCTTCAAGGACCTCGGGCATCTCTTCGGCGTCGTGTCGCCCCAGAACTAAGGCATGGCCCGGGGACGCCCGATCCTTGTTGCGGCGGCCGCGGCGATCGGCGTCGCCATCGCGGGCGGCGCCATGACTGATATCGGACCTTGGTATCGAAGCCTTGAGAAATCGGCGCTGACGCCGCCCGACTGGGCGTTCGGCCCGGCCTGGACGGGCATTTACGCGCTCACCGCGATCGCCGCCGTCCTCGGCTGGCGCGCGGCGAAGTCGGCGCGGGCGCGCGCGTTCATCCTCTCGCTCTTTTTCATCAACGCGGTTCTGAACGTCGCGTGGAGTTTCTTCTTCTTCACGCTGCGGCGGCCCGATTTCGCGCTGGCGGAAGTCGCGACGCTCTGGCTGTCGGTGCTGGCGCTGATCGTCCTGCTTCGGCCCATGCGCCGTCTCGCCGCCTTGTGCCTCGTCCCCTATCTCGCGTGGGTCAGCTTCGCCGCCTATCTCAATTTCAAAGTTGTGGCGCTGAACCCGCCCTTCGGCGCAGCATCATGACAGTCGAGTTCATTTCGCCGCGCTTGATCGACGCCATTCTTGTGGCGATTGCTGCTGAGGCTGTGATCCTGTTCGCCTTTTTTCCTGCGTTGCGGCGAGCCTTTGATTTATGGTTGACGCTCGTTTCGGGCGCGGCCCTGATGGCGGCTGTCCGCTTCGCATTGAGCGGCGACGACAGGATGATAATCGCCGGACTGCTCGGCGCATCGCTGATCGCGCATCTCTTCTATTTGCGATCACGACTCATGAAATGATATTAGGCTCGGTTACGGCCCTGTCGACCGTTTGGATCACCAGCGAACACGGGCTCTCTTTCTCAAAATCCAGTTTATTTTCGCTACCAACGCATATAGACCAATGATGCTGACGATAACGCCTTCTTGGCGCAGTCAGGTCCGGCCCGCCCGGGTCCGGAGAAATCACGGAGGATAACGGATGCGTTCAGTTGCGACAGTTCTGCTCACGGCGGCGAGCGCGTTCGTGCTCACGGCTTGCGGCGGATCGAACGAAGGATCTTCAACCACCGCCGCGGCGCCGGCCGCCGAAGCCGCCGCCGCTGAGTCCGCCCCCGCCGAGTCTGCGGCGGTAGAGCCGGCCGCCATCGAGACGACAAGCGTCGCCGACGCGAGCCCGTCACCGCATTCCGACGCGACAATGCCCGCGGCAGACGCTGCGGCCCCCGCCGCTGACGCAGCCGTCGTTCCCGCCGCCGCTACGACCGCCGCGGGCGAGGACTACGCCGCCTTCACCGGCGACGCTGACGCCGGCAAGAAGGTCTTCGTGAAATGCCTCGCCTGCCATTCGGTGGTCGAGGGGCAGAACAAGGTCGGACCGTCCCTGTACGGAATTGTCGGGCGTTCCGCCGGCTCCATCCCGGGCTTCAACTATTCCGCCGCGAACAAGAATTCGGGCATCACGTGGACGGAAGACGTCATGTTCGCCTACCTGAAGGCGCCGCAGCAATACATCAAGGGCACCAAGATGGTGTTCCCCGGGCTGCCGAGCGGGCAAGACCGGGCCGATGTCATCGCCTATCTGAAGTCCGTGGCGCAGTAGCCGGACGCTCAACACCCACTCCTTGCGGCGCGGATCTGCAATGGTCCGCGCCGTTTTGATTTGCGGCGTACGCCCCGTGACGGCGCGACGGGATTGCGCTAACGCTCGCTGAGAAATTAGTCGGCGAAAGGCTTCATGACGGCGGCGTTTCCATTCTCGGCGATTGTCGGCCAGGAAGACATGAAGCGCGCGCTGCTGATCGCCGCCGTTGACGGACGTGTCGGCGGCGTACTCGCCTTCGGCGATCGCGGATCAGGCAAGTCAACGGCCATACGCGCGCTCGCAGCGCTGCTGCCGAAGATCGATGTGGTGAAGGGCTGCCCCTTCCGCTGCGATCCGGCGGCGCCGGCCCCGTCCTGCGATTTCTGCGCGCGCCAGAAGAATGACGATCTCAAGTCCGTTCAGGAACCCGCGTCAGTCGTCGACCTGCCGCTCGGCGCCACCGAGGACCGCGTCGTCGGCGCGCTCGATCTTGAGCGCGCCCTGGCGCGCGGCGAAAAACGGTTCGAACCGGGACTGCTGGCGCGCGCCCATCGCGGTTTTCTCTACATCGACGAGGTCAACCTCCTCGAAGATCATATTATCGACCTGCTGCTCGACGTCGCCGCGTCGGGTGAGAACGTGGTCGAGCGCGAAGGGCTTTCCGTCCGGCATCCCGCGCGCTTCGTGCTCGTCGGCAGCGGCAATCCGGAAGAGGGGGAGCTGCGCCCGCAGCTTCTCGACCGCTTCGGGCTTTCGGTCGACGTCAAGACGACGAGCAATCTCGGGGAGCGCGTCGAGGTCATCAAACGCCGCGACGCGTTCGACCGCGATCCGGATGACTTTCTGAAGTCGTGGTCGCGCAAGGACGCGGCGATCCGCAAGAAAATCGTCGCCGCGCGCGAGCGGCTTGACGCCGTCGCTGCGCCCGATGAAGCGCTCGAATACGCCGCACGGCTCTGCATGGCGCTCGGCGCGGACGGCCTGCGCGGAGAACTGACGCTGCTGCGCGCCGCGCGCGCGCTTGCCGCGCTCGGCGGCGAGGCCGCGGTGACGGCGGCGCAGATTCGCGCGGTGGCGCCGATGGCGCTGCGTCATCGCCTGCGCAAGGATCCGCTGGATGATTCGGACGGCGCGGCGCGGGTCGAACGCGCGCTCGCCGAAACGCCTGAATGATCGCCCGCCGGTCAGGCGAACCCGGCGCGCTCGCGATGAAGGCGGCGGCGCTGCTCGCCGTTGATCCCGTCGGACTGAAAGGCGCCGTGTTGCGCTCACCCCCGTCGCCCGCGCTTGATGCTTGGCTGGCGGCCTTTCGCGCGATGACGCCGCAGGACGCGCCGTGGCGAAAACTGCCTGTGACGGCGAGCGCCGGGCGCCTCGTCGGCGGGCTCGACCTTGCAGCGTCCTTGTCAGCGGGCAAGCCGCTGTTCGAGCGCGGCCTTCTCGCCGAAGCCGACGGCGGCGTCATCGTCGCGCCGATGGCCGAACGGCTGGAGGCGGAGACCGCGGCGATCCTTTGTGCGGCGCTTGATGAGGGCGTCTTGCGCGCCGAGCGCGACGGGTTCAGCCGCATAGAAGCGGCGCGGTTTGCGCTTCTCCTGGTCGACGAGGGCGACGGCGATGATGAAAAGGTCGCTGATGCGCTCGCCGATCGTGTCGCCTTCATCATCGATCCCGGCGGGATCGCCGATTGTGATTTCGATCATCGCGCCATCGCAGCCGCCCGAGCGCGGATCGCGGCGGTAGCGACGCCGGATCCGCTCATCGAAGCGATCGCCGCCGCAGCCATGCGCTGCGGCGTCATTTCGCTCCGTATACTGATGTTATCGGCGGCTGCGGCGCGGGCGTCCGCAGCGCTTGCAGGGCGCAGCGAGGCGACGGCGGAGGACGCAGCGCTCGCTGCAACGCTCGTCATCGGCCCGCGCGCCCTTGTGTTTCCGCCAGATGCGCCGCAGGAGCCGACGCCGCCGCCCGGTGCTGAAGAGCCGCGCAGCGATAACGAGGATGGCGGCGACGGCGCGCTCGCCGATCGCATCGTCGAGGCCGTGAAGGCCGCGGTCGACGCCTCGCTTCTGTCTTCAGCCGCCAGCCGTCGCGGCGCCGGGCGCGCCTCGGGCAAGTCCGGCGCGATGCGGAAATCGCTGGCGCGCGGAAGGCCTTACGGCTCGCGCCCCGGCGATCCCTCCCGCGGCGGGCGCCTGCAGCTTGTCGATACGTTGCGCGCGGCGGCTCCCTGGCAGAAAATCCGTGGGCGCACGACGGGCGACGCGAAAGTGGCGGTTCGCCGCGACGATCTGCGCATCGCGCGCTTTCGCCGACCGGAGCAGTCGCTGGCGATTTTCGTCGTCGACGCTTCGGGGTCGGCGGCGATGCAGCGCCTTGGCGAAACGAAGGGCGCGATCGAGCAGCTCTTTGCGCAGTCCTATTCGCGCCGCGACGAGGTGGCGCTGATCGCCTTCCGCAAAGCGAGCGCGGAAATCCTGGTGCCGCCGACGCGCTCGCTCGTGCGCGCGCGCCGCTTGCTCGCGGAATTGCCGGGCGGCGGCGGCACGCCGCTCGCCGCCGGCGTCAACGCCGCCGCCGCGCTCGCCGCGCAAGCGACGAAGCGGGGCCGCACGCCGACGATCGTTTTCATGACCGACGGGCGCGCCAACGTCGCATTGAGCGGGGAGGGGGGACGCGAGGCGGCGCAGCGCGACGCATTGCAGGCGGCGAAAAAGCTGCGGGCGTTGGGGACGCGTATTCTGCTCTTCGACACGTCCGCGCGCCCGGAACCGCTGGCCTCCGCGCTCGCCGCCGAAATGGGGGCGCAATATCTGCCGATGCCGCATGCCGATGCGCGCCTCGTCGCCAGCGCTGTCGCTCGCCGATGAGCGCCGGCAAGCCGCGCTGGGAGACCGACGGCGCCGACTGGCCGCATCGCGACGCCAGCGAGTTCATCAATGCCGGCGGCGTTCACTGGCATGTGCAGCGGTATGGTGAAGGTCCGGCGATCTTCTTCCTGCACGGCGCCGGCGCGGCGAGCCATTCCTGGGCAGGGTTCGGCGAGGCGCTGAGGAACGAATTCAAAATCATCGCCGTCGACCTGCCCGGCCACGGCTTCACCTCAACGCCCGGCGCCGGCCTGATGTCGCTGCCCGGGATGGCGCGGGCGGCGGGGGCGCTGCTTAAAGCGATGCGGCTCGCGCCCGACATCATCGTCGGCCATTCTGCGGGCGCGGCGATCATGATCGAGATGATGGTAGGCGGGCTCGCCGCCCCGCGCGCGGCGCTCAGCATCAACGGCGCGCTGGCGCCCTTTGGCGGCGCCGCCGCCTTCCTGTTCCCGGCGATGGCGAAGATGCTCGCGCTTAATCCGTTTGCGCCCTCGCTCTTCGCGCAGGGCGCCGCGCGGCGCGACCGCGTCGTTTCGCTGATCGAGGGGACGGGCTCGAAAGTCAGCGAGCGGATGATCGATTGCTACGCGATGCTGTTGAGCCGTTCAGGCCATGTCGCCGGCGCCCTGAACATGATGGCGAACTGGAACGTCGAAGGGCTGCGGCGAAAGATCGGCCTGATCGCGTCGCCGATCGTTTTCGCCTCCGGCGATAATGACAGGGCGGTGCCGCCGTCGCTGGCGGAGGAGGCGGCGCGTCTGGCCCCGAAAGGCGCCTTTCGCCGGTTCGAAGGGCTCGGGCATCTGGCCCATGAGGAAAACCCGGAGGCGTTCGCGGCGCTCATTCGCGAAATCGCTGCGATTCGGTAGTGCGATCCGCCTTGCGAAGGCGAAAAAGTCACCGCAATATGTCAACTTATGTTGACAGGTCTTGATCGCCCAAAACGGGAACACGGAGAAAAACCCCACGCCGTCGTCATCGGCAGCGGCTTTGGCGGGCTGGCGGCGGCGGTGCGGCTCGGCGCGCGCGGCTATCGCGTCACGGTGCTAGAGCGGCTCGATGCGCCGGGCGGCCGCGCCTATGTCTTCCGGCAGGACGGCTTCACCTTCGACGCCGGTCCGACGATCATCACCGCGCCGTTCCTGTTTGAGGATTTGTGGCTTCTGGGCGGGCGCGATCTTGCGCGCGACGTGACGCTGAAACCCGTCGATCCATTCTACACGATCCGGTTCGACGACGGCTCCGCCTTCCGTTATTCCGGCGACCCTGACGCCATGCGGCGCGAGGTTGAGCGGTTCTCGCCGGGCGACGTCGCCGGGTATGAGCGCTTCATGGCGGCGAGCCGCGCAATCTGCGAAGTCGCCTTCGAGCGGCTGGGGCATGCGCCCTTCGGCGAATTCACGGACATGTTGCGGGTGTTGCCGGATCTCGTCCGTCTCGGCGGTCGCATGTCAGTCTACGACCTCGTGTCGAAATACATCCGCGATTCGCGCCTGCGTCAGGTGTTCAGTTTTCACCCGCTGCTGATCGGCGGCAATCCGTTCAGCGCGACGGCGGTCTATGCGTTGATCCCACATCTTGAACGGCGCTGGGGCGTTCATTGCGCGGTCGGCGGCACCGGCGCGCTTGTCGAGGGTCTCGTCGATCTCATCCGCGGTCTGGGCGGGGCGGTGCGCTACGGCGCGGACGTATCGGAAATCCTTGTTGAAGACGGCGCCGCCGTCGGCGTCCGGCTGGCGGGCGGCGAAGCAATCGCGGCTGACATCGTCGTCTCGAACGCCGACGCCTCAACGACGCTGCGCAGCCTGCTGCCGCCATCGGCGCCGCGACGCTGGTCCGGCGCGAAGGTAGAACGCGCGCGCCATTCGATGAGCCTTTTCGTCTGGTATTTCGGCACGCGCCGGCAGTTCCCTGAAGTCGGCCACCACACCATCGTGCTCGGTCCCCGCTATCGCGAACTGCTTCACGATATTTTCGAGCGCAAGGTGCTGGCCGACGATTTCAGTCTTTATCTCCACCGCCCGACGGCGGCGGACCCCTCTCTCGCTCCGCCCGGCTGCGACGCCTTTTACGTCCTGTCGCCGACGCCGCATCTCGGGTCCGGCGTAGACTGGCGCAGCGCCGCAGAGCGCTACCGCCAGGCGATTGCACGCCGCCTCGACCAGACGATGATGCCGGGATTTGAAAAGGAGATCGTCACCTCACGGATGATGACGCCGCTCGATTTTCAAGACCGGCTTCATTCCTATATGGGCTCGGCGTTCAGCCTTGAACCGACGTTGCTGCAAAGCGCCTGGTTCCGCCCGCACAACCGCTGCGCCGACATCAGGAACCTCTTTCTTGTCGGCGCCGGCACGCATCCGGGCGCCGGCTTGCCCGGCGTTCTCTCCTCCGCGCGCGTCCTTGACCGGGTCGTGCCGCCGGCGGCGGCGTTATGCGCGCCGTAACGCCGTCGGCCGCCGACATCGACGCCTGCGCCGCCGCCATTCGCGGCGGGTCGAAAACTT
>CAZGXT010000069.1:0-14204 GCA_964529675.1 uncultured Caulobacterales bacterium
GTTTCGCGCGCTTGCGCGAGCCGTTCGGCGACCTGCTGGCGCGCGAAATAGACATCGACGTTCGGCTTGAAGACGGCGGTGACCTGGCTGAAGCCGTTGCGGGAGATCGACCGCGTCGTCTCCAGGCCGACGATGCCGGAAAGCGCCGTTTCAACGGGGTAGGTTACGAGCCGTTCGATGTCGAGCGGCCCGAACTGCGGCGCGACGGTGTTGATCTGCACCTGTTTGTTGGTGATGTCCGGCACCGCATCGATCGGCAGGCGGATAATATTCCAGACGCCGACAGCGGCGACGATGAGCGTGATGAAGAGAACCGCCCAGCGCGAGCGGACGGCGGTCTCGGAGATGCCTTGAACCATAACTGAATTTCCTATCCGCTCAATGGCCGTGCTCGGCCGAGCCCTTGCCGAGTTCCGCTTTGACGAGGAACGCGTTTTCCGCGACGAGCATCTCGCCGTCCTTGAGGCCCTCCGTCACTTCGACCGTTCCCGCGCCGCTGCGCCCGAGCGTGACGGCGCGCGCCTCGAGCGCCGCGCCTTCCTGCACGAAGATGACTTGCTGGCCTTCGAGGGTTTGAACAGCGTCTGACGGCGCGACGATCATCGCAGTCGTTTCGCCGACGACGACTTCGGCGCGGATCGCCATGCCGGGGCGGAGACCTTGCGCGGCGCTGACTTCGATCGGCACGCGCGCGATGAGGGTCTGGCTGTGCGCGTCGGTGACCGGCAGCACGGAGGCGACGACGCCTTCATATTTCGCTTCACCGTCGAGCCCGAGTATCGAGACGGTCTGGCCGGCCGCGACGCGGTCCGTGTCGTGGGTGACAACATTGAGCTCGGCTTGCAGCTGGGAGAGGTCGCCGATCAGGAACAAGGACGCGCCGTCGGTGACGGCGCCAATGTTGGTCGTTCGCTCGAGGATGGTGCCGGCGATCGGCGCTTTCAGCGAATAGGTTTGCAAACTCTCGGCGCTTTCGATGCGCGCCAGCATATCCCCGCGCTCCACCCGATCGCCGATGTTTCTATCGACGCTGCGGACGACGCCCGGATAGGGCGCGCGGACTTCGGCGCGCGCTGAAGGCTGCAGCATGATGCGTCCTGTCAGCGTCAACGTCTCGCGGATGATCCCCGGGCCGGCCTTGGCGAACGTGACGCCGGCGGCGTCGAGCGCGGCGGCGGCGATTTCAACTCGGGGCATGTCCGCGTCATGATCCTCCCCGCCTTCGGCATGGTCTTCCACCTTGGCGGCGGGCTCGGAAGCGGCTTGCGCCTCTCCGTCGCTGCTCTTGCCGCAAGCGGCGAGCAGCGATGCGGCCGCGAGAGCGGCGATTGAAGCGACGATGGCGCGATTATTCATGAGACTAGTCCTTTACGTCGGCGGGCGCGGCGAGGCGCGCGGTCAGGCGATCAAATTCGGCTCTGGCGAGATGGGCGCGGCGAAGCGCCTCGACTTCCCGGCTGCGGAAATCGAAGAGCGCCGTTTGCGCGCTGAAGACTTCGAGATAGGTGAAGGCGCCGCGCGCGTAACCGGTGCGCGCACCCGCGAGCGCTGTCTCCGCGCGCGGAATGACGTCACGGCGAAGCGTTGCAGCCTCGGCGCTCGCGACGTCGAGAACGCTGCGGGCACGGACGATCTCGCGCGAGAGCGCGAGCGCGCCGGCTTCGCGCTCGAAGGCCGCCTGCCGCCGTTCGGCCTCGGCGCGCGCGATAGCCCCCTTGTTGCGGTTGAAGATGGCGAGCGGCATCGACACCGAGAGGATCGCCGCCGTATCGCGCGTCTCGCGAAGATTGCGCGCGCCGAGCGAAATGGTCGGGTCCTGCTTGGCGGCGGCGCGCTCGAGCGCGACGGCGGCTTCGGCCCGATCTTCGGCCGCTTTGAAGATGGCGAGATCCGGCGAGGTGGAAGGATCGGGCGACGCATCGCCAATGAGAGGCGGCGGCGCGGCGAACCATGGCGCAACGAGTGCGATGTCGGGCGCCCCAATTCCCGTTAGGAGTGCGAGTTGCTGACGCGCGAGATCGCGCTCGCGTTCCGCGCGGGCAAAGTCTGACGCCGCCGCTGCTGCGGCTGCGGCGGCGCTGTCGCCTGCGCCCCTCGGATCGCGCGCCGCGTCGACGCGGCGGGCGACGGCGAGGCTGGTCTCCGCCGCGCTCCTCGCGCGCGCGCGGGCAAGTTCTGCCCCCGCCTCCGCCGCCACCGCGTCGATGAAGGCGGCCTCAACCGCAAAGACGATGTCGAGCCGCGTGCGCGCGATCGCGAATCCGGCGATGTCGCGTTCGGCGTCGGCAACGGCGCGGCGCGCGCGCCTTTTGCCGCCGCGTTCGATCTGTTGGCCGAGGCTATAGCTGAACTCGGCGCCGCCGACGCCGTTGAAATCGCCGCTGCCGGCGAAATTTTCCGCCTCGATCAGGAGTTCTGGGTTCGGCCGCGCGCCTGCCTGCCGGTAGGCGCCGTCCGCGGCGCGCAAGCCCTCTTCGCCAGCGCGAAGGAGCGGGGCGGCATCGAGCGCGCGCGCGACGGCATCATCGATGGTGAGCGCTGCAGGCGCATCCTGCGCGTTGACGCCGCCGACGAGCGCGGAAATGAGCACGCATGCAGCAACGCCTGCTGCGAGGCGCGGCGCGAGAGCGCGCCGCATTCGGGACAAAGACACGGGAATCCTCCTCGGACTGACATCTGAACGGCAGCGGCGCAAGGCCGCGCGGGCGTCAGGTCAGGCGCGAGGGGGGCGAAAAAGTCCGTCGAGATGACTGGCGGGCTTATAGTGATCGTCGAAAGCGACGAATAGCGCGCGCGACGCCGAATAGACGACTGCTAACGCTGAACGGGCGTCGGAAAGCTGAATGTGGCAGGCCGCGCCACAATGGGAGTGGCCGGGCGTATCCGGGTGCTGATGTTGAGGAGCGCCTCTGTCTGGCGCATTTGCGACTTGCATCGCCGATGACGCATCGTCGTCAGCATGCGCGGCGGCGTGGTGCATTTCCTCGGTGAGTTCGGAAACCGGCGCGACAACGCTCGCCGTCGCCACAAAGAGGGCGGCGACGAACGCCAAGGCGGCGCGCATGAAGATCATTCCAAAACTCATCGCGATGCTGTCTAGACCCCTTTCACCAATAAATCATTAGAAAATCCGCAAGGCGCGGCTAACGGCCCCGTTTAACCAACGCTCTACCTTTTGCCAGCGACATATCGGATGGTGCGGCCATGCTGAAGACGATCCCTATCTACGCCCTCGCCGCGATCACTGAAATCGCCGGGTGCTTCGCCTTCTGGGCATGGCTCCGCCTCGGCAAGTCGGCTCTCTGGATCGCCCCGGGAATCGCCTCGCTCGCGCTCTTCGCCTGGCTCCTTACCTTGATCGACGCTTCCCTCGCCGGACGCGCTTATGCTGCCTATGGCGGCGTCTACATCGCCGCTGCGCTGATCTGGCTCTGGATCGTCGAAGGCCAGGCGCCCGATCGCTGGGACGTCGCAGGCGCCGCAATCAGCCTTCTCGGCGCCGCTGTCATCATATTCGGCCCGCGATCCTGATGCCTCGCGGCGCTCGGCCAGCGCCTGGCGAACAATCTGGACGGACGAACTCATGAACAAGGAGGCGAGCGCCAGCGCGACGACCAGATCCGGCAAGCGCGATCCGGTCGCGAACACGGCGGCCCCGGCGGCGATGACCGCGATATTGCCGATCGCGTCATTGCGCGAGCACAGCCAGACGGAGCGGACATTCGAATCGCCGTCGCGCCAGCGCAGAAGAATGAAGACGCTGGCGACATTGGCGGCGAGCGCGAGCGCGCCGACGCCGCTCATGATCGACGCCTCAGGCGTTGCGCCGCTGAAAAAGCGCAGCCCCGTCGTCGCGAGCACATAGAGGGCGAACAGGGCGAGACTCGCGCCCTTGATGAGCGCGGCGCCCGAGCGGACGGACAAGCTGGCGCCGATGACAGCAAGGCTTAGCGCGTAGGTCGCCGCGTCGCCCGCGAAGTCGAGCGCGTCCGCTTTCAGCGCTTGTGACCCGCCGAGCGCCCCCGCCGTGATCTCGACCAGGAACATGCCTGCGTTAATCGCGATGACCGCGATCAGCGCGCGCCGATAGGCGGGCGACACGCCGTCGAACCTTGGTTCCTCACAGCCGCAACCAGACATCCTTCGGCGCTCCTTGCCTCGCCACGGCGACATACCTAATGTCTACAGCAACTGTAGGGTCAAGAGGAAAAATGCCGGATCGGACGCAGCAGCGCGCAACGACGATCGGCGGTCTCGCGAGGGCCTCCGGCGTCAAGGTCACGACCATCCGCTATTATGAGAGCATCGGTCTGATCGATCCGCCGGACCGGTCCGAAGCCGGCCAGCGCCTCTATGACAGGAACGCCATCGAGCGGATGAATTTCATCCGGCATGCGCGCGATCTCGGATTTTCGCTGGAAGCCATACGCGAACTGATCGCGTTGTCTTCGAACAGGGAGCGGTCCTGCGCCGAGGTTGACGAAATCGCGCGGCGTCATGCCGCCGACATTCGCCATCGCATCAAGCGGCTGAAGGCGCTCGAACGCGAAATGGAGCGAACGATCAAGGCGTGCTCGGTCAATCGCGTCGCCGATTGCCGCGTTTTGGCGATACTCGCGGATCATTATTTGTGCGCTGAAGGTGATCACGGACGGAGTGAGGAATCCGTTCGTGGGGCCAAGCGACAAAAACGCGCTTGACCCTACAGCGGCTGAAGGAATTACCAGAGCAAATCTCGTTTGCATAAGGACGAATTATGCCGCCCCTCTGGATTCCTCTCGCCGTCCTAGCGGCCGTCATCACGGTCTCGGCGCTGCGGCTCCTCGCCGTTCAATCAGCGCATGGCGTCAAGGCCTATGGCTTCGGACGCCATGCTGAGATTCAACGCGTCGCTGAGCGCAATTGGCGCCTCGCCGTCGCCGCGTCTGTCGCCTTTGCTTTGATCGCCTGGGCAAGACCCGAATGGGAAGTCGCGCTCGGCCGTCCCGTTTGGGCGGGAAGCGCGGCTTTGCGATGGACGGCTTTTTTGCTGTTCGCCGGTTCTTTCCTGCTCATCGTGGCAGCCCAAGTTCAGATGGGCGCCTCATGGCGGATCGGCGTTCCGAAGGAAGGACCGAGCGCGCTCGTGGCGCATGGCCTCTTTCGCTGGTCGCGCAATCCCATCTTCGTCGGCATGATCGGAACTTTGATCGCCCTCTTTCTCTGGTCGCCGCATATCGGCACTTCGGCTGTTCTCGCGGCGACCTGGACGCTCGTTCTCATTCAGGTGCGCATCGAGGAAGAAGCACTGCAGGAGAAGCATGGCGCCGCTTACGAGGCTTATGCCTTGGAGGTCCCGCGTTGGATCGGCTGGCCGCGAGGCGGAAAATTCGAGCGCCGCCGCAGATGAAGGCGGGTTTACGGCGTTCGCCCGGTCAAGATTCGGTTAATCGAAGCGAACTATCTTGAATTTGATGGCTTTCAATGCGGAAATCGAACTGTCCACGGCGGCTGCGAAGGGCTACCTTCAGTTTATGAAGCTCTGGCGGCGCATCACAGCAATAGTTCTGGCGGCGGCGATGGCCGTCGGTCCGGCCGTTGCTTGCGCCGATTTCTGCCCGCAGCCCCCGTCGGCGGCTCACACGGACGAGTCTTCGCCTCCAAAACCGGAACCGGCAACTTCCGTTGAAGCTGCGATGCCGGCCGACTGCGCCGATGCGATGCCGAGCCCGCTCGGAGACCAATCGCCGACGCCCGGGCATGACCCGAATTGCCAAGGTTGCAGCGACTGCCCGGCGATCGCCAGCGTCAAGAATCCGGCGGTCGCGTATGCCGGCGCGGTTTCGGTTGAGTCCCCGAGCGTCGTCTCGGTCGAACTGCAGATTTCGTCCGTCGCAGACCTTGCGAAGCCCGTCCGTCATCGGTTGACTCCGCCAGCCAACGGTCCGCCGCTCAAAGCGACGCCTGTCACCCTGAAAGACGTGCTTCTTATCTGATCCTGAATTGCGAACCGCGCGGCGAGGCCGCGTCATTTTTCGTTCGTAACAGGATCAATTCTCATGTCGAAATCATGCCTGCCGGCAGCAAAGCCGCGCTCCGATCGCTGCAAGTGGACCGCGGCGTTCGCCGTGCTCGCGCTGACGCTGTCGCTGACCGCTTCGCCCGCTCAGTCCGGCAGTATTACTTTTGAAGAGCTTGAAGCGCGGCTCGCCGATCACCCTTCGATCGCAGCGTTGCGGCGGGAGGGCGAGGCGCGCGAAGAACTCTCGACGGCGGAGCGCGCTCTTCCCGATCCTGTGGTGTCCCTGGGCGTCGGCTCGATTCCCGTCAGAAATCCCGGATTCACGCGCGAGCCCGACGCCAACAAGGCGATCGGCGTCGCGCAGGAGATTCCCAATTTCGGCGTCCGGCACGCGCGATCGGCGCGTCAGAAGAGCGAAGCGGACGCCGTCGCCGCGCAGATCGCCTACAAGATGGCGCAGCTCAGGGCCGATCTGATCGCGGCCCTCGCCGAGAAGCGCCGCGCAAAGGAGCAGCTCGAATTCGCGGAGGCGCAGCTCAAAAAATACGCCCAGATACAGGACATCCTGCGCGGCGAAGTCGAGGCCGGTCGGCCCGTCTATTACCGGCTGAGCGAGATTGATGTCGAGCGCGCCGATGTCGAGCGGTCGATTGTCGCGCTCGGGTCATCGTTGGCGCAAACTGACGCGACGCTCGTCGAACTCGTCGGCGAGGCGCCCGACAATCCGCCGCCCGCGGTCACGCTGACCCCCTGGAATGGCGACGCGCTTGCGCTCCACGCGGCGCGCCTCGCCGACGCCGGCGTCGATATCGCCAAGGCGGGCGTCCGGGAGGGCAAGGCGGAGTTCGGGCCGGATTTCGGCCTCAGCTTCACCTATCAGCAGCGCGAAGACGGAATCGATGCGGCGGGCGCGTCGTTTCAGGGCGACGACTGGTTCGCCGCCGGCGTTTCAGTCTCGATCCCGCTCTGGGCGCCGAAGAGTCAGGCGCCGCGACTCAGGGCCGCTCGTGCGCGTCAGGCGGGCGCCGAACTTTCCTATCAGGCCGTCGCTCGCGAAATCGCCCGGCGCCTAACCTCGCTTCATGCCGAGCACGCGGCGGCTGAACGCAGCATAGCGCTCTTTGAACGCAAGGCGGCGGCGATCGACGACGTCATCGCCGCGGTCAAGCGCAACTACGAAGCCGGCAACGGCGATTACGCGCAGGCGCTCGACGCCGAAATCGCCAAGCTGACGCTTCTCTCGGAACTCTCGGCGGAGCGCGCGAACGCTATCGCGCACGCCGCTCACTACAACAGCGAACTGGTGACGCCATGAAAAAACTTATTCTGCTTATGCTTCTGGCTTTGGCTGCGGCCGCTTGCGGCCGCGAGGCGGAACAGGAGAGCGTAGAGGACTCCGGCAAGGAGGCAGATGCCTCCGTACACGGAAAGGTCCTCTATTACCGGGACCCGATGGGCGGCCCGGACACGTCGCCAGTTCCGACGAAAGACTCGATGGGGATGGATTACATTCCCGTTTATGAAGGCGAGGCGGCGGATGCGGATGGAGAGCCATCGAGAGAAGGTGCATCGCCGCAGAAATCGGCGGACCGAACGAAGCCGCGCTCCTCGGACAAGGGAGATCTCCTTTACTACCGCAATCCCATGGGGCTGGCGGATACATCGCCGGTTCCCAAGAAAGACTGGATGGGGATGGATTACATCCCGGTCTACGAGAACGAGGATGCGGCGAACGATGCGGCAGTCGCGGTGCCTTCCGAAACGATTCAGACGCTCGGCGTCAAAATCGCGGACGCTGAAGCGGTCGATTTCGGCAGAACAATTCGAACATTCGGCGCCGTCGCCGACAATGCGCGGCTGCTGACGGAAGTCACATCGCGCGTCGACGGCTGGGTCGATGAACTCGCCATCACGGCGGTCGGCGACAAAGTCCAAGAGGGCGACCTCCTGTTTCGCCTGAGGAGTCCCGATCTCATCGCAGCAGAGCGCGATTATGCGACCGCGCGCAACGCCGGTTCGGGCGGCTGGGCGAAGTCGTCGGCGACGCGGCTGAAGTCCCTCGGCGTTCAGGACCGGACGATTGCGGAACTCAAGGCGCGCGGCATCGTCGGCGAGCTGACCCCATTTTACGCCGAGCGGAACGGCATCGTCTCGATGCTGAACGTGCGCAAGGGCGCGTTTGTCGAGGCCGGCGATGCGATCGCAACCATCGCGGACTATGGCGAGGTCTGGGTGATCGCCTCGATCGCCGAGCAGGACCTGCCGCTGATCACGCCCGGCGCGCCTGCTGCTGTCAGCTTCCCCAACGCGCCGGACGCCGCCCGATCCGCGAAAGTCGATTACGTCTATCCAACGATCGATTCGAAGACCCGCACAGGCAGGGTCCGCCTCGTGCTCGACAATGCCGATCTTGTTCTGCGCCCCGGCGCCTATGCCGACATATCCTTCGAGATCGGATCGGAGAGGCGCCTTGCCGTTCCGTCCGAAGCGATCCTTCGCGACGAGACCGGCGCGCATGTCGTCATGGCGATGGGGGACGGACGGTTCATGCCAATGCCGGTGAAAACCGGCCTCGTCGCGTCCGGAATGACGGAGATAACCGACGGACTGGCTGCCGGCGATGCGATTGTCGTCAGCGGCCAATTCCTCATCGACTCGGAAAGCAAGCTAAGGGAATCGCTCGGCAAGCTGACGCCGGGGAATGCCGGCAACGGGGCCGGCGCGTCCTCGGAAAAGAGCTCCGCTGAGGCCGAAGCACCGGGCGTCGGCGGTGTCAGGCGACCACGAACCGAAGCGGCACCGCTCGAGCATGAAAACGACGAGACCGGGAGCAATCTATAATGTCTGATGCACGCGCGCAGAGTCTCGCGGGCCACGATCCGGCAAAGAGCTGGGTGGCGCGCCTGATCGCTTGGTCTGTCGGCAACCAACTGATCGTCGGCTTCCTCGCGGCGGCGCTCGTCGTCGCAGGCGTCATTTCGATGCGAGCGACGCCGCTCGACGCCATTCCCGATTTGACCGACACGCAGGTGATCATCAGGACCGATTTCGAAGGACAGGCGCCGAAGACCGTCGAGGACCTCGTCACCTATCCGCTTTCGCGCAGCCTCCTCGGGCTGCCGCGCGTCAAGGACGTGCGCGGCCAGTCGATGTTCGGCGTCAGCTTCGTCTATGTCGTATTCGAGGAAAGCGTCGATCAGTATTGGGCGCGCTCGCGCGTCGTCGAAGCGCTGTCGAAGATCGGGGGCTCGCTTCCGGCGGCCGCCGTTCCGCGAATCGGGCCGGACGCCACGGGCGTCGGCTGGGTCTATCAATACGCGCTGGTCGACAGGACGGGCAAACGCGATCTCGCCGAGCTTCGCACGCTTCAGGACTGGTTCCTCAAATTCGAGCTGACGGGCGTTCCGGGCGTCGCCGAAGTCGCCTCGGTCGGCGGCTTCGTCCGCGAATACCAGGTTCTGATCGATCCCAATCGCCTGCGCGCCTACGACGTCTCGATTGAACGTATCGCCAACGCGGTTCGAGCGGCCAGCGGCGAAGTCGGCGGCCGCGTCGTCGAACAGGGCGAGACCGAATATGTGATCCGCTCGTCAGGCTACGCCGACGATGTCGGCGACCTGCAGAAAGTCGTCGTTTACGCCGACAACGGTGCGCCGGTGACGCTCGCCGATGTCGCGACGATCGTCGAGGGACCGGCACTCCGGCGCGGCGTCGTCGAACTTGATGGAGAAGGCGAAACCGTCGCCGGCATCGTCGTCATGCGTGACGGGGAGAACGCGCTCAACGTCATCAAGGGCGTCAAGGACAAGATCAAGTCGTTGCAAGCGGGGCTTCCTGACGGCGTCGAGATCGTCACCGTCTACGACCGCGCGCCCCTGATCGAAGGCGCCGTCGAATATCTGGGCAAGAAGCTCATCGAGGAAGGAATCGCGGTCGCGCTGGTCTCATTGATCTTCCTCCTGCATGCGCGCTCGGCTTTTGTCGCGATCGTCACCCTGCCCCTCGGCATTCTCGGCGCTTTCATCGTCATGTCGGCGCAAGGCGTTACCGCCAACATCATGTCGCTTGGCGGCATCGCCATCGCCATCGGCGCGATGGTCGACGCTTCGATCGTCATGGTCGAGAACGCAACCCGAAAACTGGCGGCGCTGGGCCCAAATCCCGACCCCGCTGAGCGCAGGACTGCGCTCGTCTCCGCCGCGCAGGAGGTCGGGCCCGGGCTGTTCTTTTCGCTCCTCATCATCACGGTCTCGTTCCTCCCGGTCTTTGCGCTCACGGGGCAGAGCTATCGCCTGTTTTCGCCGCTCGCTTTCACCAAGACCTACGCCATGGCGTTCGCGGCGATCCTGTCGGTGACCGTCGTCCCGGTTCTCATGCTCTGGCTCATCCGTGGGCGGATCGCCGCTGAGGACCGGAATCCGGTGAACCGTTTTTTTATCCGGATTTACGAGCCGATCCTCGCCCGTGCGCTGCGCTTCAAATGGGCGACGATCGGGATTGCGGGACTGTTGCTCGCGACCGTCGCCTGGCCGCTCCTGCGAACGGGCTCGGAGTTTGTGCCGCCGCTCTATGAGGGCGAACTTCTCTACATGCCGATGACGCTGCCGGGAGCTTCGACGACGAAGATGCGCGAGATTCTCGGGCAGACGAACCGGCTCCTCAAAACTATTCCGGAAGTCGAGCATGTCTTCGGCAAGGCGGGACAGGCGGACACCGCGACTGACCCCGCGCCCCTCAACATGATCGAAACCTGGGTGCGATTGAAACCGCGCGCCGAATGGCGCAAGGGCCTCACGCCTGACGCGCTGATCGGCGAGTTGAACGACCGCCTGAAATTGCCCGGCCTCATCAACAGCTGGGGCTATCCGATCAAGATCCGCATGGACATGGTCTCGACCGGCGTCCGGACGCCGGTCGGAATCAAGATCACCGGTTCCGACCTCAAGGAGATCGAGCGCGTCTCGGCCGACGTCGAACGCGCGGTCAACGGCGTGCGCGGCGTACGCTCGGCCTTCGCCGATCGCGTACTCGGCGGCAAATACCTCGAAATCGTTCCCGATCGCGACGAGCTCGCCCGGCGCAACATCGACATGGGCGCCTTCCAGGAGGTCGTCGCGACGGCGCTCGGCGGCATGAAGCTCGCCGAAAGCGTTCAAGGGCGGGAACGCTACGACATCATGCTGCGCTACGACCGCCCCTTCAGGGAGACGGCGGAGGCGCTCGGCGAGGTGCTGGTGCCGACGCCCGAAGGCCAGCACATTCCCTTGGGAGAACTCGCATCGGTCAAGTTCACCGAAGGCCCGCCGATGATCCGCTCCGAGAACGCAAGGCTGACGGGCTGGGTGTTCGTCGACATCGCCGGACGCGACCTCGGCGGCTTCGTCGCGGAGGCGCGGCGCGTCGTCGATGAAACCGTCGAGCTGCCGATGGGCTATGCGATTGAATGGTCGGGACAATATGAGCAGCTCCAGGAAGCGGCGGCGCGCCTCAAGATCGCGATTCCGGCGGCCGTCGCGATCATCTTCCTGCTTCTCATGCTGCATTTCGGGCGGCTCGACCGCACGCTGATGATCATGCTGTCCGTGCCGTTCGGACTCATCGGCGGGCTGTGGGCGGTCTACCTCGCCGGCTACAATCTCTCAGTCGCCGTCGCCATCGGCTTCATCGCGCTCGGTGGAATCGCCGCCGAAACGACGGTCGTGATGTTGCTCTACATCGACAAGCAGGTGCGCGACCATCCGCCGGCGACGCTCGCCGAACTTCACGACGCGATCGCGCACGGCGCCATCCTGCGCGTGCGCCCGAAGCTGATGACGGTCGCCACGATCATGGCGGGCCTCTTGCCGATCTTCCTGACCGAAGGGCTCGGCTCCGATGTGATGCGCCGCATCGCGCTTCCCATGCTCGGCGGCATGGTCTCGACGACCCTCCTCACCCTGATCGTCATTCCGGCCATCTATTTGATCTGGGTTGGAAGGGCGCTCCGACGGCATCCCGAAAAATCAGGTCAAACGGCGCCTCTCGTGCCCCAACGTGTCAAAGGATAGTTCCCATAGAACATTCCACCTTGATCGAGGTCGCGATCGCCGCAAATGTTGCGGCGCTGTCTGCTCCGACCCTCGGCGCGAACGCCAGCGCGAAAATGGGAGAAGCAGGAAGGTCGTGCGATCCAGACGACGCTGCTAAGAGTCGCAATTATTCTTCTTCCCAGACCGGGGATAGGGAGCACGGGTTAAAACCCTTAATGTCGGGCAGAGCCAGAATGGTCTTCGGGCGGCGCATCGACGGAGGATGTGAGTGAAATGCGAATGACGACAGATGCCGGGTTCGGCGCTCGGCGAAGAAATCCGACGCGTCAACCGCGATATTTTCCCATGAGATCGACGAGCTCCGTGAACTTCGCGCGCTGGGCCTTGGCGTCGCCGTCGCGGATCGCCTCTTCCACGCAATGCGCGGCGTGGTTCTTGAGGAGTTCATCCTCGACTTTTTTCAAGGCGGCCTTGATCGCCTGCACCTGGGTCAGGATGTCGATGCAATAGCGGCCTTCGTCGACCATGCCGGCGACGCCACGCACCTGGCCTTCGATCCTTCGCAATCGCGTGATGACGGCTTTTGATGGGGTGTGGTGCATTTGACATATACCTCTGAGGGGTATAGATAGGGCGCATCGAAGGGATGGTCAACGGTCGTGATCGGCGCCGCAAGACAAATGCTTCTGGCGATCGCCGCGCTGTTCCTGAGCGCGGGCCACGCCGCGTGCGCCTGCCTTAGCGCTGCGCAAGAGGCGGCGCCTTTTGTTCAGTCTTCGATGAGCGACGCGGACCACGCGCATCATCATGGTGACGAAGGTGTCGGCGAAACGCCGGATCATTCGGCGCCATCCCCAAGCGACTGCAGTCACTGCGAGACCGTCGCGCTCGCAGGCGATGGATCATTGGCGACGGGATCCTTGCAGGCCTTGCAAAAGAGCTTCGCGTTAGCGGCGTCGCTCGCGATTGCATCGACGCCGCAGGATAAGTTCGGCGCGCTGGCGCGCCGGCTTCATTGGGCGGCGCCGCCGCGACGAACGCCCGTCAGCCTGAAGACACGGTTGCGACTCTGAGACGACGAGACAGCGCCCGGCTGACGGGCGCGGCTTCGTCGTGCTTTTTCGCAACCCTTCGCCGCATGAGCGGCAACCTCTTCAGGAGACTTCACCCATGAAACGACTCATTCTCGCTGCAGCTTTTTTTTCAGCCACACCCGCCTTCGCCGCCGAGCCCGCCGCATCCTCGGCCCATCCGCCGGGCCATCAAATGGAGCCTGCGGGCGATGCCGGCGCCAAAGCGATGGATCATTCCGACCACTGCGGCCTGCCGATGGGCGACGGCGTCATCACCGCCGTCGATGTCGCGAAGGCGCGGGCGACCATCAACCATAAGCCGATCCCGGCGCTCGGCTGGGATGAAATGACCATGCCGTTCGCGGTCGACAAGGCGGTCGACCTCGCCGCCTTCGCGGCGGGCGACCGCGTACATTTCCTGCTCGCGCCCGAAAAGAAAGCGAAAGGCCAAAAGATCGCGGCCCAAAAGATCGCGTCCATGTGTTCGCCGGATGCGGAAGCGGGGGCCCACGAAGCGTGCATGGCCTCGATGCACAATGCGGCGATGAAGATCGCAAGCGATGCCGGCAAGCCTTGCGCGACGGACGGAATGGATCACGGCGCCATGGATCACGGCGCCAAGAAAAAGGACGCAGCCGCGGCGTCCGGCGACCACAGCCAGCATTAGCCGCGCGCGAGGCCGGCCCGACGCTAATGCTGCGCCGGCCGTTTCCTTTTCAGTCCATCTGGAGCCACTGATGTTCTCGAGACGAACCCTGTTGAAGTCGGCGGCTGGCGGCGGCGCCCTCGCCGCGACGAGCGCGCTTCTCCCAGCCTGGGCGCGCAGCGCCACCGCCGGCAATAAAGGCATTTTCGAACTCGCCGGAACCGAGTTCGATCTGACGGTTGGCCACAGCGCCGTCGAGATCGGCGGCCGCGCCGGCCACGCGATCACTGTCAACGGGACGCTACCGGGGCCGCTCCTTCGCTTTCGCGAAGGCGAAAAAATAACCCTCCGGGTAAGGAACATGCTGGACGAGTCGACCTCGATCCACTGGCATGGGCTGCTCGTGCCGTTCCAGATGGACGGCGTTCCGGGCGTCTCCTTCCCGGGGATAGCCC
>CAZGXT010000070.1:0-14187 GCA_964529675.1 uncultured Caulobacterales bacterium
AACAGCCGACCTGCCACTGGCGGCCCGACATCGTCAAAGGTCCTTATGCGGAGGAATCGGCCGAGCTGCTGCGGTCATTCTTCCGCGCGCGGCGGTGACTATTCGAGCGCGAGGATCTTGCGGACGAGTTCAAGGTCCTGCGGCTTGTCGACGTCGATCGCGGCTTCGGCGGCGGCGAGGGGGACGAGGCGCACGCCGACCTTCGTCCGTTTTCGGATGGTGTTCTCGAGCCGCGCTTTCGTCATCGAGCCGGTGAGATAGGAAAGCGCTGTGAAGACGCCGATCGCGCGGGCCATGGCGAGCGGGTTCTTGCGGTTCGCTTCAAGCCCGCGCCAGAAATCGGCGAGCCCCTTGGCGCGCGCGCCGGCGAACCAGAAGAGATTGGCCCCGGAAAAGCTGAAATCCTTGAGCTTGATGAAGGTGCGCTTCGATCCAGGAAAACGCGTTTCATAGATCGTGCGTTCGACGCAGGCCGCGGCGGCGTCCGATTTCCTTGCTTCATCCAGAAACCCGCGCACCATCGCGGCGGAGAGGAGGGCGTGATCGCAGGTGGTGACGAGAAGCGCGCGGCCCTCGGGCGCGGCTTCCATCGCTGCGAGCGCCGTGGAGGCGGGCGAGCCCGCCGTTTCCCTGAAGGACCAGCCGTCGACGCCGGCAAGCGCGGCGCCGATCGGCGCTCGCACGTCCTCCGGCGCCGCGATGACGATGCGGTCGATGCGGCCCGACGCCGCCAGCGCTTCGACGACGCGGCGGATCAGCGGCTTGCCGCCGGCGAGGAGCAACGCCTTGTGCGGAACGGTTTCGACGCCGGCGAGCGGGTCGATTTCCCCGTCGCGCCGTCCGGCGAGGACGAGCGCGTCGATCTTGAGGTCCGCGGCGGTGACAGGCGGGATCGTCATCAGGTCACAGCAAGCTGCGGCGCTCGGCCGTTTCGACGCGTCCGCTCGCGGGGTCAAGCTCGCGCACCTCGACCTCGATCCGCCAGCCGGCCCCCGCGCGGTCGATGTCAAAAAGGTTGTAGCGCGCCGGCCGATAGGCGCCATGCGCGGCGCGGTGCGAGGCCGAGCCGCCGCCGACGACCGGGCGCGGTCCGTCAGGCGTGTCGATGCGCGCCCAAAAGGCGTGGTGCATGTGGCCGTGGAGGATGAGGTCGACGCCCGTTTCAGCGATCAGCGCGCGCAGGGCGGGTCCGTCATCGAGCGCTTTGCGCGGGGACACTGCGCCCGCCGTCACCGGATGGTGCAAGGCAAGGACGCGCGCCTCGCCGCGGTCGCGCGCGTCGACAAGTTCGGCCCGCAGCCTTTGCAGCTGGGCAGCACCGAGCCGGCCGGTCGCCAGCCCCGGCGGCGTCGTCGGCGCGGAGTTGGCGAGGATGACCGCAACATCCCCCTGCCTGCGGACGAAAGGAAAATCCCCCGTTCCGGTCGCTTCGCGCGGGCCGGCCTCGCCGAGCCGTTCGCCGCGCATCAAAAAGGCGAGCCGGCCGAGCCCGCCTTCCCATGGCGCCTCGATAAAGGTGTCGTGATTGCCGGGTGTGAAAACCGCCTCATCGGCTGTGAACGCCGCGCGCAGGCCGCGCGCCGCGCCCTCGAATTCCGAGGCAAGCGCGACATTGGTTGCATCCCCGGTGATGACCGTAAGGTCCGGACCCGCCGCCCGGCAGTCCCTGAAGATGGCTTCCAGCGCTTCCGGCGCGTGCCAGAACCGGCGAGACCGGCGCCATGACAGGTATCCGAGCAGGCGTTTCGACAGAAGGTCGCAAGTCCGCGGCGTCGCGTCGATGGGAAAGTGCAGGTCGGTCAGATGAGCGAGGCGCATCAAGCGCGCCTGTCGGGGGTTAGCAGAAATATTTTGAAAGACATCGTGCGCGCTAACCGCTCTTTTATGACGTTTCCATGTAGACTAGATTGCAGTTCTGTGACGTAGCGGCTGGGGCTGCCGCGGGCGGATCAAAGGCGCGGCGCCTCCTCGTGGAGAGCGTTGCGGATTTTTTTCCCCGGGATCCCCGACTTTGACAGAGGCGTGACCTTTGACAGCGATCGGCTTGATAATCAACGACCGTTCCAGTCGCGTTCAGTCGATCCTGGGCGATCTTGTGCATGTCGCGAAGAAGTTCCCGACGGTGCGGGCGAGCGTCCTTAACGGCATTGACGGGCTTGACCGCACTCTCGCTGATTTCAACCGCGCGCGCGTCGATACGCTCGTCGTCGCCGGCGGCGACGGCACCATTCAGGCGGCGGTGACGGACGCCATCAACCAGCGCCGCTTCGATCAGTCCCCGGATTATGTCGCCGTTCCGTGCGGCATGACGAACGTCATTGCGGCCGATTGCGGCCTGCAGGGCTCGCCCATCGAGTCGCTCGATCGCTTCCTGTTCCGGCGTACGCGCGGCGACGTGAAGCGCGTGCGCCGCCCGTTGATGGGCATGCGCATCGGCGACCGCGAGCCGGTCTACGGCTTCTTCCTCGGCGCCGGTTTCTTCACCACGGCGGTCAGGTTCAGCCGCTCCGAGATCCAGGCGAAGGGCGCGAAGCGCTCGCTCGCCATGGGCCTGACGATCGGCGGCGCGATCTTCAACACCGCCTTCGGCGAGAAGCCGGCGACGCCGCCGCTGCACGCCGATCTGCGCTCGGAAAACACCCCGTTTGAAGGACCCCAGCCGCTCACCATGGCGCTGATGACGACCCTCAAAACGCTGGTGCTCGGCGTCTATCCTTTCTGGGGAGAAGGCGACGGCGGCCTCGCCGTGACGACGATCGGCTTTCCCGCCCAGCGCATTCTGTCGGCGGCGCCGACGGTGCTGCGCGGAAAATCCCGTCCCTGGTTTCGCGAAGCGGGGCTCGAAAGCTGGCGCACCGATGCGATGGAAGCCGATTTCGCGGGCACGGTGGTGTTCGACGGCGAATTTTTCGAGATCGGCGCCGGCGAACGCATGACGATCGAAACGACTCATGATGCCGGCTTCCTCACCTGAGCGGCGCGCGGGATTACTCGCTTACATCGACAGCGTTCTGAGCCAGCCCTCGCCCGAGCCGGCGAAAGCGCTCGCGGCGATGCTGACGGAGCGTTTTCCCGGCGCGGCGGTTTTTCTCTACGGCTCCGGCATCAGCGTCAGCGCGCAAGAAGACCCGGCCGGGATTCTCTTCGACTATTACGTCATCGCGCCGGACTATGACGTCGCGATCGGCGGCGCGCTCGAGCGTTTTGCGGCGCGCGCGCTGCCGCCAAACGTCTATTACGCCGAAGCGGAGACGCCCGCCGGGCGCCTGCGCGCCAAATACGCGCTGCTGTCGGCGGACGCCCTTGAAAAGCTTGTCAGCATAAAGACGTTTCATTCCTATTTCTGGGCGCGCTTCGCGCAGCCGATGCGGCTCGTCGCCTGCCCGCAGGCGCTACGCCCGCGAATGATCGCAGCGACGGCGACAGCGGCGGAGACCTTTCTCGCGCGCGCGAGGGGCCTCGCGCCTGCCGGCGCCGACTGGCGCGCGGTCTGGCTCGCCGGCCTCAACGCGTCCTATCGCGCGGAGCTGCGCGCCGAAGGCGGGGGACGGGCGGCGAAACTCATCGACGCCTATGGCGAATGGCCGGAGCGCCTCGCCGCGCTCGCAATGCCGGAGGGCGCCGGCGACAAGGGCGCGGCGGCGGCCTGGCGCCTGCGCGCCCTTGCGGGCGGGTTCCTGTCGGTCGCCCGGCTCTTGAAGGCGACAGCGACGTTCAGGGGCGGCCTCGACTACATCGCGTGGAAGGTGAAGCGGCACGCCGGCGTCGATGTCGGCGTCAGGCCGTGGGAGCGCCGCTGGCCGTTCATCGCCGCCCCGATCGTCGCCGCCCGCTATTACCGGATGCGCGCCGCCGCACGGCGCTGAAACGCGCTATTTCTTGCCGAGGCCGAGCCGTCCGCCGGCGCGCAATTTTTCCCACCACGGACGATTGGCGAGATACCATTCGACCGTGCGGCGCATTCCTTCCTCGATGGTGACGGAGGGCTTCCAGCCGAGCTCGCGGCTGATTTTCGTGGCGTCGATCGCGTAGCGCAGATCGTGGCCCGGCCTGTCCGTCACATATTCGATCAGCTCGACATGCGCGTGGTTTCTGGGCTTCAAGTTATCCATCAGCGTACAGATCATGTGGACGAGGTCGATATTCCGCCGCTCGTTCCAGCCGCCGATGTTATAGGTCTCGCCGAGTCGGCCCTTCTCAAGCACGGTCAGCAGCGCTTCGGCGTGATCCTCGACATAGAGCCAGTCGCGCACATTCTCGCCCTTGCCGTAGACGGGGATCGGCCGGCCTTCGAGCGCGGCGATCACGACCACCGGGATGAGTTTTTCGGGAAACTGGAACGGTCCGTAATTGTTCGAGCAATTGCTTGTCACGACCGGAAGCTTGAACGTCTCGCGCCAGGCGCGGACGAGAAAGTCTGATGAGGCTTTCGACGCTGAATAGGGCGAGTTGGGCGCATAGGGCGTCTCCTCGGTGAACAGGCCCGTCGCCCCGAGGGTGCCGTAGACTTCGTCGGTCGAGACGTGGTGGAAGCGGAAGCGGTCCTTCGCCGCGCCCGGCAGCCCGTCGAAATAACGCCGCGCCTCCTGCAGGAGCGCGAAGGTGCCGACGATGTTGGTTTCGATGAAGGCGCCCGGGCCGTCGATCGACCGGTCGACATGACTTTCGGCGGCGAGGTGCATGATCGCGTCGGGCCGGTGCGCCTCGAGTGCGGCGCGCATGGCGGCCCCGTCGCAGATGTCCGCCTTGACGAAGGCGTAGCCTGCGCGCCCGTCATAGCCTGCGAGATTGTCGAGATTGGCGGCGTAGGTGAGCTTGTCGACATTGACGACGCTCATCCCCTTGTCGAGCGCCCGGCGCACCACCGCCGAGCCGATGAAGCCAGCCCCGCCCGTGACCAAGATTTTCATGCAACTCCCCGACTTTAGCGGCGCGCGCGCTCTCTTAAGCAAGTTCCGGCCCACGCGCCACCCGGCTTGGTTAACGCAAGTCTCCTGCGCCGTCGGCAATTCGATTTGAACGACGGCGCCCTGCTTGCGAGCATGACGAGGCATGAAGAGAACGTCTCTCATTGCGGTTCTCGCGTTCGCCGGGGCGGCGCAGGCGGGCGACATCGCCGCCGACGGTCCGCGCGCGCTTGAAGCGGCGCTTGCGCGCGCCGCGCCGGGCGATCGCATTCTGCTGGCGCCGGGGCAGTATGGCGATCTCGTCATCGGGCCGCGGCGGACCAAAGGCGCGCTGACGGTCGCGGCGGCGAACGCCGCGGCGCCGCCGGTCTTCCGGTCGATCTTCCTGCGCGATGGCGCCGGCGTGACGCTGAGGGACCTTGCGGTGATGCACGGGGCTGCAAGCAACCCGCTGTCGGCGCGCGCCGTCGAGATCAGGCGCTCCTCCGGTATTCGCCTTGAAGGACTGCGCGTCGCCTCATCAGTGAACGGAATTTCCGGCGATGACGCAAACGGTCTCATCATCCGCGACAGCCGCCGCGTGGCCGTGACAGGGTCGCAGTTTACGGATCTCTTTCGCGGGGCGGTCATCTATGACAGCGACGAAGTGACTGTTGAAAGAAATTCGTTCGCACGGATCGGATCGGACGGCGTCGCGGCGCGCGGCGCTCACGATCTCACCATTTCGGGGAACTCATTCTCGGATTTCACGCCGGTCGACCCGGTCAAATGGCATCCGGACGCCGTCCAGCTCTGGTCGCGGGGCGCGGTCCGCGCGAATGAACGCATCGTCATCCGCGGCAATGTCATCCGGCGCGGACGCGGCGCGCCGACTCAAGGCGTATTCATCAAGACGCCGGAAATCGCCTCGCGCGACATTCTCATCGAAGGCAACCGCATCGAGCAGTCGATGGGGCAGGGCATCTTCGTGCAGAACGCTGAGAGCGTCACGATCCGCGGGAATACGCTGGTCGCCGTAGAACCGGTGCTGCACCCGCCCGCCATCGAAGTGCGCGCGCCGTTCGAAGATGCAGCGGTTGAGGATAACGAGGCCCCGAAATTTCGACTGCCGCCTGGAGTCAAGACTTTCCGGAATTCGAAGCGCCCGTAGGGCGGGCTTCAGCCCGCCGCCGCATTGACGAGGCGGGCTAAAGCCCGCCCAACGCCCCCGCCTGCTGTGCGTAGCGCCATGCCATCGCGGCGAGGGGCGCGACGCTTTCGCCCATTTTCATGCCTTCGGGCGACGACGCATTGCCGGCGAGCGCGCGCGCATAGACGCCCTGCGCGATCGAGGCGAGGCGGAACATGTTGTAGGCGAGGCAGAAGTCGAAATCGGCGAGCGTCTCGCGCCCGGTCTTTTCGCAATAGCGCTTCGCCGCCTCATCGAGCGTCGGGATGCCGAGCGCGGCGAGATCGAGACCGGCAAGGCCGCCGCGGATCGTCGGCGGAAAATGCCAGACCATCAGGAAATAGGTGAAGTCGGCGAGCGGGTGGCCGAGCGTCGACAATTCCCAGTCCAGCACCGCGCACGCTTTCGGCGCCTTCTTGTCGAAGATGACGTTGTCGAAGCGAAAATCCCCATGCACGATCGTCGTTGCGTCGTCGGCGGGGATATTCGCGGGCAGCCACTCGATGAGCCGGTCCATCGCTGGAATATCGGCGGTCTTCGCCGCGACATACTGCTTGCCCCAGCGGTCGATCTGACGGGCGAAGTAGTTGCCGGGCTTGCCGAAATCCTCAAGACCTGCGGCGCGAAAGTCGATGGTGTGGAGCGCCGCCATGGTGTCGACAAGCTCCATGAACAGGGCGCGCCGGCCGGCGGGTTCGATGTCAGGAAGGCTTGCATCCCAGAAGATGCGCCCGTCGACGAAATCCATGATGAAAAAGGCGGTGCCGATGACGCTGTCATCCTCGCAATTGGCGAATGTTTTCGGAACGGGAAAGCCAAGGGGCCCAAGCGCCGCCATGACGCGATATTCGCGCTCGACCGCGTGCGCGGAGGGAAGGAGCTTTCCCGGCGGCTTGCGGCGCAGCACATATTTGCGCGACGGCGTCGACAGCAGATAGGTGGGATTTGACTGCCCGCCTTTGAATTTCTCGACCGTCAGCGGGCCTTTGTAACCTTCGACATGCGCTTTCATGTAGCGGTCGAGCGCGGCCTCGTCGAACTTCAGCCGCTCCGGCGTCGCGGTGACGCCTGTGAATTCCTTGCCTGCCCCGCTCATGCGTCCCCCTTCAGGCTTTGGCGAAATGTTCGAAGACGAGATAGCCGCCGATGATGAGAAAACCCGTCCCCGCCATCAGCTTCAGCGGCAGGAAGCCGAGCCAGCGCTCCGCCGCCGCGCCGAGGAAGACGGCGAGCGCCGTCGCGACGATGAGGGCGAGCGCGGCGGAAAAGAACACCGTTGCATGCGATGTGCGCCCGTCCGCCGCGAACAGCATCGTGGCGAGCTGCGTCTTGTCGCCGAGCTCCGCGAAGAAAACCGATAGGAAAATCGCGAGAAAGGCTTTCATGCGGCGACCGTCTTCAGCTTGCGGTGGAATTCAAGGAAGGCGGCGAGAACCCGGTCCGGCGCCTCCGTATGCGGATAATGGCCGATATCCTCAAGGAGCACGGCGTCCGCGCCCGGAACCTGCTCCTTGTAATAGTGATAAAGATGCGCGCCGGAGACAGGATCAGCGCCGCCGTCGATCAGCCGCATCGGCGCGCGCGAGGCCAGAAGCGCGCCGACCCAGCGCTCCCGATTCCGGCGCCGCTGCGGAATGTATGAAAGAAGCCGGTGGAGGACGCGCCTGCCGCCGTTCGCGTTGATCATCGACCAGTGTGCGGCGATCTCGGCGTCGGAGGCCTTCGTCGCCGGTCCATAAACTTCATCGAAGGTCTGGCGCAGTTTTTCCTTCGTCAGCATCAGGCCGAGAAGGAAGCCGAGCGGCGTAAGCCCCAGCTTCTGGATGGGGCGCGCGCGATGTTGTTCAGGAAAGAGGCCGCCATTGAGGAACGCCATCGACTGAATGATGAAGCTGAGCGAACCTTCATTATAGCGCGCGAGCAGTTCCTGCCCGACCGTGTTTCCGTAGTCGTGCGTCAGGACATGCGCTGAGCCTGCGCCGAGATGGGCGAGCAACGCTTCCTGGTAATCGGCCTGCATCGCGATCGAATAGTCGATGTCGCGCGGCTTCTCGGAAAGTCCGAAGCCGGGCATGTCCATCGCTGCAAGTCGGAAATGGCTCTTCAGCCCGTCCCACATGAAGGACCAGTCCCAGGAAGAGGTCGGATAGCCGTGGATGAGGAGAAGGAGGGGCTTGGCCTCATTGCGCTCCTCGGTCGTCCAGTAGGCGATGCGCCGCCCGCCTGAGACCAGCGTCTTTGCTTCTTTTTTCCAACGCTCAACAGATTTCATGGATACTGCCTACAACAGCGCCTTCAAGGCGCGCCAGCCGATATCGCGCCGGCAAAAACCCGCCGGCCAGTCGATTTCGGAAACTCCTTTATAGGCGCGCTCGACCGCGTCGCGAATGGTATGGCCCGTCGCGGTGACGTTAAGAACGCGCCCGCCTGCGGCGACAGGCGCTGAGGCGTCGCCCGCCGTCCCCGCATGAAAGACGATGACGCCTTCCGCGCGCTGCGCCGCATCAAGGCCGCGGATCGGCGAGCCTTTTTCATAGGCGCCGGGATAGCCCTTGGCCGCCATTACGACGACGGCGCTTGCATCCGCCGACCAGTCGAGCGTGCGCGCCTTGAGGGTTCCGGTCGCGGCGTCATGAAGGACCGGCAGCAGGTCGGACTTAAGGAGGCGCATCAGCGCCTGACATTCCGGATCGCCGAACCGTACATTGAATTCGATCAGCTTCGGCCCGTCGGCGGCGATCATCAGCCCGGCGAAGAGGACCCCGCGATAGGGCGTTCCCCGCCGGCGCATTTCGGCCAGCACCGGCTCGATGATGCGCGTCATCGTCTCGGTACGGACGGTCTCGGCGAACACGGGCGCCGGGGCGTAGGCGCCCATGCCGCCGGTGTTGGGCCCCTTGTCGCCGTCGAAGGCGCGCTTGTGGTCCTGCGCGGCGATCAGGGGCAGCACGCGCTCTCCGTCGGAGATGACGAAAAAGCTCGCTTCCTCGCCTTCCAGAAACTCCTCGATCACGATCTCGGCGCCGGCGGGCCCGAGCGCCCCGCCAAGGAGGCTCTCGACCGCCGCATCCGCCTCAGCGAGCGTTTCCGCGATGATGACGCCCTTGCCGCCTGCAAGGCCGTCAGCCTTCACGACGTAGGGCGGCGCGATGCGGCGAAGATAGCCCTTGGCCCCGGCGGCTTCCTTGAAGCGGCCGAACGCCGCGGTCGGGGCTCCGGCGGCTTCTGCGACCTCCTTCATGAAGGCCTTGGAAGATTCGAGCCGTGCAGCCGCGGCGGTCGGCCCGAAGCAGGCGATCGCGCGGGAGGCGAGACGATCAGCAAGACCGGCGGCGAGCGGGCCTTCGGGCCCGACGACGACGAGGTCGACCTGACGCTCGACGGCGGCCGCCACAATGGCGTCAAGGTTGTCCGCTGCTATTCCGATCGGCTCGCCGCAGCGATTGAGCCCCGGATTGCCGGGCGCTAGATAGAGGCGCGTCAGAAGCGGGCTTTGCGCGATTTTCCATCCCAGCGCATGTTCGCGACCGCCGCCGCCGACCAGCAGGACCTTCACAATCTCGAACTCCCGGTATCCCTTCGCGTTTAGGCGTCGCGCCTTTCAGGATCAATGCCGACAGACACCCTGACAGACGAGAAGCCGGGCGACTTTCACGAGATCGCGGCGCCGCGCCCGCTCGCGCCCGGCGATTTCGTCGATGTCGCGTTTGAGCGCGCGGCGCGGCTGCCCTTTCCGCCGCGCGTCAAGGGCGTCGTCGAGCGCACGCTGCCGGCGAGCCTGACGCGGGAGCTGGAACGCGCTGATCGCGACATCGCGCGCATCGCGGCGACTCTCGGCGACACGCCGCAGCGGCGCCATCGCGCATCGCTGATCGGCTCGCTGCTTCTCAATGCGGCGATGTTGATCGTGCTCGCCGTTTACGGGCGTGTCCACATCTTCGTGCCGAACAAGCCGGCCGAATCGATCTCCGTCGTCTATGTCGACCTGCCGCCGGCGCCGATTCCCGATCTTCGCGATCCGGAAGTCGCGCCGGAGCCTGAACCGGAACCCGAGCCCGTGCCGGAGCCGGAAGTGCTCCCCGAGCCCGAACCCGAGCCGATCCCGGAGCCCGAGAAGCCGGCCGAGCCGGAGCCGGAAAAAGAGCCTGAACCCGAGCGCGAACCGCCGCCCCTCGACCTGACGCCGGAGCCCGACTTCACAAGGCCCGCCGAAATCGAGAACGCGCCGCTGATCCCCGATGAGCCCGCGCCGGCGGCCGCACCGGAAGTCGAGGACCGCCCTGGCGACATCGTCGTCAAGGGCGAGCAGGCGCCGGCGGACGAGGCTGATCCCTTGCTGACCGTCGAACCCGAAGCACGCAGCGCGCGCGCGCAAGAGGATGCGGGCGAAGAGAAAAAAGAGGATGAAGAAAAAGGCGCGGGCGAGCGCGCGGCGGGCCAAGACGAATCCCGCGAGCAGGCGCCGGTCGCCGAGACGCGCAAGCCGGAGCCTGCGAAATCCTCAGGCGATGACCTGTTCGATGAGGAGCCGGTGTTCTCGGGCCGCCGGTTCACGCTGCCGCAGGTCGATTTGCCGAAGGGCGAAACGCCGGCCAAACCCGGCTCTTCCGGCGTGATGGCGATCTTTTGCCCCGAAGAGTTCAAGGACAAGGAGAAAGCCGCCGAATGCGCAGGCCGCACGGAGATCCGGTCGGGCTGGAGACCGGGCGCCTCGGGCGAGGACTTCTCGAAGGCGGCCTCGATCCTGCGCCAGAAGCGGGAAGAAGGCGACTTCTCGGACGACAATGTGCGCTACGGAACGGACCTCGCCCGCGCCGCCAATCAGCGCGCCCGCGACGCCGATATCGAGGACTTCCGCAAAGATCAGGCGGGCGATCTCGGCAAGACGGGCCTTGCGCCGGAGCCCGCCGGCACGGCTGTGAATATCGGGCCGACCGGCGCTGAACCCTCATGGACCCGCCGCGACGATCCGCTTGTCGACAAGAAGGACGTTGAGAAACTGCGCCGGGAACTCGAGGAAGCGGAGCGACGCAAGACCCCGGAAGACGACTGACCGACGGAGCGATCGGCCCCGCGGCGCGCCGGCGCTCCGCGCCGTCGCGCTTGTCGGGCTTCAAGGAGTCGGGGTCATCGAAACCCGGGATTACCCCCGAAGCTTGATGATTTCCGCCGAGCGGCCGAGCGCGCGCATCGCCGTTTCAACGATGTGCGGAGCGTTGAGCCGCGCCTGGTCGTACATCTTCATCGGGCTGTCGTGGTCCTGATAGAGGTCGGGAAGCGTCATCGTGCGGACCTTGAAGCCGCCGTCGAGGAGCCCGTCGTCCGACAGGAAGTGGAGCACAAAGGCGCCGAAGCCGCCGCGCGAGCCTTCTTCAACGGTGATCAGCACTTCGTGGTGACGGGCAAGCTGGCGGATGAGGTCGTGATCGAGCGGCTTGGCGAAGCGCGCATCGGCGACAGTCGCCGACAGGCCCAGCGTTTCGAGGGTGTCGGCGGCTTTGAGCGCCTCGCCGAGGCGCGTGCCGAGCGAGAGGATCGCGACATTCGTCCCTTCACGGACGATCTTGCCCTTGCCGATCTCCAGCACCTTGCCGACTTGCGGCAGGTCGACGCCGACGCCTTCCCCGCGCGGATAGCGATAGGCGATCGGACCCTCGTCGTAAGCCGCGGCGGTCGCCGTCATGTGGACGAGTTCGGCTTCATCCGAGCACGCCATGATGACCATGTTCGGCAGGCAGCCGAGATAGGCGATGTCGAAGGAGCCCGCATGGGTCGCCCCGTCCGCGCCGACGAGACCCGCGCGGTCCATCGGGAACCGGACGGGAAGCTTTTGCAGGTCGATGTCGTGGACAACCGAGTCGTAGGCGCGTTGCAGGAACGTTGAATAGATCGCGCAGAACGGACTCATGCCGTCCGCCGCGAGGCCGCCTGCGAACGTGACCGCGTGTTGTTCGGCGATGCCGACATCGTAGCAGCGGTCGGGAAACGCCTGCGCGAAGAGGTCGAGCGACGTGCCGGACGGCATCGCAGCAGTGATGCCGACGATTTTCGGGTCCTTTTCCGCTTCTTTGATGAGCGCCTGCGCAAAGACCTTCTGATAGGCGGGCGCGTTCGACGCGGCCTTGTGCTGCTTGCCGGAAACGACGTCGAACTTGACGACGCCATGGCCCTTGTCGGCGGCGGCTTCAGCGGGCGCGTAGCCCTTGCCTTTTTTCGTCACGACATGGACGAGCACCGGCCCGTCCTCCATGTCGCGGACATTTTCGAGCACGGGAATCAGGTGATCCATGTTGTGCCCGTCGATCGGGCCGACATAGTAGAAGCCGAGTTCTTCAAACAGCGTGCCGCCTGTCACCATGCCGCGGCCGTATTCCTCCGCGCGCGCCAGCTTTTCAAAAAGCGGGGCCGGCAGGCGCTTAAGCACCTGCTTCGAGATGCGGCGCATGTTCTGGTAAACCTTGCCGGAGGAAGCGCGCGCGAGATAGGCGCTCATCGCGCCGACCGGCGGGGCGATCGACATGTCGTTGTCATTGAGGATGACGACAAGCTTGGTGCCGAGCGAGCCGGCGTTGTTAAGGCCCTCATAGGCCATACCCGCCGACATCGAGCCGTCGCCGATCACGGCGATCGCATGGTTCTTCTTGCCGAGATGGTCGCGCGCGCGCGCAAAGCCGAGCGCGGCGGAGATCGAGGTCGCCGCATGCGCCGCGCCGAACGGGTCGTATTCGCTCTCCGAGCGCTTGGTGAATCCTGAAAGCCCGCCGCCCTGGCGCAGCGTGCGAATGCGGTCGCGCCTGCCGGTGATGACCTTGTGCGGATAGCACTGGTGGCCGACGTCCCAGACGAGACGATCTTCCGGCGTGTTGAAGACGTAATGGATCGCGGTGGTGAGTTCGACGACGCCGAGGCCTGAGCCGAGATGCCCGCCGGTGACGGAGACCGCGTCGATAACTTCGGCGCGAAGCTCGTCCGCGAACTGGCGCAGCTGGTTCTTGGCCAGCTTCCTGAGGTCGGCCGGAACCTTCACCTGATCGAGCAGCGGCGTCTCAACAGCCATGGGCGATCCCTTCCATAAACGGCCCGGCCTGAGGGTCCCCTCGACCGGTCCGCCTTCTTACGCGCTGCGATGCGGAATGCCACCCCTTCGGGCCCGGCCGGGGGCGGAATGAGGGCGTTTCGGCGGCGGGTGAAACGCCGGCGCCACGCCGGGGCTCGGCCCTAATCGAAGCTCGCCGGTTCCGCCTTCGGCTTGCCGTCGCCAGCGACGACAATTTTCTCGATCCGCTCCTGGGCGGATTTCAGCTTGGCCTCGCAATGGGCCTTCAGGGCTGCGCCGCGCTCGTAAAGAGCGATCGATTCTTCAAGCTCGACCGAGCCGGATTCGAGCTTCCGGACGATCTCTTCAAGTTCGGCAAGCGCCTTTTCAAAGGAAACGCCCTCAAGGTCGGGTTTCTTGGCCATGGCGTTTCCTGCGGCGGATCGGGGGGCTTTTCAAGGGCGGGCAAGGCGGCGCTCAGGCATGGAGCCGGACCGGCAGGCGCTCATATCCGAGAACAAAATTTGACTGCACGAGCTGCGGCTCGCCGACGACTTCAATCCATGAAAACCGCTTCAAGATCTCCTCCCAGAGGATCTTGAGCTGCATTTCCGCGACCCGGTTGCCCATGCAGCGGTGGATGCCGAAGCCGAAGGCGACATGCCGCCGCGCGTTGTCGCGGTCGATGATCAGGCGATCAGGGTCCTGAAACACGCGCTCGTCGCGATTGCCGGACACGTACCACATGACGACCCGGTCCCCCTTGGCGATCCGCGCGCCGCGAAACTCGACGTCGCGCAGCGCCGTGCGGCGCATATGGGCGAGCGGGGTCTGCCAGCGGATGATCTCCGAGACCATATTCGGGGTGAGGCCTGGATCGGACTTCAGCTTTCGGAATTCGTCCGGATAAAGATTAAGCGCATAGACGCCGCCGGACATTGAATTTCTCGTCGTATCGTTGCCGCCGACGATGAGAAGGATCAGGTTTCCGAGAAAATCGATCGGATCCTCGATCATGCGGGCGGTGCCGGGATCGTGCGCCATCAGCGAGATGAAGTCGAATTTCGGCGCCGCCG
>CAZGXT010000071.1:0-14066 GCA_964529675.1 uncultured Caulobacterales bacterium
AGCGACCCGCCCTTCCCGGACGCGCGCGCGCGCAGCCAGTAATGGTGGAAAGGCGTGAGGCCGAGCGGCATGCCGATGTCGCCGAAGGCGTGGATGTAACTGTCGCCGAGGCGGCCCCAGTCGTTGAACTGGATGCCGAGCTTGAACGAGCCGTTCGTCGCCTTCAGGAAGGCGTTTTCGTCGATCTCCAGAAAACTGTTGATATGGCGGATCTGCGGGATCGTCGCTTCGCCGACGCCGACAATGCCGATCTCCTCGGATTCGACGAGCGTGATCTCGAAGGCGCGGCCGAAGGCTTTCGCGAGAACCGACGCCGCCATCCACCCCGCCGTGCCGCCGCCGACGATGACGACGGAGCGGACGGGATCGCGGGTTGCCGGAGCGACGAATTCCATGGCGCGATCCTAAGCAAGACGGCGCATCGATCAATGCGGCGTCGCGCGCAAAGAAAAACCCCGCCGGCTCGGGAGGAGGCCGGCGGGGCTTCAAAGACGCTCGGGAGGGAGCGCTTAGAAAGCGAAGGACGCGCCGACAAGGTAGGTGCGGCCGAAGGATTGGCTGTCGACCAGCTGACGGTCGTCGCCGCCCTGAAAAGTCTCGAACGGTTCGTCGGTCAGATTGAGGCCTTGCGCCGTGACGCGCAGCCCCTCCAACGCGCCTGAGAAGGCATAACCGACCTGAGCGTCGATGATCGATTCGGGACGGCTGTTTCTGAACGTCCGCGTCGCCGAGATCGCCGCCAGTTCCCCGAGGAACGTCGTCCGGAAGCGGTGGCTGACGCGCGCTTCAAAGCCCGCCCTTTCGAAATAAACCGTCGAATTGACGACCCACTTCGACAGGCCCGGCACTGTCGTCGTTGCAGTCTCGGTCGGATCACGGGTCAAGAAAGTCGTCACCCGGCTGTCCGTAAACGAGGCGCTGGTCAGGAAGCCAAACCCGTCCATGGCTTCAGAGACGATGTCGAGCGGAACGGACAGCGAAGCTTCGATGCCGCGAATGCGGCCGCTGCCGTTGTTGCTTGGAAAACGGTTCAAACCAAGCGGCGAGCCGAGCGTTGCAAGTTGCGCCGGAGTGAGGAACGTGTTGGCGGCGTCTGTGAAGTCTTCGACAAACGCATCGCCGGTGTTCACAAAATCATTGAGGTCCTTGTAAAAGGCGGCGAGAGAAACGTACCCAGAACCGCCAAAATACTTCTCGATCGAAAGATCGACCTGATTTGAAATGTAAGGCCTCAAGAACGGATTGCCACGCTCGCGACCAAAGGCGGTCCCGGGATCGCCGAGCGGGTCCGTGTTCGAAAGGCGGCTGAGATTGACCGATATCGATTGGCTTGCGCTCAGTTGATCAAGCCGCGCCCGGGCAAGGGTCCGTGCTGCGCCAAAGCGAACCTTCACGGTGTCCGAGAGATCGAAAACCAAGTTCAGGGTCGGCAGGAAGTCTGTATAGGAGTCTCCCTGACTGATCGGATCAATGGCGAACCCGCCGCCACCGACTGTTGGCGTGACGATCGAGCCGTCTGAGCTCTGGTCAGTATGCACGATTTGCACGCCGGCGTTGCCGGTGACCGGGATTGAGCCCAGCTCGCTGTCAATGCCGAACTTCACCCAGCCGGTTATGACATCTTCGTTGACCACCCAAGCCTGAGGAACGCTAAAAGAGGAAAGCGTCGTCGATACTGGGACGTAGACGTTGTTCACGAGGAACCTGGTGTCGAGAGTAACCTGCGGCCCGAAACCAAGGAAGCTGACCACTTGCTCGTCAAGGAAGGCTGCGGTCGGGATTGGCAGCTCCTGAATGACGCCGGGATCGGAGAGCGTGCCGCCGCCGAGCGTCAGGAACGTCTGGTCGATTTCACGCTCTTTTTCCCTGAGCCCCCAGTCGAATCCAAATTCAACATTGGAGACCGGCCCGAACTCGACATCGCGATCAATTGCGGCCTTGAGGTGCCAGAGGTCATCCACGGTCCGCGGCGCGTTGATGAAGCCGGCTTGCACGACATTGCCGCCGCCGCCCCAGCCGAGCGGGTCGGTGAGGACGATAAGGTTTGGGTCGGCATAATTGAGCGCACCGGATATGACCGGCACCTCGCCGGGTTGCTGGGTCACGATCAGCTGATCGGCGGCGCCGCCGGTGGAGCCAAAGCCCGTGCCGGCATACGCCTCGATCAGCTGGTCGCGGCGCGTCGCTTTTGAATAGCTGACGTCAAACTCGACGCCCCAGCCATTGTCGGCGTCGTATTTGCCGTTCCAGCCGGCCGAGAACAGTTCCGCGCGGCGGATGTTGAGGTCGTTGCGGATGACGCCGCGAACATTGTCGAAGAGACCTTCGGTGGCGAAGCCGTCGACCTGGCTGACGGCTGTCGAAGAGACGCCGAAGCCGCCGCCGAATGCGAGCGGGAATTCAACGCCGCGGCTGACCTGATCTTCGCTGAAGTCCGTGTAGAAGATGTCGATGATTGAAGAGAACTCGTCCGTCGGCTCGAACTGGAACGTCGCGAAACCGCCGATCCGGTCAAGGTCGCTCGACTGGGTGTTGCGGCCGTTGGAGCCGCCGAGCAGAAGAGGATTGCCGGCCGAACCGTCGCCCGCGTAGCCCCAGGCGCCGAAGGCTTCCTGCTGGGTCGGCGAGGACTGGAAAGCAAGGCCGATCGCGACGCCGAACGTGTCGTCATAGAACTGGTCGGCGTAAACGCCGGTGGCGCGATAGCCCGCGCCCGGCGAATCCGGATTGATCGAGCCGTCTTCGTTGAACTCATAGCGGCCGCTGACCGCCAGAACGCGCTCGGATTTGTCGAGCGGGCGCAGCGTCCGGAGATCGACCGTGCCGGCGAGGCCCTGACCGATGAGGCCGGCGTAAGGGGTCTTATAGACGAGCGCCTGCGACAGCAATTCCGCCGGGTACTGATCGAATTCGACGCCGCGGTTGTCGGAAGTCGTCACCTGTTCGCGCCCGTTGAGGAGGGCGGTCGAGAAGTCGGGGCCGAGACCGCGGATCGAGAGGACGTTGGAGCGGCCGTTGAGACGCTGCGTCGCAAGACCTGGCAGGCGGCCGAGCGATTCGGCGATCGAGATGTCGGGGAGCTTGCCGATTTCTTCGGCTGACACCGCTTCGACGATCGACTGGTTGTCGCGCTTGGCGGCGACGGAATTTTCGAGCGACGAGCGGAAGCCGGTGACGACGATTTCGTCGCCCTGATCGTCCGTATCCTGAGCAAAGGCAGGAGCCGCCATGGCGAGCGCGGCGCCGGAAGAAAGCAAAGTAGCGCGGAAAAGCTTCAGTTCCTTACGCATTAGAACCCTCCCTGATGCGTTATTGACCGGCCGTTTTGCCGGACCGTTGAATCGGGTTGTCGCAAATTTCTGCAAACCGGTCAATAAAACCATGCAATGACCCAGCGTGTCCCGGCGCGCTTATTCGCAGAAACCGATTGAATTTCCGCCATACTGAGGCTTTTTAGCGACAGCCTGTGAAAAGCCGGCCAAAAGACGGCTCGTGATTAGCTTTGCAAAATATTGCAAACTTCGGCGCGCCGAGTGCAATCCGTGACTTTGCGGTGCAGCAAAACCAGAGGCGACGCGGCTAGCGTTTGGCGGGTTTCAGCGACGCGGCCTTCGCCGCATTCGCTTCAATGCCCGCCCAGTCGCCCTTGGCGATCATCGCCTTTGTGGCGATCCAGGTGCCGCCGACGCAGGCGACGTTCGGCAGGGCGAAGTAATCGGGCGCACGCTCCGGACCGATGCCGCCGGTCGGACAGAAGACAAGGTCCGGCAGCGGGCCGGCGAGCGACTTCAGATAGGTCGCGCCCCCGGCCGGCTCGGCGGGAAAAAACTTCATGGCGCGGTAGCCGGCCTCGAACGCGGTCATGGCCTCGCTCGCGGTCGCGACGCCCGGCAAGGCCGGCGCGACGGCCATCGCGCGCAGCAGCGCGTCGCTCGCGCCCGGGCTGACGAGGAAATCAGCGCCCGCCGCCAGCGAGCGCTCGACATCCTCGCCGGTCCGGACCGTGCCCATGCCGACGATCAGCGCGGGGCTCGCGCGCTTCATTTCGCCGAGCGCCTGCAGCGCGGCCGCCGTGCGCAGCGTCAACTCGACAATCGTCAACCCGCCCGCCGCAAGCGCCCGCGCGAGCGGCGCCGCATCGTCGAGGCGCTCGACCTCAAGGACCGGGATGATGCTCGCCGCCTTCAGGATATCGTCAATGCGCATCGAGGCTCGCTTTCAGCTTCGCCGCTGCGCCGACGAGCGCCGCGCCGTCGCGGGTGATCAGTCTGACCGGAACGGCGCCGACGTAATCGCGCATCCGGCCCTTGTCGAGGAATCGCTCGACAAAGGCGCTCCGCAAGAACGCATCGCGGATTTTCGGGATGATGCCGCCGCCGAGGACGACGCCGCCGCGCGCGCCGGCGGCGAGCACCGCGTCGCCCGCGGCCGACCCGAGAACGGCGCAAAACATCTCGACCGCCTTCACCGCGATGGGGAATTCCTTCGTCTCCGCCGCGCGAGTGATCTCGTCGGCCTGCAACGAGACGCGCGGCGTGCCGGCGACGGCGCAAAGAGCGCGGTGAATATTGACGAGCCCGCGGCCCGAGAGGAGACGCTCGATCGAGACGCGCTTGTGCTCGCGCTGGATGAAGCGCAGCACCTCGATTTCTTCCTCGGTTTGCGGCGCGAAGGCGACATGGCCGCCTTCGGTCGGGACGATGCGGTCGCCGCCCGGCGCCGGCACGATCAGCGCCTGGCCGAGGCCGGTGCCAGGACCGATGACGAGAACCGGCGCGGACGGATCGCCCGCGCCCGGTTTCACCTCAAGAAAATCGGCGGACGACAGATGCCGAACGCCGGTTGCGAGCGCCTCGAAGTCATTGATCGCCATGAGCCGTTCGAGCTTCATCTGGCGCTTTGTTTTCTCGATATCGAGCACCCAGGGCGAGTTCGTGAACTCGACGACCGCGTCGGTGATGGGGCCGGCGACCGCGAAACACGCAAGTTTGGGCTTCGCCTGCACCGCCTCCAGAAAGGCGTCGGCGGCGTCGCGGATCGATTCGTAATCCTCCGCGCGGAAGGCGTGCATGGCGCCGACCGAAATCGCCCCGGCGTCAATCGTCGCGAGCGCAAATCGCGCATTGGTGCCGCCGATGTCAGCGACCAGCATGGGCCCGCTCACCGTGCGCCCTCTTGTTCGGCGAGCATGAATGTCATCGCGCCTTGCTCCGCGGACGTGACGTGCGCACGCATTCCGGCGAACAGCTCCCGCCCGGTTCCCCAGCGTTCCGCCTCACCATTGAAGGGCGCCGCGGCGCGCGCGGCGAATTCATTCATGTCGACCATGATGTCGAGCACGCCCTTCTCCGCATCGAGGCGGATGAGGTCTCCGTCGCGGACCCTGGCGATCGCGCCGCCGTCGAGCGCTTCGGGCGAGAGGTGAATGGCCGCCGGCACCTTGCCGCTCGCCCCCGACATCCGGCCGTCGGTGACAAGCGCGACCTTGAAGCCCTTGTCCTGCAAAACGCCGAGCGGCGGCGTCAGCTTGTGCAGCTCCGGCATGCCGTTCGCCTTCGGTCCCTGGAACGGCACGACAGCGATGAAGTCGCGGTTGAGGTCGCCCGCCTTGAACCGGTCGATGAGTTCCTTCTGGGACTGGAACACGATCGCCGGCGCCTCGACGACGCGGCGTTCGGGCTTCACCGCCGAAACCTTGATGACGGCGCGGCCGAGCGGACCGTCGAGCAATACGAGGCCGCCGGTCGGCGCATGCGGATCAGCCGCCGGGCGCAGGATCGAGAGATCGCCGCTCAGCGCGCGCGCAGGCTTAAAGGACAGCGTTTCGCCCTTGAGGTCCGGCGACGCGGCGTACTGATGAAGCCCCTTGCCCATCGACGTCATGACGTCTTCATGGAGTCCGCCCGTTTCGATCAGCTCACGGATGATGAAGGCGACGCCGCCCGCGGCTTCAAACGCGTTCACGTCCGCCGAGCCGTTTGGATAGACGCGCGCAAGAAGCGGCGTCGCGGCGGACAGGTCGCTGAAATCCGTCCAGTCGACGATGACGCCCGCTGCGCGCGCCATCGCGACCAGATGGATGGCGTGGTTCGTGGAGCCGCCTGTCGCATGCAGGCCGATGATCGCATTGACGACAGCCCGCTCGTCGATGACGTCGCAGAAAGGAATGTATTCATCCCCGAGCGCGGTCGTCGCCGCCGCGCGCCGCGCCGTCTCGGTGACGTAGGCGAGCCGCAGCGCCGTGCCGGGATTGACGAAAGCCGAACCCGGCAGGTGGAGCCCCATGATCTCCATCAGCATCTGGTTCGAGTTCGCGGTGCCGTAGAAGGTGCAGGTGCCCGGCGAGTGGTAGCTGGCGCTCTCGGCGGCGAGGAGTTCGTCGCGGGTCGCTTTTCCCTCCGCATGAAGCTGGCGCACGCGCGCCTTTTCCTCATTCGAAATGCCGGACGGCATCGGCCCCGCCGGCAGGAAAAGGATCGGCAAATGGCCGAACCGCGCCGCGCCGATGAAAAGTCCCGGCACGATCTTGTCGCAGACGCCGAGCATCAGGGCGGCGTCAAAGACATTGTGCGACAGCGACACCGCCGTCGCCATCGCGATGACATCGCGAGAGAACAGCGAGAGATCCATCCCCGCCATGCCTTGCGTGACGCCGTCGCACATCGCCGGAACCCCGCCCGCGATCTGCGCTGTTGCGCCGAGCGGGCGCACCGCGTCCTTGATGATGTCCGGATAGGGGCCGAGCGGCTGATGCGCCGAGAGCATGTCGTTATAGGCGGTGACGATGCCGATATTCGGCCCGCCGCCCTTGGCGATCAGTTTCTTGTCATGCGCCGAACAGGCCGCCGCGGCGTGCGCAAGGTTTCCGCAGCCGAGTGCGGCGCGCTGCGGCCCCTCGCCCGCCGCCGCGCGCATCTGCTTCAGATAAGCCTCGCGGGTGCGTCGGCTTTTCTTCCTTATGCGGTCAGTAACGCGGTCTATTACGGGGTTAAGCGGCACGCTACTTCTCCTTACGGGGCCCAGCAGGCCCAGATTTCCGGCCGCGCGCGCAGGATTGCGCGCACCGGCGCGTCTTCGATGGCGCCGCCGCCGGCGAATTTCTCGAACGCCGCTCGTTTCTCGGCGCCGGACATCATCAGGATGATGAGGCGCGCATCGGCGACCGCGCGCAAGGATAAGGTGAGGCGCTCGACATGGTCGCCCGTGACCGCGCTCTTCTTCGCCCGCACCGGCGCGACGAGCGGCGCATCGCCCGCAAGCGCGGCGTGGAGCCCTTCGGCATGCGGAAACCACGACGCCGTATGCCCATCAAGGCCCATGCCGAGGACGACGACATCGAAGGGGCGAACGAGTCCGCTGACGCGCGCCGTCGCCTCAGTCGCCGCCGCCTCAAGCGAACCGGTCCTATTCCACAATCCGACGAACCGGCTCTTCTCCGCAAATCCCTTGAGGAATGTCGAGCGAATGAACGCTTCGTTGGAGCCTTTCTCGCTCGGCGGCACAAAGCGTTCGTCGACCAGCGTCGCCGCGACATTCGGCCAGTCGACGGGGCGCGCCGCAAGCGCCTCGTAAAGCGGGGCCGGCGTCGATCCGCCCGACAGCGCGATCGTTGCAAGGCCTTGCGCCGCGACAGCGCGATCAAGCGTCGCCTCGACAAAATCGGCAAGCCGAGCCGCCATCTGCTCCGGCGAGGAAAAGGCGATCAGGGTCGGGTCAGACCCCATTGAACCACTCGCGTCCGTCGCGATCGAGAAGAACCGCCGCCTGCACCGGACCGTCGGTGCCCGCCGCATAGGGCTGGACGGGCGTCTGATCGGCCTCCCACGCGGCGAGGATGCCGTCGCACCAGCGCCACGCGGCTTCCACCTCGTCGCGCCGCATGAAGAGGGCGAGGTCGCCGCGCACCACGGCCATCAGCAGGCGCTCATAGGCGTCTGGATAGCGCGCTTCGAACGCCGATGCATAACTGAGGTTGAGCGGCACGTAGCGCAGGCGCATGCCGCCCGGCCCCGGGTCCTTGGTGACGAGGAGGAGACTCATCCCTTCATCCGGCTGCAGACGAATGACAAGACGGGACGGCGGCAGCTTTTCGGGTCCGTTGCGTACAAGCGCATGCGCGACGTCCTTGAACTGGATGATGATCTCCGACCGGCGGGACGCCATGCGCTTGCCGGTGCGCAGATAGAAGGGCGCGCCCTTCCATCGCCAGTTGTCGATATGCGCCTTGATCGCGACATAGGTCTCCGTCGCGCTCGCGCGGCCGAGCTCGTCGGCGTAGCTCGCTGCGACTTCGCCGTTCGACGCGCCCTGACCGTATTGGCCGCGCGCCGACGCATTGCGCACCGTCGACGGCGTGATCGGCCGGAGCGCGCGCAGCACCTTGATCTTTTCATCGCGCACCGTATCCGCTTCGAGATCGAGCGGGGGCTCCATGGCGACGAGGCAGAGAAGCTGGAGGAGATGGTTCTGCACCATGTCGCGCAGCGCGCCCGCCGTGTCGTAATAGCTCGCGCGGGTGCCGGAGCCGATCGATTCCGCGACGGTGATCTCGACGTGATCGATGGCGTTTGCGTTCCAGACCGGCTCGAAAAGCGAATTCATGAAGCGCAGGACGATGAGATTCTGCACCGTCTCCTTGCCGAGATAGTGATCGATGCGGAAGATCGCCTCTTCCGGAAAAACGGCGCCGACGGCGTCGTTGATCGCGCGCGCGCTCGCGAGGTCCTTGCCGATCGGCTTTTCAAGCACGATGCGCGCGCCCGGCGATTTCAGGCCCGCTGCATCGATGTTGCGCGACACATCCCCGTAAAGCGCCGGGGGCAGCGCGAGATAGAAAACCCGCTGCTTGGTCTCGCCGCCCTCAAGCTTGGCCCCAAGCGCCTGCCAGCCGCCGTCACGGTTCGCCGCATCGACTTCGGCATAGCTGAGCAGGCCGGCGAATTTCGTCCACTCGGCGTCGTTGAGCTCTTCGGAGGGATGGAACTTCGCAAAGCTTTCCCGCGCGAGGGTGCGAAACCCCGCGTCATCCATCGACGTGCGCGAAACGCCGATGATGCGCGACTCGGGCGGAATTTGCCCGTCGCGCCAGCGGTGAAAGAGCGACGGGATCAGCTTGCGGAGCGAAAGGTCGCCGGCCGCGCCGAAGACGACTAGGTCGAACGGCGTGACCGGAATGAGCTGAGGCGTTGCGCTGGCGAGGCCTGATTTTTCCATCTTCGTTCGATTAAGCTCACCTGCGGCGGCATTCAAGATTTCCGGCAATTATTGCGAACGAAGGCCGCGACCTTTTCCTACTCCTTCGCCCTGAAGCGCACGGCGGCGCCGCCGCTGCGCCCAAGCGGCAGGCGCAACGTGTCGGTGCGCGTCATTTCGCGCTTCTCGATGACGATGTCATAGGGGTTTTTCGCATAATCGGCCTTCGGCCCGTCGCGATAGATTTCAGCGACATAGGTCTTGCCGTCCTCCAGAAAGCCGAGCGGGACGTCGATCCTGCGCGCCTCCTCGTCGGTGATCGCGCCGAGATACCAGTCCTTACCGCCCCGGTCCTTGCGCGCGATGACGGCATAGTCTCCGATTTCGGCGGCGACGCCCACAGTTTCCTCCCAGTCGGTCGGAACGTCCTTGATGAACTGAAACGCGTCAGGGCGCTTTTCATAGTTCTGGGGCAGATCCGCCGCCATCTGGATCGGGCTGTAGACGGTGACGTAAAGCGCAAGCTGCTTTGCGAGCGTCGTCTCAACCCGGCTCGCCCTGCTGTTGCGGCCGAGTTCTTCATTGACGGGCGGGCGCTCATTCGGGCGCAGATCGAAGATGCCCGGCGTGAAGTCCATCGGCCCGGACAACAGCCGCGTGAACGGCAGGATGGTGTCGTGCTCCGGCGGGATCGGCGGGATTCCCCAGGCGTTGTATTCCTGCCCGCGCGCGCCCTCACGCGAGACCCAGTTCGGATAAGTGCGGCGCAGGCCCGTGTCCTTGATCGGCTCGTGCGGATTGATCGAGATCTTCCGTTTCGCCGCCGACCTGACGACGTCGAGATGATGGTTCGCCATGAACTGGCCGTCATGCCACTCAAACCGCTCGACGCCCTTGTCGTCGATCCGCTGAACGCCGCCGCCGTCGGCGACATAACCGGTCTTCACCGCGCGCACGCCGACGCGCTCATAAAGGTCGAAGGCCGCTTCCATCTGACGCTCATAATGCGTGGCGGCGCCGCCGGTTTCGTGATGGCCGATCAGGCGCACGCCCTTTTCCTGCGCATAGCGGCCGATCTCTTCGATATCGAAATCGGGATAGGGTCTCGTGAAATCGAAGACCTCGCCGTTGCCGAACCAGTTGTCGTCCCAGCCGATGTTCCAGCCTTCGACGAGCACGCCCTTGAATCCATGCGTTGCGGCGAAATCGATGTAGCGCTTGGTGTTTTCCGTCGTCGCGCCATGGAGCGGCTTCATGCCCCAGCTGGAATCGCGGATATGCATTTCCCACCACACGCCGACATATTTGCCGGGCTCGACCCATGAAACGTCGCCGAGCTTGTTCGGCTCGTTGAGATTGAGGATCAGCGTCGAGGCGAGAAGACTTTTCGCGTCCGGCGCGATCTGGATCGTGCGCCACGGCGTCGCAAAGGCGCCGGTCTTCCTGACGAGAACCCCGTCTGACCATGGCGCAAGATCGGCCTTGAAAATTCCCGGCCGCTGCTGGTTGAGGGCCATGCCCGCATAGTCGACAAGCGCCGCTTCGTGAATGGAAAGGTGGACGCCTGACTTTGTCTTCAACGTGACCGGCGTGTGCGCGATGTCGATCGCGTCGGCCTGCGTCGTGCGGTAATAATATTCGTAGCGATTCCACCGCCGTCCCGGGATCCACCAATAGGCGGCGTCTTCGGGCAGGCGGAACTCGGTCAGCTCATTCGTGATCTCGACGGGCTTCTTGCCGTCCTGGTCCGGAAACTCGTAGCGAAACCCGGCCCCGTCATTGAAAGCGCGAAAGCGCACCGAAAACCGCCGCGGCTTCTTCCCGGCGGTCGCGAAGTCGACGCGAAGCTCGTTGTGCCGGTCGCGCATGAACCGGCGTTCGCCCCAGGGCTGCTCCCAGCTTTCATCCTTCGAGGCGCGCTGCGCGCCCGCCAGGATCAGGCCCTCTTCGAGCGCCGGCTGATCCTTGAAACGAAAGCCGAGATGGGACTGGCCGACGACCTCCTCGCCGCGAAAAGCGACCTTGTAGAAGGGCCGCCCCTCTGCTGTGACATCGACGGTCACGACGACGTCGCCGTCCGGCGAGGCTACCGTTTCGGCCGCGCGCGCCGGAGCTGTGAGAAGCAGGAGAAACACGATAAGCGCCTGAAAAAACTGCTTCATGGCCGGTCCTTTTCTGTCGTGTGAGTATTGAGAGCTTAGGGCCATGTACAATTTCTTGCAATTCTTGTCCGTCTACGGCGCCGGCCGTTGTGCGCAGCACAATCGGCCGACCGAGGTCGCCTTGCCGATTAGGTATTAGCTGGCTGAAAAAGCGCCCCTTTTCTGTGCTTCGCCCTGCTTTCTGCGGCGGAGGGCGCGCTGCCAAAATTGCTTGCAAAATAATGCAATAGCGGAGATGGTTCGGCCGCACCGAGATCAGCGGAGCCGGGCGGCGCGCTGAAGATCAATGCTGATCGGACGCGGGAGAAATTTTGATGCGGTTTGGAAACGTGATCGTCGCGGCGGCAATGCTGTCGAGCGCCGGCGCCGCAGGCGCCGCCGATTATGCGCCCGCGACCTATCTCGATCGCGCGCCGCAAGACGAAATCATCTATTTCGTCCTGCCTGATCGCTTTGAAAACGGCGACCCTTCCAACGATCATGGCGGCTATGCGCAAGACCGGTTGAAGTCGGGCTTTGATCCCGCGCACAAGGGCTTCTTCCATGGCGGCGATCTCAAGGGGCTGACAAGACGGCTCGACTATATTGCAGGACTTGGCGCGACGGCGATCTGGCTCGGCCCGATCTACAAGAACAAGCCCGTTCAGGGCCTGCCGGGCGAGGAAAGCGCCGGCTATCACGGCTACTGGATCACCGATTTCACCGATGTCGACCCGCATTTCGGCACGAAGGCGGACCTGAAGGAGTTCGTCGACGCCGCCCATGCGCGCGGCATCAAGATCTATCTCGACATCATCACCAATCACTCGGCCGACGTGATCGCGCTGCGCGAATGCCACGAGGAAGGCTCGGCGCCCGCCAACGCCGGGGCCGGCCCCTGCCCTTACCGGTCGCGCGCCGATTACCCCTACACGACCCGCGGCGGGCCGGCCGGCGAGACGATCAATCCGGGCTTCATGGGCGACGCCGATGAATTTCAGACGACGGCGAATTTCGAAAAGCTCGTCGATCCCGCTTTCGCCTATACGCCTTATGTTCCGGAAGCGGAGAAATCGATCAAGTCGCCCGCCTGGATGAATGACGTCCGCTTTTACCACAATCGCGGCAATTCGACCTTCGAGGGCGAAAGCTCGACGCATGGCGATTTCGTCGGGCTGGACGACTTCCTGACCGAGGATCCGCGCGTCGTCGACGGCTTCATTGAAATCTACAAGAACTGGGTCAGCGAATTCAAAATCGACGGCTTCCGGATCGATACGGCGAGGCACGTCAATCCTGCGTTCTGGCGCGCCTTTCTGCCGGCCCTGAAAGAACACGCCAAGGCCGAGGGCGTCCCGAATTTCTACATCTTCGGGGAGGCGGTCTACTGGAACACGGGCGAGCTCGCCGCCTTCATGAAGGAGGCGGAGTTCGAGGCGGCGCTTGATTTTCCGATGATGCAGGCGCTGCGCGACCAGCTTCTCTCAAACGCCAGCGGGCACGCCTTCGCGTCTTTCCTGTCGACGGACAAGATCTATCCGCAAGGCGAGGCGACCGCAATCAGGCAGCCCGTGTTCGCCGGCAATCATGACATGGGCCGCTATGGCGGCGAGCTCTTGAAGAAGCGGCCCGAGCTGACGGACGCGCAGCGCCTGATGAACGTGCGGCTCGCCCATGCGTTCCTCTTCTTCTCGCGCGGCGCGCCGGTCATCTACTACGGCGACGAGCAGGGTTTCACCGGAGACGGCGGCGACCAGGATGCGCGCGAGGACATGTTCCCCAGCAAAGTCGCGATCTACAACGACAATGAACTGATCGCGACCGACGCGACGACGGCGACGTCGAATTTCAACCCCAAGCACCCGCTCTATCGCGCGCTCGCCGATATGGGGCGCGTTTACAAGGCCCATCCGGCGCTGCGGAACGGCGCCCTTGTCGTCCGCCAGTCTGAGAAACAGGGCGGGGGGCTGTTCGCACTGTCGCGCATCGATGCGGCGACCGGGGATGAGTATCTTTTCGTCGCCAATATGGGGCTGGAGCCGCGCGAGGCGCATATCGAGGTCGATCCGCGCTCGCCGCGCTGGACTTCCCTGATCGGGCGATGTGAGAAGCGGGCGGCGGCGCCGGGCTCGCTCAAGGTGCGGGTCGGCGCCCAGGACTTCCTGTTGTGCCGGGCGGCGCGGGCGAAAAATTAGGGCGGGAACGAACGACCGATGACTAGGGTTGAGTCAACACAACCGGCGGCGCAAGCCGCCGCGCAGTCGCAGCCGGCGGCGCCGTGGTGGCGCGGCGCCGCGATCTATCAAATCTATCCGCGCAGCTTCAAGGACACGAACGGCGACGGCGTCGGCGACCTCAAGGGCTGCATCGAAGGCATCGATCATATCGCTTCGCTCGGCGTCGACGCCGTGTGGCTGTCGCCGTTCTTCACCTCGCCGATGCATGATTTCGGTTATGACGTCGCCGATTATCGCGGCGTCGATCCCTTGTTCGGACAGCTCGCCGACTTTGACGAGTTCGTGAAGCGCGCCCATGCGCGCGGACTAAAGGTCATTATCGACCAGGTCTATTCGCACACCTCTGACGAACACGCGTGGTTCGCGGAAAGCCGGCAGAGCCGCGATAATCCGAAAGCGGACTGGTATGTCTGGTCGGATCCGAAGCCCGACGGCTCTCCCCCCAACAACTGGATGTCGGTCTTCGGCGGCGGCGCCTGGGAATGGGATGCGCGCC
>CAZGXT010000072.1:0-13991 GCA_964529675.1 uncultured Caulobacterales bacterium
GCTTCATCGCGCCCGATGACGGCGGCAAGGACGTGTTCGTCCATGCGACCGCGCTCGAGGCGGCGGGCCTGCGCTCGCTCAACGACGGGCAGGCGGTGAGCTACGAGATCACGCAAGATCGCGGCAAGTCCTCGGCGACGCAGCTCAAAGCTAAGTGACGCGCGCCTCCATTTGACAACGATCGAGCGCCGGGCCGAAACGCCCGGCGTTTTGTTTCCAGGACGCATTTTAGAATTGGAGCCGGCATGCCCTTCAGCAAGATGACCAACACCGACAAGAAGGCCGCGCGCGTCAGCGCCGAAACGGCGGCGCTGAGCGAAGTCCGCCGCGCGGCCGACAAGCAACGCGAGAAAACCGAAAAGCTGAAGCAGCTCCGGCTTGAGCGTGAAGCAGCGCAGCCGCCGAAGAAGAAGCTCGTCCAGCGCAAAAGAGCGGCCGCGATCCCCAACCTCGCAAAGGCGCAGCGCAACGCCAAGAAGTGAGGGCGCGCAACGATGGGCATGGACTGTGGAACGGTCGCGGCTTTCCTTTCGCTCCACCCACGCGGCGGCGCCGCTAGATGCGCCAATTGGAAAAAAACGCCGCCCTCGCCAGCTTCCCCAATGGCCAGTTCCCTCGTTAAAGCCGGGAGCGGAGCGGCAACCTGCGCGCCGCTACGGACGGCCCGTTTAGCCGGGGCCAATTTCCGACAAAGCCGCGTGACTGACGCGAGGATCTTGAGCCTTAAATATCCAACTCGCCCCTTACAAAACTCGCATTCTCCGAAATAAACTGGAACCGCAGCTCCGGTTTCTTGCCCATCAGGCGGTCGACGATGTCGGCGGAAAAGTCGCGCTTGTCGTCGGCGATGACGACGCGCGCCAATGACCGCGTGCGCGGGTCCATCGTCGTTTCCTTCAGCTGCGCCGGCATCATTTCGCCGAGGCCCTTGAAGCGGCCCGTTTCGACCTTCTGGTTCGCTTTGAACTCGGATTTCATCAGCCGCTCGCGCGCCGCATCGTCCATCGCGTAGACGGTCTTGCCCCCGGCGGTGAGGCGATAAAGCGGCGGCTGGGCTAGATATAATCTGCCGGCGTCGATCAGTTCCTTCATCTCCTGATAGAAAAACGTGATGAGCAGCGAGGCGATGTGCGCGCCGTCGACATCGGCGTCGGTCATGATGATGATTTTTTCATAGCGGAGATCTTCAAGATCGAACTTTGCGCCGAGGCCGACGCCGAGCGCCTGTGCAATATCCTGAATTTCCTCATTCGCCATGATCTTGTCGCGTGTCGCGGAGGCGACATTCAGGATTTTGCCGCGCAAGGGCAGGATCGCCTGCGTCGCGCGGTTGCGCGCCTGTTTCGCGCTGCCGCCGGCGCTGTCGCCCTCGACCAGGAAAATCTCCGTTCCCTCGCGGTCTTTCTGGCTGCAATCGGCGAGCTTGCCCGGCAGGCGAAGCTTCCGCGTCGCTGCGGCGCGCGAGACTTCTTTCTCCTTGCGGCGGCGCAGGCGTTCGTCAGCGCGCTCAATCGTCCAGTCGAGAAGTTCGTTCGCCTGCTTCGGATGGCTCGCCAGCCAGTGGTCGAAAGCGGGACGAACCGCGTTTTCAACGAGGCGCTGGGCTTCCGCCGTCGCCAGCTTGTCCTTCGTCTGGCCCTGAAACTCCGGATTGCGGACGAAAATGGAGAGGAGCGCCCCCGCCGTCGTCATGATGTCTTCGGGCGTCACGTTTCCGGCGCGCTTGTTGCCGGCGAGGTCGGCGTAGCCCTTAAGGCCTTTTGACAGTGCGGCGCGCAGGCCCTGTTCATGGGTGCCTCCTTCGGGCGTCGGGATGGTGTTGCAATAGGAGCGCGTGAAGCCGTCGACATCTTCGCCGTCATTGGCGAAACCCGCCGCGCCCCACGTCACCGCCCATTCCACGCTGCCATGGCCGCCATCCTCGCGCCGGTCGACTTTGCCGGCGAAAATCTCGTCGGTGACGGTCGGCTTGCCGTTGACGAGCGAGCGCAGATAATCGGTGAGGCCCGCCTCGAAGTGAAAGACGGCTTCTGCAGGCGTCTCATCCTTGATGAGCGTGGGGTGGCAGCGCCAGCGGATTTCGACCCCGCCGAAGATATAGGCCTTCGACCGCGCCATCTTGAAAAGCCGCGCCGGTTTGAATGCAGCTTTCGCGCCGAAAATATCCGGATCGGGGTGAAACCGCACGGAGGTGCCGCGCCTGTTCGGCGCGGGGCCGGCGTCGATGAGTTTCGTCTTCGGAACGCCGCGGGAATAGGTCTGCCGCCACATCTGACGATTGCGGCACACTTCGACGACGAGATCATCCGAGAGCGCGTTCACGACCGACACGCCGACCCCGTGCAGCCCGCCGGAGGTCTGATACGCTTTGCCCTCGAATTTGCCGCCCGAATGCAGCGTCGTCATGATCACTTCGAGAGCCGACTTGTTCTTGAACTTCGGATGCGGATCGATCGGCACGCCGCGACCGTTGTCGGCGACGGTGAGATAGCCGTCTTCGCCAAGCTCAACTTCGATGCGCGTTGCGTGCCCGGCGACGGCCTCGTCCATCGAATTGTCGAGCACTTCGGCGAACAGGTGATGCAGCGCCTTTTCGTCCGTGCCGCCGATATACATGCCGGGCCGCTTGCGGCCGGGCTCGAGCCCCTCCAGGACCTCGATGTCTTTCGCGGTGTAATCTCCGGCCGCGCCGGAGAAGAGATCGACTTCGGGTAACTTCTTCGTTGGACGGCTTGTCATGATTTTGGGCTAACTCCACGATCGGGGTTCCCATAGGCCGACTCATGGCGGGCGGCAAAGCTGGGGAAAGGGGGTCAAGCCGTGCCCTTCATGGTCGATGATATCGCGTTGTGCGAGAAAGTGCTGGCGCTCGCCGAAGAGATGGCGGGAAAGCCCTGTCCTCCAGAACTGGCGCTTGAGATCGCCGAGGAGATCTTCGGCATGGAGGACCGGTTCGTCACCGAGCTGGAGGCGAGCCCCTTGCCCTTCGTCATCGAGCGGCGGCAGCGGGACGCCAGGAACTATGTCGTCAAGCGCGGGCTCATCTACATCCATGTGAAATCGCGCCCGAACGTCGCGATCGTCGTGCCGCCGCATTTCGTAACAGACTTTGCAAGCGTGCCGGCGGCGTTCCGCTGGCTGGTTCCGCAGGACGGGCCCTATTCGGCGGCGGCGGTCATTCACGACTGGCTCTATTCGATCGCGGAGCCGCCGGCGCGCCCGCCGCAGTTCCGCAAGGAGCGCTTCCGCGCAGACCGGGTGTTTCTGGAAGCGATGCGCACCTCCGGCGTCAACCCCGTGAAGAAAAGCTTGCTTTACCGGACCGCGCGTCTCTTCGGCGCCGGCGGCTTCGGCGCGATTGACGAACTGCGCTTCATCGATCCGCGCGCGCCTGACCGCCTCATCGACCCGAAGCGTTTCGACAAGAATGCGCTTCGGACCTTCACGATCATCCCGCGCCCCGAAAAGCCGAAGATGCGGGCGCGGTTATTCTTCTAAATGATCGCCGCCGCGGCCCTCGCCGCCTGCGAACTTCGCCGCGCCGGCGAGCGTTTCGCCCGAGGCGAGCGTGTTCAGGCCGAGCGCAAACTCGGCGCGGATCGCTTGCTCTTCGCTCAGCGACCATTGCGTCAGCGCCGCGCGCCGGTCATTCCGCATGCAAACCTGCGGCAGCTTGGCGAGATCTTTCGCGAGCGCCTTCGCTTCTTTGAGCGCTTCGCCGGGTTTGCAAAGGCGGTTTGCAAGGCCCCATGAAAAGGCTTCCTCCGCGCTGACGCCGCGCCCGGTGAGGATCAAATCCATCGCGCGCGAAGCGCCGATAAGACGCGGCAGGCGCACCGTGCCGGCGTCAATTAATGGAACGCCGAAGCGGCGGCAGTAGACGCCGAAGATCGCGTTCCGAGCCGCGACGCGGAGATCGCACCACAGCGCCAGTTCAAGCCCGCCGGCGACTGCGTGGCCTTCGATGGCGGCGATCACCGGTTTTGACAGCATCATCCGCGACGGCCCCATGGGTCCGTCGCCCTCGGCGGCGATATGGTTGCCTCGGCCGTCTGCGATCGCTTTGAGGTCTGCGCCTGCGCAAAATTGTCCGCCCGCGCCGGTCAAGATCGCGACGGACAAGTCAGCATCGCCGTCAAAGGCGCGGAATGCGGCGGCGAGCGCGTCCGCCGTTGCGCGATCGACGGCGTTACGGCGCTCAGGCCTGTTGATGGTGACGACGAAAACAGGCCCGTCAATTTCAGTCAGGATAAGGGGCGCGTCGGTCATCGCGCCAACCTGCGCTCCGCCGGCGGCGTCGTAAAGAAGGGCGCGCAGCACACGAAAAGGCCGCCCGTTTAGGGGCGGCCTCTTCGGCAAGAGTCCGGTGCAAGGACGTCAGGCTTTCTTTCGCACGCTTCGTGCCGCGGCGAGTCCGCCGAGGCCCGCAAGCATCAGAATTCCGGCGGCGGGCAGGGGGGTTGAGAGGTCGGTGATCTCAAAAGAGCGCAGCGACAGGCCGGCGGCGGCCAGCGAGTTAAGGTTGATGACCACGCGCCCGCTTGAGAGCGTCAGGCTGGAGAGTTCTTCAAGCGTAAAGGAAATCCCATTGACGATCACAGCGGGATTGCGACGTGCAAAGGCGCTTTCCGAAATCAGGTCGCCGAACGAAAGTTTACTGAGGCTGAAGCCTTCCTCAATGAAGATCGTCAGGGAAGCCTCTTCAAGTCGGCTCGGTCGGGATGCGCCGAAGCAAAACTGGTCGCGCGGACCGGTGCAGCGCAGCGGCGCGGCGTCGCGCATTTCGGCGCGGGAGAGCGTTTCGACAGGTGCGGGCGTCGTCAATTCGATGCGCGCACCCTCAACGCTCATCGAACCGTTTCCCGCGGCGAAAAAGTCCGTCAATCCGACCGTGCGTGCATCGGCCGGGCCCGCCAGCGTGACAGCGGCGATAATGCTTAAGAAGACAGCGCGCATGTGAGAATTTCCCTTAACTGTCGGCATGCGGACAACGCCGCGCACGTCCCTAGTTCGAGGCAGAAAGGTAATGATAAGGTTAATGATCAGCCGGAGAACCGTAATAATCGGCGGGCGGACGTTAACAGCAGCGAGACAAAGCACATGGATCCCGTCGACGGCGTCCGCCGAAGCAATGGGAGCGCGGACGGCCTCCCCACGATGCGGAAAGGAGTTTTCGGGGCCGCGACGCGCCGCTGCGCCCGTCACGCAAGCAGCGACGACGCCCTCTCGCCCGCCGAATCAGGGTGATAAGAGGGACCGGCGCAATTCCGCGCGGGGGTCGGGACTTGCTATGACCACCATCGCCGAACCCTTGACGCTTCCTTGCGGCGTCCGGCTCAAGAACCGCCTCGTCAAGGCTGCAATGACCGAGGGGCTCGCCGATGCGCAAAACCGCGCCACGGCGCGACACGCGACGCTTTACTCGCGTTGGGCGAAGGGCGGGGCGGGCCTGCTCATCACCGGTAACATACAGGTCGACCGCCGCTATCTAGAACGTCCGGCTAATGTCGCGATCGAGGGCGAGCAGACGCCCGAAGCGATGAGGGCGCTGGAAGCCTTCGCAGCCGCCTCGACGTCGAACGGCGCCGAGATCATGGCGCAGCTCAGCCATGCCGGGCGGCAGACGCCGGTTTACGTGACGAAAACGCCGGTCGCGCCCTCCGCAGTCGCGATCGACCTGCCGGGCGGCCAGTTCGGGGCGCCGCGCGCGCTGACGGGGGACGAAATCGCCGACGTCATCGCGCGTTTCGTGCATGCAGCCTCGGTCTGCAAGGCGGCGGGATTTTCGGGCGTCCAGATTCACGCGGCGCACGGCTATCTGATTTCTGAATTCCTCAATCCGCGCGTCAATCAGCGTGCTGACGAATGGGGCGGCAGCCTGGCAAATCGCGCGCGGCTGTTGTTGAAGACCGTCTCGGCGGTGCGGAAGAAAGTCGGCTCCGGCTTCCCGGTCGCGGTAAAGCTTAATTCCTCTGACTTTCAGAAGGGCGGCTTCACCTTCGACGATTGCCTCACGGTGATCGGCTGGCTCAACGATGAAGGGGTCGATTTCCTTGAAGTGTCGGGCGGCTCCTACGAACAGCCGCGGATGATGGATATCGACGGGATGGAGGCTCCGGTTGAGGAGCGCAAGCGGGAATCGACGAAGCGGCGCGAGGCGTATTTCCTTCAGTTCGCGGAGGAAGCAGCGCGCGTCGCGAAAATGCCCTTGATGGTGACCGGCGGGTTCCGGAGCCGTGCGGCGATGGATGAGGCGCTCACCATCGGCGCGGCCGACCTCATCGGGCTCGCGCGGCCCTTGTGCGTCGATCCCGACCTGGCGCGGAAACTGCTCTCGGGCGAAATCGACGCCGCTCCGCTCCATGAGAAAACGCTTCGGCTCGGCAGCGGGTTCTTCGGCCCGGCGTCGCCCAACAACACGATCAAGGCGCTCAATGGTTTCGCGGCGATGGCGTTCTACTACCAGAACATCTACCGCCTCGCCGACGGGCTCGAGGCGCAGGAGAAAATAGCGCTTTTGCCTGCCTTCCTTCGCCACCAGATGGGCGAGGCCAAAGCCGCCAAAGCGCTTGTGCGCGGCGCAGCGATCCGATGAACAAGACCGTCTTCGATCTCATCGGCAACCTCGACACGCTGCTCGCGGTGACGGTCGGGGCGGTGCTGGCGACGCTTGGCGCGCTTTTCGCCGAACTCATCGAAGACCGCATGAACCGCCGCCGGCGCGAGCGCGATGCCGCGCGCTTCTTCGGCGAAATCCTGACGACGATGGGGCGCACGATAGATATGGCGATCGCCTCCCAGAAAATCGGCGATCCATGGGGGCCGGTGACGCAACGCATGTTCCGCATGGCCCAGCGTGAGGCGAACGTCTATGAGCGCAATCGCGAGCGCCTGTTCGAGATCAACCACATGGATCTCAGGGCGCGCATCCATCAGCATTTTCTGACGGAGTATTTCCCGATCGAGGCGATTGTGGACTCGTCGTTTGTGATCGACGCGCTTCGCGGCCGGCTTGAGGATGAAAGCGGCATGGAGCCGGACCGACGGCGCCGGGAAGAAGCGCGGCTGGAGGAACAATCGGTGATGCGCCAGCGCGCCGTCGATCTGCTCATTCACGAACGCGAAAAGACGCGCGGCATCTGCAGCGATCTCGAACGGATTGCAAAAGCGACCTTCGCCCTTCCGGCGCACGCGGCGGCGCCGGCGGTCGACGCGGCGTCCTGGCCGCCCGGGCCGCCGCCAGCCGCCTGATTTAGGGCTTGACCCGCCCGGCCATGATTGCAGCGTCGAGCGCCTGCAGGAAGCGAGAACGGTCTTCTTTCGAAAATGACTTCTGGCCGCCGCCGGCGGTCGGGTCGCCTGAGCCGCGGATGTCGGCCATGATCGCGCGCATCGCAATCGCGGCCCCGATAGAACTTGTCGTGAAGGGTTTTCCGGTCGGGGCGATGGCCGCTGCGCCGCCCTTCAGGCATCGGTCCGCGAGCAGAATGTCGGCGGTGACGACGATCGCCGACGTGCCGGCGCGGCTAGCGATGAAATCATCCGCGGCGTCAAATGCGTCTGAGACGATTTCGCGGCCGATCAGCGGATGATCGGGAACGCGCACGCCGCCATTGGTGACGATCGTCACCGGGACGCCGTGCCGCAACGCGACCTTGTAGATCTCCTCCTTCACCGGGCACGCGTCGGCGTCGACAAGTATGCGGAGCGCCTTCATGTCATTCGATACCGCACCGGCATTTTCTTGATGCCGGAGACGAACGCGGCCTCCGTATAGTGAACGGGGCCGGCGCGCTCGATATGCGCGAGGCGCGGGAGCAGGCGTCGAAAGAATACTTCGATCTCCATGCGCGCAAGATGCTTGCCGAGACAGACGTGCGGTCCGTAGCCGAAGGCGAGATGCTGGTTAATCGGCCGGTCGACCGTGACGCCGTCAGGGTTTGAGAAATGCCGCTCGTCGCGCGCGGCGGAAGAATAGGCGAGCATGATCGTTTCGCCCGCCTTTATACTGACGCCGGCGATCTCGACGTCGCGCACGGGCGTGCGCAGGAAATGTTTCACGGGCGCGGCGAGACGAACAAACTCATCCGCCGCGCTTGCGCAAAGCTCGGGCTCGGCTTTCAACCGCGCCATCGCAGCAGGGTCATCGACCAGCGCGTTCAATCCTTCCGCAATCGAGGCGCTCGTCGTGTCGTGGCCGGCCGTCGTCACGAGGATGAAGTAGGAAAGCTGCTTGAAGCTGTCGATCGGGACGCCGTCTATTTCGGCGGTCGCGAGAACCGTCGCGAGGTCGTTCATCGGATTGGCGCGGCGTTCCTCGATCAACTTTGTCACATAGGCCGAGAAATCGCTGACCACTTTCAGCACCCCCATTTCGCCCATTTCCTGGCCGTAGCCGAGTTCGGGGTCCATGAATCCGAACAGATGCTGCGTCAGTTTCAAGATATGGGCGTCGTCCTCTGGCGGTACGCCCATGATCGACAGCACGACGCGCAGCGGAAACCAGAACGCAATGTCCGATGCGAAGTCGCAGGCCGGGGCCTTCGCCGCCATCCTGTCGATGAAATGGTCGGCCTGTCTCTCGGTCTGCGCCCTCAGGTTCTCGATATTCTTCCTGTTGAAATATCCTTGCGCGATCAGCCGATGCTTGCGGTGTTCTTCGCCGTCCATGTGCACGAGCGTCTTTAAGCCGTTGCGATCGCCGAAATTCCTGATGTTGAAATCTTCCTGCGATAAAGTCTGCAGTACGGTGCGCGGACCGGCGAGAAAGGTCTCGGGGTCGTTCTCGATCGCCTTGACGTCATCGTGACGCGTGACGAGCCAGAAAGGCGGCAGTCCTTCGACTTCAACCCGCGTCACCGGCGCTTCAGCGCGCAGGCGCCGGAAAAGCGCGTGGATCGCGCGCGGCTCTGCGAAGGCGGCGGACTGCGTGACGGCGGCAGGCGACAGAACAGACATGAAAACTCCGGCGGCGACCATCCAGAATTTAGATAAGTCTCGGAGATTCTGATACGCCCGACCGCAGGTCTCGCCTACGCCGCGTCATAGGCGGCCTTGAGCCAGTCGATAAGCTGCTTGTCGACATCAGTCTTCTTTTCAACGCGCACCCGGTGCGAAACCATGGCGTTGAAAGATCCTGATGCTTCAAGGCGCGCGGTCGGCGCTGCGCCTTTCAGGTTGACGCCGACATCAAGACGGGTTTTTGTCGACGGCTGCAGTATGGCGAACTGCTTCGACCGTCTAAGGCTGACATACGCCTTCTTCGGCGATGCTTCGACGTCGGGGCCGAATGCGGCGACTGATTTCATGATCGCCTCGTAGAGCGGGCGCAAGGCGGCTTTTTCTCCGGCGTACTGCTCCGCGACAAGGTCGGCGCCGCCTTCGGCGAGACTGCCGGCGTCCGATTTCAGGTGCTTCATCGCCACCAGATTGGCGAATCCATGCGTCATGCCGTGATCATTTTTCAGCATGCCGACGATTTCGCCGTGCTTCTTGCCGCCAGCCTTGGCGACGATCTTCAGCCAGTCGCCGAGGGTCTTTCCGGTCTTTTCCTTAAAATTGGCGATCATCGTCGCCTCCGCGTCGGCCATCCTCATCCTCCCTCATGCATGCCGTCTAAGCGGCCAGTTTTCGGCGCGCAGCGCTTTCGGGACCATGCCGCCCATCAGCCCCATCATCGCATTCATCATGCGCCCGCCGAAGGTTGCGCGGCCGGTCTCAACGAAGGCCTTGAAATTCTCGACGATGAATTTCGCGCCGCCGTCCATGGATTTGACGCTCTTCGAGCCCGCGACGATGTTCTCCGTGATGAGGCAGAATTCGACGCCTTCGGCGGTTTCTTTGAGCGTGTAAGTCACCTTTGAAGGCGGATCGTCCAGAGAAGTCAGGCGGAAGCTGTGCGACAGGAGGTGAGGGGGGTTCATTTCCAGAAACTCGCCGACGACGCCGACAGCGCGTTTGTCGGCGGAAAGCATCCGAAAGGGTTGCCCCGGCGCGATCCTCTCCGTGTCCCAGGAGGAATTCCAAAAGAACGGACGCGGGGACGTCTGCTTGATCAGCTCCGACCAAACGGTCTCGATCGGAGCCTTGATGATCACCCGATAGATCCGTTTTTCCGCATACTGACCGTCCGCCATCAGAGTCTCCCTTTTCTTGTTTTCGTCCCGTCCGTTCTCCGCACGCGCGCTTCGGAGAGGTATTTCAGGCGCGTCAGCTCGCCCGCCCAATAGGCGCTGTAATCGGTCGTCCAGCGGTCATAAATCATCTGGATCGGCGCTGCGTTGAAGTAGAGCCGGCGCGTGCGCCCGTCCTTGCGCGAGATGAGGAGGTTCGCTTCCTCAAGAACCGCAAGATGCTTCATGACGGCGATGCGGCTGACGTCGAACTCGGCCGCGATCTCGCCGACGCCCGCGCCGGGGCGCGCCTTCAGCACGTCGAGAATGCGCCGCCGCGTCTCATGCGCGAGCGCGGAAAAAACGGCGTCCATGTCCCGATCCGGAATCATGGGTAACTTATTAGTTACATAAGACGTCGCCGTCAAGTCTCGTCTCGCCGTCCGGCGCATTGACAGCGACTTGCGGGCGGCCGAAGCGTCCGCGCCGATGACTGGCGAACTCCTCCTCATCGACACATTTCTGCGCGGCATGATCGTCGGCGCGCAGGTCTTGATCGCGCTGGGATTCCTCGCGCGGCGTCCTGTTTCGTGGCGGCGAGGGCTCGGCGCGGCGTTTGTCGTCACTGCAGCCTGCTACATCATCAATTCGTCGAACCCGGTCGTTGATGCGGTCGGTCTGCTGGTCGTCCCGGTGCGAGTCCTGTCAATCGTGTCCCCGGTCATCTTCTGGTGGTTCGCTCTGTCGCTGTTTGACGACGGGTTCAGGATGCGATGGCCGGTCTTCCTGCCGCTGGTCTTGTTGACGCAGCTAGTCATTGCGCATTTCATGACCGTGCGGGGATGGTACTGGGAGTTCGCATTGATCCTCGCGCGCGTCACGATGATCGCGCTCTATGCGCATGTGATGTTCACGGCGCTGCGCTACCTGAATGACGATCTAATCGAGGGACGGCGCCGGTTCCGGATTATCTTCGCCGTCGCCGTTGCGATCACGGGCCTGATCATCAACTATTCCGAAACCGTCGGCTTCCGCGATCAGCCTCCCGCGTGGCTTCTGATTTTTCAGGCTGTCTCGATCCTCATCATGACGCTTGGTTTCGGACTTTGGCTGCTCGGCATGCGCGGCGGCGTGCTCGACGGCGACCGCCCGGCGGTCGCGGCGTCCGCCGATTCCGCCGCCGAACCGCCCATGCCCCGACCCGCCGATCGCCCGGCCTATGACCGGCTGATGGCGTTGATGGCCGAGGGTGTCTGGCGGGAGGAGGGGATTACTGTGGCGGCGCTTGCAGCAAGGGTCGGCCTTCCCGAGCACCAGTTGCGCGCGCTCATCAACGGCCAGCTTGGTCACCGCAACTTCACGGCGTTCCTTAACGCCTGGCGCATTCCGGCCGCCAAAGCGCTGCTCGCCGAGCCGGCGGAGGCGAAAAAGCAGGTCCTGCAGATTGCGCTCGAAGTCGGCTTCGGCTCGATCGCACCCTTCAACCGCGCCTTCAAGGAAGCGACCGGGCAAACGCCGACTGATTTTCGGCGCCGCGCACTGGGCGGGGGCTGAGCGTTTTCGAAAATCTCTGATCATTTCCGAAAACGCGCAAGGATTTCAGGCTTTTGCGGAGAAACCGATGCGGCGACGCCAAATATCGGCGGGGCAGCTTTCGGGAAGCCCCCCATGGATCACGTCCATGCTCTCGCCGCCCCCTTCAGCCTCGACTGGTTCGGCCGGTGGTTCGTTCACATCTTCCAGTTCGAGGTGTCGCGCTACGCCGTTGCGGCCTTCGGCGTCTTCGCGCTCGTCAACGTGCTCCTCGCTGGCGTGCTTGCGGAACGGAAAATTCGGACCGATTCACCCACACGCGATCAGATCCTGCGCGAGATCGCGGCTTCGGTCCGTACCTGCGCCGTCTTCGCCGCAATCGCCCTTTTGACGATCGCGGGGACGGAAGCGGGCGTGCTGAAGAGCTACGACGACCCGGCCGCGCGCGGCTGGCCGTGGTTCTGGGGCTCCATCGTCGTCCTGATCGTGCTGCACGACGCCTTCTTCTACTGGACGCACCGGCTGATGCATCATCCGCGGCTGTTTCGCCGCTTTCATCGGCTGCACCACAAATCGTTCAACCCCTCGCCCTTCACCGCCTATTCCTTCGATGCGCCCGAGGCGGCCGTGCACGGCGTGTTTGTAACCCTTTCGCTCCTCTTCATCCCGGTGTCGCAGCCGGCGATCTTCATCTTTCTTGCGCACATGATCCTGCGGAACGTCATTGGCCATTCGGGATATGAACTGTTCCCCGCGCGGCGCGACGGCCGCCCGGTATTCGACTGGATGACAAGCGTCACCCATCACGATCTTCACCATGCGCAGGCCGGATGGAATTACGGCCTCTATTTCACCTGGTGGGATCGCCTGATGAAGACTGAGCACCCGCTTTATCATGAGAAATTCGCCCAGGCCGTCCGCCGCCCGCTTGACGGGTCTGCGGTTAGGGCGATCGGTCTGCGGCGCGAGCTATCGCAGGCGGCGGCTAAGGGCTAGGGTCCGCGGAATTCATGACGGGGCAAGCTATGGCCGACGGCGCGCAGCGGAAATCCTGGTGGCTCTCCGGCAATTTCGCTCCGGTGGAAAAGGAGGTCGAAGCGTTCGATCTTCCTGTCGACGGCGCGCTGCCGCCGGACCTGTCGGGCGTCTTCATGCGCACCGGGCCGAACCCGGCGCGCGGAGCGACGGGCCACTGGTTTCTCGGCGACGGCATGATCCACGGCGTCAGGATCGAGAAAGGCCGCGCGCGCTGGTACAGGAATCGGTATGTCGACACCGCGTTCCGCCGCGCAAACCATCCGCCGGGCGACATGTCCTACATCATGGACAAGACGCTCTCGACCGCGAACACCAACATCGTCCGGCACGCCGGGCGCATTCTCGCGGTCGAAGAGGCGCATTTCCCGTATGAAATCACCGGCGATCTTGAAACCAAGGGCTGGACCGATTTCGGCGGAAAGCTGACGACGGCGCTGACCGCGCACCCGAAACTGTGTCCCGAGACCGGCGAAATGCTTGGTTTCGGCTATTCCTTCATGCCGCCCCATCTGGTCTATCACCGGTTCGACCGCTCGGGCGCACTCGTTCAGTCTACGGAGATTCCGGTCGGCGGGCCGACGATGATGCATGATTTCGGCGTCACGCGCCGCCGCGTCGTCTTCATGGACCTCCCCATCGTGTTCGATATGGAGGGCGCGATGCGAGGCGCGATGCCCTACAGATGGAGCGAGGGTTATCCGGCGCGCCTCGGCGTCATGCCGCGCGACGGGACGGCGGCGGACCTCAAATGGTTCGACATCCCGAGCTGCTATGTGTTTCATCCGCTCAACGCCTTCGATGACGGCGACGCAGTGGTCCTCGACGTCGCGCGCTATGAGAAAATGTGGGTGAAGGGGTTCGACGTCCCCGCACACCTCCATCGCTTCCGGCTCGATCTGAAGACGGGGGCGGCGACCGGCGAAACGATCGACGATCACCCGATCGAGTTTCCGCGCATTCGCGAAGAACGCGCCGGGCTGCCCTATCGCTACGGCTACGCCGTGACGACGCATGGCGGCGACGATGCGGGCTTCAATCTTGGAACGCAGGTCGTAAAGGTCGATCTCGCCGGCGGACGGACGAGCGTTTGCGAACTCGGCAAAGGACGCTTCCCAAGCGAGGCGGTGTTCGCCCCCGCAGGCCCGGGCGAAGACGAGGGCTACCTCCTCGCGATCGTCTATGACGCCGAAAAGGAGGGCTCGGAGTTCATAGTCCTTGATGCGAAAGACATCGGCAGCGGCGCCGTGGCGCGGGTCGCCCTGCCGCAGCGTGTGCCCTTTGGGTTTCATGCGGCCTGGTTTGGGGATT
>CAZGXT010000073.1:0-10159 GCA_964529675.1 uncultured Caulobacterales bacterium
TCCTCGCTTTCCGCCGTGATGGTCGACGCGCGCGGCGAACGCATGATCGTCAATTATCGCGATGCGGCCATGCCGGAGAACGCCGAATGGATCGGCGACGCCGCCGGATTTGACGCCGTTCTCGCCGACACGCGTTGGCCGGCGGGCGCGGCGCCGGGGTTCGAGGCGGCCCGGCACGCCGGCGTTCCCGCGGTGCTTGACGCCGATGATCCGGTACCGGACGATCCAGCCGCGCTCGCGCGCGCGACCCATCTCGCCTTTTCCGCCGACGGCCTTCGGGGTCTGACGGGCGAGGCCGAGCCGGTGCGCGCGCTGAAATCGGTTCATGACCGTTTCGGCGCCTGGGCCTGCGTCACCGACGGGGCGCGCGGCGTTCTGATGTGCGACGCCGCCGGCGTCGCCGCGATCGGCGCTTTTGCGGTCGATGTCGTCGACACGCTGGGCGCCGGCGATGTCTGGCACGGCGCCTTTACGCTCCGCCTCGCCGAGCAGGCAGGGGAAATTGAGGCGGTGCGCTTTGCGAACGCCGCCGCCGCCATCAAGGTGACGCGCACGGGCGGACGCCGCGGCGCGCCGCTTCGCGCCGAGGTCGATGCTTTCCTGTCGAGCCGTCAGCCCATGGAGCCGAAATTTTGACCCTTTCCGCTGGAAAACTCTCTGCAGGGAAGATCTGGGGCATGCGGCGGATGGCCGACGCGTCCGGTCGCTTCAAGATGACGGCCGTCGATCAACGCCCGCCGATCAAGAAGCCGATCGCCGAAAAACGCGGCCTCAAAGAGGCGCCGTGGGAGGATGTCGCCGGCTTCAAGGAACTGCTGATCGACGCGTTGCAAGGCGAGTCGTCGGCGATGCTGCTCGACCCGCATTTCGCGTTCCCGCGCGGCGTGATGAAGCTGTCGCCCGCCAAGGGCCTCATCCTCACGCTCGAAGATTCGATCTTTGAGGAAACGCCGGGCGGGCGCCTGTCGAAGGAGATTGACGACTGGTCGGTTGAGAAAATCAAGCGCGCGGGCGGCGACGCGGTGAAAGTGCTCGCCTGGTATCGCCCGGACGCCGATGCTGCGGTGATCGCAAGACAGCAGGATTTCGTCGCGCGCATCGGCGACGCCTGCGCGAAGTACGACATCCCCTATGTTTTCGAATTGCTCGTCTATCCGCTGCCGCGCGACGCCGAACAGACGCGTGACTATGTAGAGATGAAGACGAAGCGGCCGCAGATCGTCATCGATAGCGTTGAAACCTTCGCCGACCCGAAATACGGCGTCGACCTCTTCAAGGTCGAAAGCCCGCTCGCGGCGGGAGACGTGCCGGGCGTCGGCGGCGAGGGCTGGGAAGAGGCCCAGCGCTGGTTCGATGCGCTCGACAGGGCGGCCGGCCGACCGTGGGTGATGCTGTCGGCGGGCGCGGGCATGGAAGAATTCCGCAACATCCTGACCCACGCCTATCGCGCCGGGGCGTCCGGCTATCTTGCCGGGCGTGCGATCTGGCTGAAAGCCTTCGGCGCGTTTCCCGACTGGACCGCGATGCGCAAGGGGCTTGAGACGGAGGCGTGCGACTACATGCGCGCGCTCAATGACCTCACCGACAAATCCGCCCTGCCCTGGACCGCGCACCGCGTCTATGGCGCAAAGGGCCCGCACATCGATCCGCCGGATGCGCGCTTCCGGCATGTGTACAAAGGGTTTGGAGACTGACGATGAACTTGACCTACGGCGTCGCCGCGCTTGGAAGGCCGACATTCGACGTTCCGTTTGCGGAGGAAATGATGCGCAAGGCCTTCGCCGCGATCGAGACGGCGGGCGTTCGCGCGGTCGGGCCGCGGAAACTTCTCTATGACGCCGCCGCCGCGCAGGAAGCGATGGCGGAAATCGCGCGCGCGGGAAAAATCGACGCGCTTTTGATCCTTCAGGTGACCTTCACCGACGCGACGATGACGGTGAAGCTCGCCCGCGAGGCGACGGCGCCGGTCGCCGTCTGGGCCGTGCCGGAGCCGCGCATCGGCGGGCGCCTGCGGCTCAACGCCTTTTGCGGCCTCAATCTCGCCGCGCACGCGCTCGGCAAGGCCGGCGTTGCGCATCACTGGCTTTACGCCGCGCCCGACGCCGAAGGACTCGCCGGCAGCCTCAGGAGCTTCGCCGCCGCGGCCGAGCGCAAGCCGTCTTCCGCCCGGCGCCAGGCGGCGGCGTCGGAGGCTGGCGCGGCGGCGCTTGAAAAAGTCCGCGGCGCGGGGATCAGCGTTGTCGGCGAACACCCGGCGGGGTTTGACACCTGCGAATTCAACGAGAGCGAACTCCAGCGCCTCGCCGGCGTCAGGGTGAATCGCGTGCCGCTGGGCGAGCTCTTCGACCGCGCCAAAGCGATACCCGAATCACGCGCCGAACGCGTGAAGCAGCACGCCGGCGAATCCCTTGCAGGTCTTGACGCCGTCGATCAGGCGCAGCTTGACCGATCGTTTCGCGTTTTCTGCGCGCTTGACGACATCAGCCGCGACACGAAGGCGAAGGGCCTCGCCGTGCGCTGCTGGCCGGAGACCTTCACGGAGTACGGCTGCGCCGCCTGCGGGCCGATGGCGATGATGAATGAAAAGCGCGTTCCCTCCGCCTGCGAAGCAGACGTCTACGGATCGTTCACCGCGCTCTTGCTGCAAGAACTCGCCGACGAGCCGGCGTGGATGGCCGACCTCGTCGATGTCGATGACGCAGACGGAACCGGCGTCTTCTGGCATTGCGGCCTTGCGCCGCTGTCGATGTGCGATCCCGAGGCCAAGCCCGAAGCGGCCATTCACACCAACCGCAAGATGCCGCTCCTCCACCAGTTTCCGCTAAAGCCCGGCAGCTTCACTTTCGCCCGCCTGTCGCAGGCGCGCAATCAGACGAAACTCGTCATCGGCGAGGGCGAGTTCATCCGCCGGCCGATGGCGTTCACGGGAACCTCCGGCGTCTTCCGTTTCGCCCGACCGCTTTCCGAAACCCTCGGCGCGATCATGGATGAAGCGCTCGAACATCATTTCGCCATCGCCTATGGCGACCACCGTGCGGCGCTGAAAGGCGTCGCCTCCTCGCTCGATCTCCCGGTCCTCGAAATCGCATGATGGCGCCCGGCTTCAATCCCGTTTCGCCGCAATGGAGCCGCCACGCGCCCTCGCCCGCGATCGCCGCGCCCGTCGCCGACAACGGCGTCGTGCGGATCGAAACGCAGCTCGGAACCATGCGCATCTCGCTCCATGATTTCGGCGCGCGCATCCGCTTCGGCGAACGCAAGAACGATTACGGTCTCCTGGTCGCAGAGCCGGCGCCCGCGCGCGCGGAGATTTCGGTCGATGGAACGGCTATCGTAATTGAGGGCGCCGGCTTGCGCTTGCGCCTCGACGCCGAAACGCTCGCCTTCACCCTCGACAAGGGCGGGCGGACGATCCAGCGATCGGCGAGCGACGGGCATTTCGTCCGCAAGCTGCGCCTGCCGCCTTTCGCACGGACGGATAGCGGCTGGCTCGCGCATTTCGAGCTTGCGACCGGCGAGCGCGTCTACGGCCTCGGCGAGAAATGGGGCCCGCTCGACAAACGCGGGCAGCTGATCCGGTCGTGGAACAGCGACGCGCTCGGCGTCAACGCCGAGATCTCCTACAAGAACGCGCCTTTCGCCTGGTCGCCGTCGGGCTGGGGCGTCTTTGTCCATACGCCGGCGCCGGTGACGCACGGCGTCGGCTTCGCCCCATGGTCGCAGCGCGCCTACGGCGTCCATGTCGAGGACGAGGCGCTCGATATTTTTCTTCTCGCCGGCGCGACCGGCGCCGAGATCATTCGTCAGTACACGGCGCTGACGGGGCGCTCGCCCGTTCCCCCGCGCTGGAGCCTCGGCGTCATCCTGTCGAAGGCCTATTACCGCACGGCGGACGAAATCCTCGCCGTCGCGCGCGAGGTGCGCGCCCGCAAGATGCCGTGCGACGTCATCACCTTCGACGGGCGCGCCTGGCAGGACACCGACACGCGCTTCGCCTTCGAATGGGACCCGAAGCGCTATCCCGATCCGAAGGCGGTCGTCGGCGACCTGAAGGCGCTCGGCTTTAAAGTCTGCGTCTGGGAATATCCGCTCGTCTCCACCCGTAACCCCCTTTTCGACGAAATGGCGAGCAAGGGCTGGCTGCTGAAGGACGCAGCGACAGGCGAGGCCTGGCGCTATGAATGGGAGAGCGAGGCGTGGGGCCCGGTGCTGACGCCCCTGCCGACGTCAGGTCTTGTCGACTTCACTCATGCTGACGCCTACGCCTTCTGGCGCGACCGCCATAAAGCGCTGTTCGATATCGGCGTCGACATGATCAAGGCCGATTTCGGCGAGCAGGTTCTGGACGGCATGGTCGCCTCGAACGGCGAGCGCGGCCATGCGCTTCATAATGTTTACGCCTATCTTTACAACAAATGCGTCTATGAGGCGGCCGAGAGATATTGCAAGTCGGGCGCGTTCCTGTTCAGCCGCGCGGCGTGGACCGGCTCGCAGCGCTTTCCCTCGCAATGGGGCGGCGACCCGCAGGCGGATTTTGAGGGCCTTGCGGCCAGCCTGCGCGGCGGGCTTTCCTGGGGCATGACGGGCGCGCCGTTCTACGCGACCGATGTCGGCGGCTTTTACGGCGATACGCGCGATCCGCTGCTCTATGTGCGCTGGGCGCAGGCCGCCGTTTTCTCCGCGCATATGCGCCTCCATGGCATCGGCGCGCGTGAGCCGTGGTCTTATGGTCCCGAAGCGGAGGCCGCGGCGATGATGGCGTTGCGCCTGCGCTATCGTCTCATTCCCTATATCGAAAAGGCGATGGCGGACGCCGCCGCAAGCGGCCTTCCCGTGCAGCGCGCCATGGCGCTCGCCTGCCCGGGCGAGCCGGAAGCCTGGGCGTTCGAGGACCAGTTCTTTTTCGGCGACGATCTCCTCGTCGCGCCCTGTCTTCGGGCCGACAGCGCCGTGCAGGTCTATTTGCCTGAAGGCGACTGGCGACGGTTTCCGGACGGCGCGCGTTTCGAAGGCGGGCGCTCGCACCGCCTCATCCTTGGGCTCGACGAGATCGCCGTCTTCGCCCGGGCCGGCGCCCGCATTCCGCTCGGCCCTGAATTGGAGACGACGGCTGCGACGCCCTCCGGCGTCGAGTACTGGGTGGCGTAAGGCGGCGCTCGCCGCCGCTTCGATGAGGACGATGGCGCCGTACGATAAGAGCGCCGACGGGAGGCTTATGAATTTCGCCATAGCGGCGCTCGCCGCCGTCAACACGCGCACGGCGCAATGGGGACGGGCGGGCGCCGGCGCGATCCTCGCCGCGATGCTTATCGTCATCATGTTTCAGGTCGTCAGCCGCTACGTCTTCAACAGCTCGCTCTCCTGGACGGAGGAGCTCTCGAAGTCGCTGATGGTGTGGAGCGCCTTCCTCGTCGCGCCCTGGGCGCTGCGAACCGGCGCGAATGTCGGCGTCGACATGTTTCTTGAGGCGATGCCGGCGCGCGCGCGCTTCGCGGTCGAACTCGCTGTCAGCGCGCTCATTCTCTGGATCCTGTTCATCCTCTTCCGCGAAAGCCTCGGCTTCGTCGCGCGCGGCCTGCAAAGCCGGATGGCGACGCTCCCCGTGACGACCGGCTATGTCTACCTGATCATGCCGGTCTCGCTCGCCGCGATGCTGCTGGCGGGCGCGGAGGTGTTTCTGCGCCAGCTGCGGGAACTCCTCAGCGGGACGAGCGACCCCGCCGCGCCGCATCGGCCGGCGCCGACTTCGGGGGAATAGAGGATGTCGGTCGCCTACATCTTCATCTTCCTCCTGCTGCTGATCGCCGGCGCGCCGATCGTCTTTGCGCTGCTGATCGGTCCGGGCCTAAGCCTCGCGCTCGACGACCAGCGCCAGTTCTATCCGGCGATCCTCGCGCGGCTCTATAACGGCATCGATTCCTTCCCGCTGATGGCGGTTCCGTTCTTCATTCTCGCCGGCGAGCTGATGAATTCCGGCGGCGTCACGGCGGCGATCTTCCGCTTCGCGCAGTCGATGATCGGCCATGTGCGCGGCGGCCTGGCTCAGGTGAACATCGTCACCTCGATGCTGTTTGCGAGCCTTTCCGGCTCCGCGGTCGCCGACGCTTCGGCCGTCGGCAAGATGCTGGTGCCGGAGATGGTGAAGGAGGGATATTCCCGCCGCTATTCGGCGGCCGTCACCGCATCGGCGGCGATCCTCGGCCCGGTTATTCCGCCGTCGGGACTGATGATCCTCTACGCCTTCGTGATGAATGTCTCCGTCGCCGCGCTGTTCGCCGCCGGCGCGGTGGTCGGCCTGCTGATGGCTTGCGGCCTCATGCTCGTCACGATGGCGCTCGCCCATCGCCGCGGATTCCCGAGAGCGGAGCGCAAGGCGACCTGGGGCGAGCGCGGCAGGGCGCTGACGCAAACCCTGCCGGCGCTGATGACGCCGGTCGTGCTGCTCGGCGGCGTCCTCAGCGGCGCCTTCACGCCGACCGAGGCGGCGGCGGTCGCCTGTTTCTATGCGCTGATCGTCGGTCTCTTCGTCATGCGAACGCTGAAGATCGCCGACCTGCCGCGCGTCTTCGTCACGGCGGCGGCGCAGTCCGGCGTCGTCCTGCTGCTTGTCGGCGCGGCGGTTTCGTTCGCGTGGATCGTCACGGTGTCAGGGTTCGCTGAAAGCCTTGCGTCGCTCCTGACAGGCGTGACGACGAACGTCTATCTGCTACTTCTCCTCGTCAATCTGCTCCTCTTCGTCGTCGGCATGTTTCTCGACGCGGGGCCGGCGATCCTCATCCTCGGACCGGTCCTCGGGCCGATGTTCGTCGGCCTCGGGGTCGATCCCCTGCACTTCGCCGTCGTCATGTGCGTCAATGTGACGGTCGGGCTGGCGACGCCGCCGATGGGACTCGTGCTTTTCGTCGCATCGTCCGTATCCGGAGAAAAACCGGCGGCGATCGCGCTGGAGATGGCGCCCTATCTCCTCATGCACGCCTTCATCATCTTCCTCATCACCTATGCGCCGGCGATCGTGACGACCCTGCCCCGCATGCTCGGATTTGCGTGACGCGATGAAAGGAAACCGCATCCTCAACGGCGTCTTCATCGTTCTGGCCGCGCTCTTCGTCTGGGGCGTCTTCGCAAGCCGCGGGGAACGGCCCGAGCATGTCATTTCGGTCGGCATCCTCGCCTCGAAGGACGACGAAGATTTCGCCGGCGCGAGCGCGCTGAAGGACTATGTGGAGAGCCGGTCAGGCGGGCGCGTTGCGGTGAAGATTTACACATCGGGCCAGTTCTGCGGCGGCGAGCGCGAATGCATCGAATATCTGCAAGGCGGCGTTCTCGACGTCTTCATGACGACCTTCGGCGGATTTGGAAATTTCTTCCCCGAAGGCCAGGCGTTCGAGCTGCCTTACATTTTCGACGGCGACGCGGTCGCCGAATGCGTGCTGGACGGGCCGATCCTCGACGAGCTTCGCGCGGAGACGCTGTCGCGCGGCCTCGGCCTCAGGTTGATGACGATCGGCAACACCGGCGGCTGGCGCGATTTCGCGACCGTCTCGCGTCCCGTCACGTCGCCCTCGGACCTCAAGGGCCTCAAGATCAGGACGACGCCGGCGCAGCTCGAACAGGAAATGGTGCGCGCGCTCGGCGCCAATCCGACGCCGATCGCTTTTTCCGAGCTTTATCTTGCGCTCGCGACCGGCGTCGTTGAGGGAACGAAGAACAGCATCCAGGATATCGTCGGCATGCGGCTCGAAGAGCACGTCAACTATGTGACTCTCGACAATCACGCCTATATGGGCGCGATGTGGTGGCACTCGGACGTGCGCTGGCGCTCGCTTCCCGATGATCTTCGCCCCGTCGTCGAGGAGGGCTTCGCTGAATTGCAGCGCGTGACCCGCACGCTGCCGAAAGAACGCCAGAGTTCAGCGCTCGAACGCTTCAAGGCGAAGGGCGGCGCCGTGCACGAACCGACCGCGGCGGAGCGCGCAGCGTTCAGGGCGGCGTCGGCGCCGATGCGCGACTGGTATGTGACGAAATACGGCGACCGCTGGCTGACGCGCCTTGATGCAGCCGTCGCGGCCTGCACGTCGCGGTAGCGCATCTTGCGCGCAAGCCCCCTGCTCATTCCCGAGCAGGCGGGGATGAGCGGAGATCAGAACGACTTCACCCGCCCCTTGAAAGCTCCGCGGCCAGCTCGCCGACGCGCTTCTCGATGAGATCGATGGCGACAATGAACCCGTCAGCCCCGCCGAAATAGGGATCAGGCACTTCGCCGTCCGGAATGAACAGCGCGAGCCTCGCGCGCGCGCCGGCGGGCTTGATCGCTTCGAGGCCTTCAAGGTTCGACCGGTCCATGGCGAGAATAAGGTCGAAGTCTGAGAAATCCGCCGCGCTGATCTGACGGCACCGGAAAGCCGAAAGGTCAAAGCCGCGCCGCGCGCACTCCTCGATCGTGCGCGGATCGGCGCCGCCTCCGACATGCTTGTCCTTAAGCCCGGCCGAAGAAACGACGACTGCGCGGCCCTTCAGGTTCTTTTCAAACTGCGTCTTTGCGATCACTTCCGCCGCCGGCGATCGCGAATAGTTGCCGGCGTCGACGAAGAGCATTTTCCTAATCATCTCAGCACCTTGCAGGGAGCCCCCGGCGGATGCGCCGACGCCCGGCGCGCCGCTCTGCCGGCGCCCCCGCTTATTGACGCCGGCGGCCGTCCAAGTGTTATATAAGACATGTCAGCTATAAGTTTGCCCGTCAAGGCGAACACCAAACGTCGCCCGAAGCGGCGACGGCAAACGGGAGGGATACGATGAAAAAGGCGTTCAAAAACTCGACGAGTCTCATCGCCGCCGCAGTCATGATGAGCGCGCCGGCGCTGGCGCAGGTTGATGAGATCCTCGTCACGTCGCAGCGCGTCGAGCAAAACCTGCAGGACGTGCCGCTCTCCGTGACCGCGCTCACCGACCGGCAACTGGATGCGGCGGCCGTCATCAACTTTGAAGACCTCACCCAACTCGTTCCCTCCATCAATTACCGCAAGGGCACGACCAACGCGAACTCGGCGGTGTTTCTGCGCGGCGTCGGCACGATTTCGTTCTCCATCGCGGCGGAACCATCGGTGTCGACCGTCGTCGACGGCGTCGTCCTGTCGCGCTCCGGCCAGGCGTTCGCCGACCTTTATGACATTGAACGCATCGAAGTGCTGCGCGGTCCGCAGGGAACTCTGTTCGGCAAGAACGCATCGGCCGGCGTCGTCAGCATCGTGACGAAAGGCGGAACGGACGAGCCGGAGGCGCAAATCAATCTCGGCCTCTGGGAAGAAAGCGAATACCGCGCCAAGGCGAGCGTCGCCGGGCCGCTGACGGACACGCTGTCCGCGCGCTTCACCGGCTTTTACGGCAATTTTGACGGCCACATCACCAACATCTTCAACGGCGGCGATGAGCGCGTGAACGGCTATGAGCGTTGGGGCTCGCGCTTCGTGCTCGACTTTGATCCGTCGGATGCGGCGAGCGTTCGCCTCGCCGTCGATTTCGCGCGGGCCGATGACGACTGCTGCGCCGAGATCACCGGCGTCTCACGCGGACCGGTGCTCGACGCTGAACTCGGCTTCCTGACGGCGCGCGGCGAAGACCAGCGCGTCATCAACCACAACCTCGTCACAACGACAGAAGACACGACCTGGGGCGCGTCGTTGCAGGGCGACTTCACTGTCGCGTCGGACCATACGCTGACGCTGATCGGCGCCTATCGGAACTGGGAAAACGTCGAGCAGCGCGAGGGCGACTTCCTGCCGCGCGCGATCGTCGGAACGGCGGAACTCCACGATCGCGGCATTGTCGAAACAGATCAGTATTCGTTCGAGGCCCGCATCGCCTCCCCGCTCGACCGCAAAATCTCTTACGTGATCGGCGGCTTCTTCTGGCATTCCGACAATTCGCAGCTGTTCCGCCGCGACGACATCACCTGCACGTCGTCGTCGCTGCCGGTCGCGCCGAGCGGGGCGACGCCGTGCAATCTATCCAACACGATGACGACGCTTTTCCCGTCGGCGAATTCGATTAGCGACGTCAACCAGACGAACTACGCCCTGTTCGGCAACGCGACCTGGAACATCACCGATCGCTTCCGGATGATCGGGGGCATGCGCTGGACGCATGACGATGTCGATTTCAC
>CAZGXT010000073.1:10259-13983 GCA_964529675.1 uncultured Caulobacterales bacterium
CGGCGAGACCAGCAACACCAATCTTTCCGGGCGCATCATCGCGCAATACGACGCGACCGACGACATCACTGCCTATCTCAGCTATTCGCGCGGCTACAAAGGGCCGGCGTTCAACGTCTTCTTCAATCACACGGCCCCAAACAACGCCGTGCCGATCGACGATGAAACCTCGAACGCTTATGAAGCCGGTTTCAAGTCGCGTCTGTTCGATGATCGTGTTCAGTTCAACGCCGCCGGCTTCTACGCCGTCTATAACGGCTTCCAGGCCAACAACTTCATCAATGTCGGCGGCGCGCTCGTCAGCACGCTGACGAATGCCGGCGAAGTGTCGACGGCCGGTTTCGAAGTCGACACGGTGGTCACGCCGACCGACTGGTGGACGATCACCGGCGGGCTCGCCTACACCGACGCCAAGGTGAAGGCCTTCAACCCGAACCCGATCACGGGCGTTCCCTCGACCTTCAACGGAACCCCGCTGCCGCTGGCGCCGAAATGGACGACCTCGGTCGTCAGCGAGTGGACCGCGCCGTTCGTGATGGGAACGCAGGCTTATCTCCGCGGCGCCTGGTCCTATCGCGACAATCAGTTCTCCGAACTCGGCGCCGCCGGCCCGATCGACCAGTACAGCCTGATCGACTTGAGCCTCGGCTTCTCCGACGCGGACGACAAATATCGTCTGACGTTCCACGTCAACAACCTGCTCGACGACAGCTATGTGGCGCTGAACACAGCGAACGGCCAGCGTCTCCACATCCCGCGCGACGCCAGCCGCTATGTCGGCGTCACCTTCCGCGCCAACTTCAACTGATCGGCCGCGTGCGCGGCGCTCAAAGGAGCGCTGCGCATGCGGGCCGCGACGGCCTCTCTCCCCAGAGGCGTACCCGGGCGCCGGCGCCGCGGCCGACAAGGCCAAGGACCGGCGCCCGCTTCTTTTGGAGCGCAGGATTATTCCGCCGGGACAGCGGCGGCGCTCGCTTCAGCGTGGTAGCGCGCGCGGATTTCTTTCGAGGTGAGGCCCCCGCCGTTCGGGCGCCAGCCGGGCGGGCCGAAGAGGAGGCCTGGCCAGAAGCGAACGGGATGGCTGCGCAAATCCGTGATCAGCCGCCCCCATTCGTGGAAGGCCACTGCAAAGACATTCGTCGAGCCGACAGGCTTCACCAGACCGAATTCGCAAGGGACATCGTCGCGCTCGCCCTGATAGGTGCCGAACAGGCGGTCGAAAATGACGGTGACGCCGCCATAATTGCGGTCGAGATAGTCGGCGTTCTTCGCGTGATGCACGCGGTGCGCGGACGGCGTGTTGAGGACGCCTTCCAGGAAGCCGAGTTTGCCGATCAGCACCGTGTGCAGCCACGACTGATAGAAGAGATTGAGCGCCAGCATCGTCGCGACTGCTTCCGGGCTGAAGCCGATCCACATCAGCGGCATGTGGAAGAGGTAGCCCATCGACAATTTGCCGGTCCAGCCGAGCCGGTAGGAGCCGAGGATATTGAGCTCCTCAAGGCTGTGATGGACGGCGTGCGTCGTCCAGAACCACCGCACTTCGTGGCTCGCGCGATGGAACCAGTAATAGGTGAATTCAAGGAGCACGAAGAGTACGAGCCAGCTTCGCCAGTCGTCCATCGGAATTTCAAGCAGCCGCTGATCATGGATGACGACGGCGAGAAGTCCGGTGAGGCCTAGCGGGATGAGGCCGATGAGCCGCTGGCCGACGCCGATGCCGATCGAGGTGAGCGTCTCGGCTCTCGTATAGAGCGTCAACCCGCGCTTCCGGCCTTCCCAAATCTCCCAGCCGATCAGCACAAGAAACAGCGGCATGAAGTAATAGAACAGCGGCCCGTTGATGCCCATCGGCGCCTCTTGTTGCGACCCGGCCAATATGTGAGCGTTCCTCAGTTTTCGCCACTCGCTTTTCGGAACGCCTCAGCCATGGCCCCCGCCGCCGCGCCGAAACCGCCGAAATCCTTGCGCAAAGCGCCCCGACAGGCGCGCTCGGCGGCGACCATTGCGGCGATCGTCGAGGCGGCGGCTCAGATTCTGGAACGCGAGGGCGAAGAGGCGGCGACGACGGCGCGCGTCGCCGAGCGGGCCGGCGTTTCCATCGGCACGCTCTATCAGTACTTCGCCGACCGCGACGCCGTGCTCGCCGCCGTGATCCGTCGCGACCGCCAGTTGATGAGCGCTGAAATCGCGCGCCGCATATCCGACGCGAATCCGCAAAGCGGCGAGGCGCTCGTTCGCGACATCATCGCGGCGCTGCTCGCGGTGATGCGCCCGCGCCGCCGGCGCCGGCGCCTCATCACGCTCGGCGCCGCCATGCGCATTCAGTCAAGCGAAGATATCGCGGCGACGATCGACGCCGTCGGGCTGCTGATCGCCTCGGCGGCGGCCCGCTATCCGCAGGAGATCGCGCGGCCGCTGACGCCGGTGCGCGCCTATGTGCTGACGCGCGCCGTCATGGGCACGCTCAGGGCCGCGCTGATGGAAAACGCGAAAGTCCTCGACGAGCCTGAGTTCGAGGAAGAGTTGGTGCGCCTCGCGATCGCGTATTTGCGGGGGTAGCGACAAGGGAGTAAGACCCCGGCGACCCCATCGCGGAAGGAAATTCCATGAATGACGACATCATCATTTCCGGCATGGCGCGGACGCCGATCGGCAATTTTCAGGGCGCCTTCACCGGCGTGCCGGCGACGGCTCTCGGCTCTCACGCGATCAAGGCGGCGCTCGGCCGCGCGTACGTCAAACCGGAAGCGGTCGAGGAAGCGCTGATGGGCTGCGTCTTGCCGGCGGGCCTCGGGCAGGCGCCGGCGCGGCAGGCCGCTCTCGGCGCCGGCCTGCCGAAATCGGCCGGCTGCGTCACCGTCAACAAGGTCTGCGGCTCCGGCATGAAGACGGTGATGATGGCGCATGACGCGATCGCCGCCGGAAGCGCCGAAACGATTGTCGCCGGCGGCATGGAATCGATGACCGGCGCGCCCCACCTCCTCCTCGCCGGGCGCAGCGGCATAAAGTACGGACACGGACAGATTTTCGACCACATGGCCTATGATGGTCTCGAAGATCCCTATAACAAACACGCCGCGATGGGCGTGTTCGCCGAGAAATGCGCGCGCGAATGGCAGTTCAGCCGCGCCGAGCAGGACGAATTCGCCATGCGCTCGGTGACGCGCGCGCAAGGCGCCATCAAGGGCGGCAAATTCGCCGCCGAGATTGCGCCTTTTGAAGTCGCTGCTCGCAAGGGTCCCGTCACCGTCAGCGACGACGAAAAGCCCGGCACGGTCGAGGCGGCGAAAATCCCTTCGCTGAAAGCCGCCTTTGAAAGGGACGGCACGGTGACGGCGGGCTCGTCCTCCGCGATTTCCGACGGCGCAGCGGCGCTTGTCATTCAGCGCGGATCAAAGGCGGAGAAGGCGGTAGCCCGCATCGTCGGTCACGCAACGCACTCGCAGGAGCCCGAATGGTTCACGACCGCGCCGGTCGATTCGATCCGCAAGCTGCTCGACCGCGTCGGCTGGAGCGTCAAGGACGTCGATCTTTTCGAGATCAATGAGGCCTTCGCCGTCGTGCCGATGGCGGCGATGCGCGAGTTGAAAATCCCCGCCGAGAAAGTGAATATCCACGGCGGCGCCATCGCGCTCGGCCACCCGATCGGCGCCTCCGGCGCGCGCATCATCGTGACGCTGCTCAACGCGTTGAAACAAACCGGCGGCAAGCGCGGCGTCGC
>CAZGXT010000074.1:0-13861 GCA_964529675.1 uncultured Caulobacterales bacterium
ACGTGACCAAGCCCGAACTCGGGATCAAGCGCGATTGCCCCAGCTGCGGCGCGCGCTTCTACGATCTCAATCGCAGCCCGGCGCATTGCCCCAAATGCGCGCACGATTTCGTCCCCGAAGCGCTTCTGAAGCCGCGCAAACCGCGCCGCGAGGATGAGCCGGCGGAAGCGGCGGCGGCGCCCAAACCTGTCGCCGAGGTGCCGCTTGAGTCGGCTGACAAGGACCAGAAGGCCGCCGCGTCGAAGCGCAAGCCCGGGCTCGATGACGAGCCCGCCAGCGACGACGAGATGGGCGAAATTGAAGACATGGACATCGACCTCGAAGATGACGAGGACGACACGCTGCTTGAAGAAGATGAAGACGAAGACGAGGACATGGGCGGCATCGTCTCCGGCGGCGACGGCGAGGAGCCTTGAGGCGTGGCGCTCTCCCGGGCTTGCGGAGCAGGCGCCGGGCGTCTATCTGACCGCGTTCGTCAGCAAAGCGCGCCGCCAGATCCCAATCGGCGCGCGGCTGACGGGTCTTTCTGGCTACCGGGGCTATAGCTCAGTTGGGAGAGCGCTTGAATGGCATTCAAGAGGTCAGGGGTTCGACTCCCCTTAGCTCCACCAGCCTTCGCGCCGTCGGCGCCGGGCGGGCCGTGCGTTCCTGAACTCCTCCCCGCAAGAAGCGAGCCTTGATGCGCGTTCTGGTATTCGGCGCAGCCGGCCAGGTGGGCCGCGAAACCTTTGAAGCGGCGCGGCGGCGCGGGGTCGCGCTCGTCGCCCTGACGCGCGCCGAAGCCGATCTCTCAACCCCGGGCGCAGCGGCGGACGCGGTCGCGCGGATCGTTCCGGACGCCGTCATCAACGCGGCCGCATGGACGGCGGTCGACAAGGCCGAAACCGAGACCGCCGCCGCCCGCCGCCTCAACGCGGAGGCCCCGGCCGAAATCGCCGCCGCAGCTGCGCGCGCCGGAGCCCGCCTTGTTCATTTGTCCACGGATTATGTGTTCGACGGAAGCGGCGAGCGCGCGCTCGACGAAACGGCGCCGACCGGCCCGCTCAACGTCTACGGCGCGACAAAGCTAGAGGGCGAGCGCCTGGTCGCCGAAGGGCTTTCCAGCGCCGTCATCGTGAGGACTTCCTGGGTTTACGCGGCCCACGGGTCGAATTTCGTCCGCACCATGCTGCGGCTCGCAGAGACGCGCAGCGAATTGTCGATCGTCGGCGACCAGACCGGCGGACCGACGCCCGCGGCGGCGATCGCCGAAGCCTGCCTCGACATCGCGCTGAAACAGGACGGCCCAGGCGGCGTTTACCATTTCCAGGGGGCGCCGCCGGCGACCTGGGCGGACTTCGCCGAGGCGATCTTCGACGCCGCCGGCAAGGCGGTCAGAGTCAACAGGATACCGACGCGCGACTATCCCGCGCCGGCGGCGAGGCCGCTGCATACAGTCCTTAACTGCGCGAAAATCCTTCGCGATTACGGCGTAAGGCAACCGGATTGGCGCGCCAGCCTTGCCGATGTCGTCGGGCGCCTTCAGAATAGTCAGTAAGCGAACGGATCGGAGAGATCATGAAGGGCATCGTGCTCGCAGGCGGTTCGGGAACGCGCCTTTACCCGATCACGCGGGGCGTCTCGAAGCAGCTGACGCCGATCTACGACAAGCCGATGGTCTATTACCCGATCAGCGTGCTGATGCTCGCCGGCGTTCGCGACATTCTGATCATCACGACGCCGGAGGATCAGACGGCCTTTCAGCGGCTTCTCGGCGACGGATCGGACTGGGGCGTGCGTTTCGTCTATGCGGTCCAGCCGAGGCCGGAGGGCCTCGCGCAGGCGTTCCTGATCGGGGAAGAATTTATCGCCGGCGACAAATGCGCGCTCGTCCTCGGCGACAACATTTTCTACGGCCACGGCCTGACCGATGAACTTCAGAAAGCGGCTGCGTTGCAGGAAGGCGCCGTCATCTTCGCCTATCAGGTGACGGATCCGCAGCGTTACGGCGTGATCGCCTTTGACGAGAAGGGCGCCGTCACCAGCATTGAGGAAAAGCCGGAAAACCCGAAATCCGATTTCGCAGCGACCGGCCTGTATTTCTACGATGAAACCGTCGTCGAGCGCGCCAAGCGCGTAAAACCCTCCGCGCGCGGCGAGCTCGAGATCACGACGCTGAACGACATGTATCTCCAGGACGGCAAACTGAAGGCCCAGATGCTCGGGCGCGGCTACGCCTGGCTTGACACCGGCACGCACGATTCCCTCCTCGAAGCGTCGCAATTCGTGCATACGATCGAAACCCGACAGGGCCTGAAGGTCGCCTGCCCCGAGGAAATCGCTTTCCGCCTCGGCTTTATCGACCGAAACCAGCTTCGCCGCATCGCAGAACCGCTCGCCAAGAACCAATACGGGCAATATCTGCTGAAGATTGCGCGCGGCTGAGGGGAGCGCTTGCAGCGCCTGCGCCCTTGCCTTCACGCGGTCCTTGCGCAAAATGAAGCGGGCCGCCTGATGCGGCGGCGACGGGCTAGGCGCCATGAAGATTCTTGTCATCGGCGGCGACGGGTTTTGCGGCTGGCCGACCGCCCTGCACCTTTCCAATCTCGGCCATGACGTCGTCATCGTCGATGATCTGTCGCGGCGAAAGATCGATGTCGAACTCGAGGTCGAGAGCCTGACGCCGATCCGGCCGATTTCCGTTCGCCTGAGGGCGTGGAAGGAAGTCTCAGGCCGCGACATCCGCTTCGAGATGATCAATGTCGCGAAGAACTATGCGCGGCTCTTGCGGCTTCTTGAACGCGAACGCCCCGACGCCATCGTGCATTTCGCCGAACAGCGGGCCGCGCCCTATTCGATGAAGTCGTCGTTGCACAAGCGCTATACGGTCGACAACAACATCAACGCGACGAACAACATTCTCGCCGCGATCGTCGAGTCCGGCGTCGACGCGCATCTCGTCCATCTCGGGACGATGGGCGTATACGGTTACGGCACCGCGGGCATGAAGATCCCCGAAGGATATCTTCCGGTGAAGATCGAGACCGAAGACGGTCGCGAGATCACGCAGGAAATTCTCTATCCGGCCAACCCCGGCTCGATTTATCACATGACGAAGACGCAGGATCAGCTGCTCTTCGCGTTTTACAACAAGAACGACAGGCTGAAGGTCACCGACCTGCACCAGGGGATCGTCTGGGGCACGCAGACGCGCGAAACCCGTCTCGACGAACGTCTCATCAACCGCTTCGATTATGACGGCGATTACGGCACCGTGCTCAACCGCTTCCTGATGCAGGCCGCTGTCGGCTATCCGCTCACGGTGCACGGCACGGGCGGCCAGACGCGCGCGTTCATTCATATTCAGGACACCGTGCGTTGCATTCAGCTCGCCGTCGAAAATCCTCCGCAGAAGGGCGAGCGCGTGCGCATCCTGAACCAGATGACTGAAACGCATCGCGTGCGCGACCTTGCGCGCATGATCGCGGAGAAGACCGGCGCGAAAATCGCGAATATTCCGAACCCGCGGAATGAGGCGGCTGAGAACGATCTCCACGTCGAAAATCGCCGGCTGCTGAGCCTCGGACTCGAGCCGATCACGCTGGAAGAAGGGCTGCTGGAGGAAGTGCGCGAAATCGCGCGCAAATACGCCGATCGCTGCGACAAGTCGAAAATTCCCTGCGTTTCCTACTGGAACGAAACGCGGCGCGTGGAAGCCGAGAGCTAATCCAGCCTGTAGTCAGGAAGCGCGGCGAAGGCCTTCTTGAGCGCGTCGCCCCAGCCCGTTGAAATGCTCATGAAATAGGGATCATCAGCGGCGAGGCGCCGCTGGTGCGTGACGTCGAAGGCGTCGCGCGCGACAATTTGAAGATCGAGCGGGGCGCCGACGGACAGGTTCGCTTTTATAGTTGAGTCAAAGGAAACGAGGAGGAGTTTCACCGCATCCTCATAACTCATCGCCGCATCGAAGGAGCGGACCAGAATCGGGCGCCCGTACTTCATCTCGCCCGCCTGAAAGAACGGCGTTTCGACCGTCGCCTCGATGAAGTTTCCCTCCGGATAGATCATGAATAGCCGGGGCGGCATGCCCTTGATCTGGCCGCCGAGAATAAAGGTCGCAGAAAATTGCGACTCGGCGGTCTGGCCCTTATCGAGCGTCGTTCTGATCGCTTCACGCAACAACTCGCCGACGATTCGCGCGGCCTGGAACATCGTCGGCGCATCCAGCATGGACGGCATGCGTTCGCCCGGCGCTTTCGTGCGCTCGTCGAGAAGACTGACGACGGCCTGCGTCGTTGCGAGATTGCCGACGGTCAGAAGCGTCAGCACGCGCTCCCCCGGACGCTTCCAGGTGAACATCTTCCGGTACGTCGAAATGTTGTCGACGCCTGAGTTAGTGCGCGTGTCCGACATGAAGACGAGACCGCGATCGAGAAGCATGCCGACGCAATAGGTCATGGAGCGACGCCTGAAACGCTAAACCCTTATTGTTGGACCTGCACGTTAACGGCGAGTTGCTCGCCGCCGCCGGCGCCGATCCTGAGGCCCCGCACCGGCGCAGCTTCATGGTAGTCGAGCCCGGCGGCGATTCGCACATAGCGCTCGTCCGGCGACTGCCGGTTTGCGGGGTCGAACCCGACCCAGCCGAGGCCCTCGACATGGGCCTCCGCGAAGGCGTGGCTCGCCTTCGACGACGCCTCGCCCTCAGTGAACAGATAGGCGCTAATGTAGCGCGCCGGGATGTTCAGCGCGCGGGCGGCGGCGATGAAGACATGAGCCTGGTCCTGGCAGACTCCCCTGCCGGCGGCGATCGCGGCCTCCGCCGTCATCAGCGGGTCGGCATCTCTGTCATACTGGACGGCGTCAGCAACAGCCTCGTTCAGCGCGTGAAGCCGCGCAAGCGTATCGCCGGGCGCAAGGCTCGCCGCGAGCGCTTCGACCCGGTCGCCGATCGCCGTCAGCGACGTTTCGCGCAAAAACAGCCAAAGCGGGGCGAAGCCGCGATGCGAGCCGGCGACGCCCGCGCGATCCGCCGTTTCAACGACGCCCTCCGCGCGCAGCCGGAGTATGCCGTCGCCGCCGTCACAACTGAACAACATCGTGCGGTTGCCGTGATGATCGTCGAACGACGCCTCGACGGACCCATTTTCAAGGGAGACCCGCCAGCTCTCAACGCGCTGGCCGGGGCTCGCCGCCGGGGTGAGCCTGACTTCCTGCAATACGAAATGCGCCGGCTGTTCCAGCCGGTATTCCGTAAGGTGACGGATCGTCAGTCGCATGGCTTATCCATAAAACCGGTAATCAGCTTCGATTGCCGCCGAGAGATCGATGTTTGCGCCGATGAATCCGCCGATGAATTCGTGAAGGCCGGCCGCGAAGATCTCGTCCATGGAGCGCTCGTTGAGGCGACATTGCGCGACGGCGGCTTGCGCGGTCGAGGGCGGCTCAAACCCGTATTCAGCGCCGAGATTTCTGAGGTTTTCCACAAGCCCCGAATAGCAATAGGCGAGCGAGCGCGGCATCCGGCGATCAAGAATCAAGAACTTCGCGATACCGTAGGCGGAGACCTCGCTGTGCAGCCAGCGGAAAGAGCGCTGCGCCGATACAGCGCGCAAGATCATGTCCCATTGCACGTTATCCGCCGAAGAGCCGATCAGCGCCGGCGACGGCAAGAGGACGTAGTATTTCACGTCGAGAATGCGCGCGGTGTTGTCGGCGCGCTCAAGATAGGCGCCGATGTGACAGAAATTGAAGATGTCGTTTCGCAGCATCGTTCCCTGAAGCGCGCCGCGGACCTGTGCGATTTCGCGGCGTATCAGGGCGAGCGACTCCGGGAGATTGCGTTCGCCGACCGGCTCGGCGAGCACGTCGCGAAGCGTCAGCCAGGCTTCGTTGGTCGCCTCCCAGACTTCACGGGTCAACGCAGTGCGCACGGCGCGGGCGTTCGTTCGCGCGGCTTCAATGGATGAAAGCGCGCTTGATGGATTGCGCCGGTCGCGAAGGAGAAAATCAATGACGCGCGGGCCGTCAGAAACGTCATGCGCCTGCGCGTAGGCGGCGCTGACGCCGGCCGTCGCCGCGATCGAAGCCCATTCGCCCGCGCCGTGGCCGCCGCGCGTCAGCGCGATCCGAAATCCGGCGTCGATGAGACGCGCGCAATTCTCAGCCCGCTCGAGATAGCGGAACATCCAGAAAAGGCCGCCGGCGGTGCGCCCGAGCATCGTCAATCCTCCAGCACCCAGGTGTCCTTGGTGCCGCCGCCCTGGCTTGAATTGACGACAAGCGAGCCTTCGCGGAGCGCGACGCGCGTCAATCCGCCCGGCGTGATCTCGATACGGTCGGGCGCAACGAGCACGTAGGGGCGGAAATCGATGTGGCGCGGCGCGAGCCCCTTCTCGGTCAGGATCGGCGCTGTCGACAGCGCAAGCGTCGGCTGCGCGATGTAGTTGTCGGGATTCGATTTCAGCTTCGCCGCGAAGTCCTCGATCTCCATCACGCTAGCCGCAGGACCAACGAGCATGCCGTAACCGCCCGAGCCGTGCACCTCCTTCACGACTAGGTCGGCGAGATGCTCAAGGACATAAGCGAGCGCATCCTTTTCAGCGCACCGCCACGTCGGAACATTGTTGAGAAACGCTTTCTCGCCGGTGTAGAATTCAATGATTTCCGGCATGTAGGAGTAGATCGCCTTGTCGTCGGCGATGCCGGCGCCGGGCGCGTTCGCGATCGTGACGCCGCCGGCGCGGTAGATGTCGAGAATGCCCGGAACGCCAAGCATTGAGTCCGGCCGAAAGGAGAGCGGATCGAGAAAGTCATCGTCGACTCGCCGATAAAGGACATCAATCGGCCGATAGCCGCGCGTCGTCCGCATGGCGACGCAACCGTCGACGACGCGCAGGTCGCCTCCTTCGACAAGCTCGGCGCCCATCTGGTCGGCGAGAAAGGCGTGCTCGAAATAGGCCGAATTATAGATGCCGGGCGTCAACACGGCGACGACCGGCGCGCCAGCCGAGGCCCGCGGCGCCGACGCCGCGAGCGAGCGGCGCAAGAGCCGGGGATAATCGCTGACCTCGCGCACGCGCACGCGCGCAAAGAGCTCGGGAAACATCTGGAGCATCGTCTCGCGATTTTCGAGCATGTAAGAAACGCCCGACGGCGTGCGGGCGTTGTCTTCAAGGACGTAAAACTCGTCAGGGCCGGTGCGGACGATGTCGACGCCGACGATGTGGGTGTAGACCCCGCCCGGGGGATCGACGCCGATCATCTCCGGCAGGAACGCCTTGTTGGACGCAATCAGGTGCGTCGGCACGCGCCCCGCCCGCAAGATCTCCTGGCGATGATAGATGTCGTAGAGAAACGCGTTGATCGCGCGTACGCGCTGTTCAATCCCGCGAGCAAGCCGGCGCCACTCGGACGCCGAGATGATGCGCGGCACGACGTCAAACGGGATCAGCCGTTCGGCCGCGTCGTCCTGACCGTAAACGTTGAAGGTGATGCCGGTGCGCCGGAAGATCCGTTCGCAGTCGGCCGCCTTCGCTTTCAGGAAGGCTGGGTCGACGCCGTCGTACCAGGCGCAATAGTCGCGATAGGGAGGGGTCGGAGCCGCGCCGGCGGCGTTTCCACCAGCGCCCCACATTTCATCATAAGCCGGCCTACCCCCCGCCATCGTCACCTTTCATCCGCATCGGCGCAAAACGTGCCACGGATTTCGCAGGTGCACAATGGCGGGGGTCGGCCTCGCGGCGAGGCCGACAAATCTAGCGTTTCTGCTCGGCGAGGGCTTCGGCGATCAGCTTGTCGAGGTCGGCGTCGCCGACCGCCTGATTTTTGAGGCGCGTTTTCACCCGGTGGGGAATCGCCTCCGGCGGAAGATCGCCGGCCTCGGCGATGGTGTCGCGGATAATCGCCTTCAGCGCCTTCTCGCGGTCGCTCCTGCCGATCGCGGATTGAGCCATCATCGCCTCCTAGTTCAGCAAGGCGCCGGCGGGCGGCGCGTCACCTGACCCGGAACCATAGCGCTTGGCGCGCGCATTCGCCGCTTCGCCATTGACGGTGAGCCCTTGCGGACCCGCGGACACTTCAATCGTATCGCCGTCGCGCATGCGCCCGGCGAGGATGAGGTCCGCCAGCGGGTCCTGCAATTCCCTCTGAATGACGCGCTTCAGGGGACGCGCGCCGTAAATCGGATCGTAGCCCGCGTCGGCGAGCCAGCGGCGCGCCTTCTCGTCGAGGTCGATTTCTATTTTCCGGTCGGCGAGAAGCTTCATGAGCCTCGAGACCTGAATGTCGACGATTTCGTTCATGTTCGCGCGGGTCAGCCGGTGGAACAGGATGATCTCGTCAAGGCGATTGAGAAATTCCGGACGGAAGCGCGCCCGCACCGCTTCCATGACCTGCGGGCGGACAGCGTCGGAATCCTGGCCCTCCGGCTGATTGGCAAGGTGCTCCGCCCCGAGATTCGAGGTCAGGATGATCAGCGTGTTCTTGAAATCGACCGTGCGGCCCTGCCCGTCAGTCAGGCGTCCGTCGTCCAGAACCTGCAACAGTACGTTGAAGACGTCGGGATGGGCTTTCTCGACTTCATCGAACAGGACGACCTGATAAGGGCGCCGCCGGACGATTTCGGTCAGGGCGCCGCCTTCTTCATAGCCGACATAGCCGGGGGGCGCGCCGATCAGGCGGGCGACCGAGTGCTTTTCCATGAATTCCGACATGTCGATCCGCGCAATCGCGGCGTCGTCGTCGAACAGGAATTCAGCGAGCGCCTTCGTAAGCTCCGTCTTGCCGACCCCCGTGGGCCCGAGAAAAAGGAAGGAACCGATCGGGCGGTTCGGATCCTTAAGGCCCGCGCGCGCACGGCGCACGGCGGCTGACACCGCCTCGACGGCCTCGCGCTGGCCGATGACGCGCCTGCCGACCGCTTCTTCCATGCGCAGAAGCTTATCGCGTTCGCCTTCAAGCATCTTGTCGACGGGAACGCCCGTCCAGCGCGATACGACGCCTGCAATGTTTTCAGCGTCGACAACTTCATCAACGAGCGTCGCCTTGTCCTCGCGCGCTTCGGCTTCCGCGAGCTTTTTCTCAAGCGCAGGAATGGTCGAGTATTTGAGTTCGGACGCGCGCAGGAGGTCGCCGCGGCGTTCGGCGTCGGCGAGCCCCTGGCGCGCCTGATCAAGCTCCTCCTTGACCTTCGTCGCCGTCGCGAGGCTTTCCTTTTCGGCGCGCCATTGCGCCGTCAGCGCGCTCGACTTTTCTTCGAGACCCGCAAGCTCTTCCTCCAGCGCTTCAAGCCGGCTCCGGCTCGCGGCGTCGCTTTCCTTTTTCAGCGCTTCACGCTCGATCTTCAGCTGGATGATGCGGCGATCAAGTTCGTCGAGCTCTTCGGGCTTGGAGTCTACTTCCATCCTGAGGCGCGAGGCCGCCTCGTCGACGAGATCGATCGCCTTGTCGGGCAGGAACCGGTCGGTGATGTAACGGTTCGACAGTGTAGCCGCCGCGACGATCGCGCTGTCGGAAATGCGGACGCCATGGTGGAGTTCGTATTTCTCCTTGAGGCCGCGAAGGATCGAAATCGTATCCTCGACTGTCGGCTCCTCGACGAATACGGCCTGAAAGCGCCGGGCGAGCGCAGCGTCTTTTTCGACGTGCTTGCGGTATTCGTCGAGCGTCGTCGCGCCGATGCAATGAAGTTCGCCGCGGGCGAGCGCGGGCTTCAGGAGGTTTGAAGCGTCCATAGCGCCTTCGGATTTTCCGGCGCCCACAAGGGTGTGCATTTCGTCGATGAAGAGAATGACTTCGCCTTCAGCCGCCGTCACTTCGGACAGCACGGATTTCAGCCGCTCCTCGAACTCGCCGCGATATTTCGCGCCGGCGATCAGGGCGCCCATGTCGAGCGCAAGGAGCCGCTTGCTCTTGAGACTTTCCGGAACGTCGCCGTTGATGATGCGCAGGGCAAGCCCTTCAGCGATCGCCGTCTTGCCGACGCCAGGTTCGCCGATCAGCACCGGATTGTTTTTGGTGCGGCGCGAGAGAACCTGCATCGTGCGGCGGATTTCCTCATCGCGGCCGATGACGGGATCGAGTTTTCCAGCGCGCGCGGCTTCAGTGAGGTCGCGCGAATAGCGCTTCAGGGCGTCATATCCTTGTTCAGCCGACGCGCTATCAGCTTTGCGCCCCTTTCGGAGAGCGTTTACGGCCGCGTTGATCGACTGCGGCGTCGCGCCGGCGTTCTTCAGGATTCTTGACGCTTCAGCGTCCGGCGTCATGCTCAGCGCGACAAGGAGACGCTCGGCGCTGACGAAGGCGTCACCCGCCTTCTTCGACTGTTCCTCAGCGGACGCGAAAACGCGGGCGAGCGCCGGCGCCAGAAAGATCTGTCCGCCGGCCCCCTGGACCTTTGGGAGCTTTTTCAGCGCGGCGTCGGCCTCGGTCAGAGCGGCGTCCGGGCGCGCGCCGGCGGCGCGAAGGAGGTTCGCGGCGAGCCCTTCGCTGTCGTCGAGCAGCGCCTTCAACAAATGTTCCGGCGTGAACTGCTGGTGGCCATCGCGGAGCGCGATGCCTTGCGCGGCCTGAATTAGACCGCGGGCGCGGTCGGTGTAATTTTCAAATTGCATGCGCCTGACCTTTGGAAAGCGTCAACCGGGTCGCCAGGCCCCTCGTGGAGGCTGCCCGGCTCTGTCAAAGAGATAGGGTCGAGTATCACGTCCGCAAGAGCAGTCTTGCGTTCTGCGCGCAGTCCGCCAGCTTTAGGCGGCGTATCCGAAGGGCGCCCATCGCATGAAAAATCCTGCCCGCCCCGACCACCTGGTCCTGATGCTGACGAGCCTTGAGGCGAGCGCCCCTTACTATCAGGCCCTGATGCCGCTCCTTGGCTTCTTTCCCTTGCAGGAGAACTATTGGCGAAGCCCGCATGGTTTCATCATTCAGCTCCATGAGGCAAAGGCCGGGACGCGTCCTTATGAGCGCTACGGCGCCGGGATGAACCATCTCGGGTTCAGCGTCGCAAGTCCCGACGTCGTGCACGCCGTTCGCCGTGCAATGGCGGAACGGGGATTTGACGTGCCGGACATCCAGAATCTCGACGGCGTCACAGCGCTCTTCATGAAGGACCCGGACGGGATCCGATTTGAAATCAGCCATTTCCCGCCAGGGATCGACGTCAATAACTGAGCGCCCTCAAAGGCCGCCGAGCCCTATCAGGGCGCCGCCGTCGACGACGATCTGCTGGCCGGTCATCCACCGCGAACCGGGCGAGCACAGAAAGACCGCCGCGCCCGCGATGTCGTCCGGCTCGCCGAAACGGCGCAGCGGCAGGGTCTTTGAGATCGAGGCTTCGATCTTCGGATCCTTCCATAAGGCTTCCGCCATATGGGTCCTGACGATCCCCGGACAGATGCAGTTGGCGCGCACGCCATAGGGCCCGTATTCGACAGCGAGATTGCGCGCAAGCTGCAGGTCGGCGGCCTTTGAGATGTTGTAGGCGCCGATCATCGAGGTTCCGACAAAGCCGCCGATCGACGAGATGATGACGAAGGCGCCGCCGCCCCTAGCCTTCATTTTCGGCATGGTCAGCTGGGCGAGCCAGTGCGAGGCTTTGACATTCGCCGTCAGGATTTTATCAAACTGCTCGTCTGTCAGCGTCTCCATCGGCCCATAGGCCGGATTGATCGCGGCGTTCGAAACGACGGCGTCGACGCCGCCGAGCTCGCCTTCGGCATAGCGGACGAGCGCTTCAATCTCTTCCTTGCGGCCGATATGGCACTGCGTCGCGCGCACCGCCTTGCGCCCCTGCGCAGCGTTGATTTTCGACGCGACCTCCTCGCAGGCCTCAAGCTTTCGGCTGGCGATCACGAGATCGGCGCCGTGCTCAGCGAGCCGCGCTGCGATCGCTTCACCGATGCCCCGCGAGGCGCCGGTGACGATGATGCGTTCGCCGGTCAGGTCAAAAAGCGGTTTGGTCGTCATCGCTGCGCTCCGAAATTGCGCAGCGACTATCGTTCGCGCCCACGACGCTGACAATCAGCAATCGCAGGGGCGCAGCCGGTCAGGCCGGCGCGGTTTCGGTGTCCTGGTCGGCGCCAGGACCGTCCTGCGGCTGGCCGTCTTCGCGATGGCGACGGGGGCGCCGCCGGCGGCGCCGGCCTTCGTTGTCGCCGCCGCCCTGGCCCGCATTCTGGTTGGGGTTCTGGCCGTTATTGTGCTGGGGGCGCTGATCGTAGCGCGGCTCGGCTGCGCGCTCGTCGCCATAGGCGGGCACGTCCGGCTGCTCGTCCGCGCCGCCGTCGCTGTCGCCCAGGTCTTCGCCTGCGGGCGCTGCATGCTGCGGCCGGTCGATGCGCGGCTCGCCGAGGGGGGGCTGTTCGCCCTCCGCCTCGCCGTCCTGGTTCTGGTCGAACTGGGAGACAGGCGGCGCGCCCTGGATGGAGCGCAGCACGCGGAAATAGTGTTCTGCGTGCTGAAGATAGTTTTCCGCCTTGACGCGGTCTCCGCCGGATTGCGCATCACGCGCAAGGGCGAGATATTTGTCATAGATCTGCTGCGCGGTGCCGCGAATGCGGACGTCCGGTCCGTTCGAATCGAGCGCGCGATTGGGGTTAGGGCCTCCGCCCTGGCGACGGCGCTGATTGCGGCCGCGCTTCATGAAATGATTGTTCATTGTCTCAGCTGTTTCAAACTAACCTTTTTGCGGCCCCTCAGCCGCAAGCTTGTAAAATCGGCTGACATCGTCCAGCCGATGCCGGCGCGTCCTTTTCCGCGTCGTTCGTCGGGCTTGGCCCTTTAGCTTCTGTCTATCGTCTTGCACCCCGCAGCGCGATGCTGCTTTTGCGGTCACTTTAGGAGCTTTGGAGCAGCGCGCCTTCAAGGCTTTGCGCTTCACTCTCTATAGCGGTTTATCAGCCGCCAACCTTGAAGCAACCGTTAGCGCGCCTGCTCCCGAAGGTCAATGATTAAAGCCCGGTCCCGGCCGCTGAGATCCGTCGCGATCTCTTGTCGCGCCTTGGGGAACGCCGCGGCCAGAAGGGATCCGGCGGCGGCGGCCTGATCGAACCCGATCTCGAGGAGAACAAGGCCATCTGGCGCGAGAACCCGCGGCAGAAGGCCAGCGAGCCGCCGATAGGCGTTGAGCCCGTCCATGCCGGCGAAGAGGGCGCGCGGGTCCTCATAGGCCTCGACCTCGGCAGGCAGCTTTCCGCGCTCGGTTTCGGCGATATAGGGCGGGTTCGATACAATGATATCGAAATGGTCCCCGACCGGCGCCGCCCAGTCGCCGGCGAATGTGCGCGCCCGAGATGAAAAGCCCAGGCGTGCGATGTTAAGGCTCGTACAGGCCGCCGCCCGCGGATCGATGTCGACGCCGACGCCGCCGGCCTCGGGAAATTCGCTGAGGAGCGCGCAGAGGAGCGCGCCTGAGCCGCATCCGAGGTCAAGGATCCTCGTCCGACGCCGACTGTCTCTTCGCGCAAGGGCGGCGGCGATCAGCGTTTCGCTGTCCGCACGCGGGACGAGGACGCCCGGCGCAACGGCGATCGGCAACGACCAGAATTCGCGAAATCCGACAATGTAGGCGACCGGCTCATGCCTCGACCGCCGGGCGATCATGGCGGAGAACGTCGCCGCCTCCGCCTCGGTCAACAGCCGACCGCTCTCGGCGATGATCTCGGCGTCGTCGAGATTTAGTGCAGCCTTCAACAGGACGCGCGCATCAAGCGCCGGCGACTGCGACCCCGCAAGCTGAGCGGCGCCCCATCGCAGAGCGCCCTCCACCGAAAAAACGACGAAATCCTCAGACGCCGGCATTGAGCGCGGCTAGGCGTTCGACGCGGTCCTGCGTCGTCAGCGCATCGACGAATTCATGCAGCGCGTCGCCGCGAATGACCTCATC
>CAZGXT010000075.1:0-13666 GCA_964529675.1 uncultured Caulobacterales bacterium
TCCATGTTGATTTCCTGCGGCACGACGCCGATCGAGGCGCGCGCCTGGCGCGGGTTCTTGTCGATGTCGAAGCCCCAGATGGAAACCTCGCCGCCTGATTTGCGGACGAGCCCGGCCAGAATGTTGATGAAGGTCGATTTTCCCGCGCCGTTGGGGCCGAGAAGGCCGAAGATCGACCCCTGCGGGATCGTCAGGTCGACGCCCTTCAGCGCTTCCTTGGCGGGCGCCTTTTTGGTCGCCGCGTAGGTCTTCTTGAGGCCCCGGGCGGAGATGGCGGCGGTCATGGCGTCCTTGCGCATGCGGCGGCGCTAGCTAGCACGGGACGCCCGGCGCGCGCGAGGCTTGACGGCGCGCGCAAAGGAAAGAATGAAACAACGCCTTTTCAGGAAGTATCGATATGGCCGACATGAAGGCCGCGCCGCCCCCGCCTGAAGTCATCCATGTCAGAGAACGCCGCGTCGCCTGCAACGGCGGCGGCGGGGCGCTCGGCCATCCGAAAGTCTGGTACTCGCTTGAGGACGGCGAGGCCGAATGCGGCTATTGCGACCGGAAATTCGTGTTCGACCCGAAGGGGGCGAATAGCGACTAGCGAATAGCGAAGAAAAGCGGATCAGCGCCGCCTTCGCTACTCGCTACTCGCCAGCCGAACGAGGTCCTTCGCTTTCGGCGGCGCCGACTGCAGGATCGCGGCGCGGAAGATGCGGCCCATGATCCGTGCAAAGAAGATCGCAAAAGCGAGCATCAGCGCGGTCGCGCCGACGATCTCCAGAAGCGGCGGATCGGCGGCGGCGCGCATCATCACCGCATAGGGCGTGTAGATCGGTATCCAGGTGAGGATCGTCGCAACGAGCCCGTTCGGGCTCTGGAACACCATCGGCATGAAGGGGAGCGGCGCGAAGATGAGGATCATCACCGGCCCCATGAAGCTTTGCGCGTCCTGCAAGGAATTCGACATCGCGCCGATGGCGAGGAAGATCATCGCGAAAATTGCGTAGGCGCAGAAGAAATAGAAGAGATAGACCCACAGGAAATGACCGCTGAACAGGACTGCCAGGATGTCGCGCGCCGCCGCGCTTTCGTCCCCGCCGGCGACAGCGAAGAGCGCGCCGGTCAGCAGAAATATCGCCGGCATGGTGAGGCCGACAGCGGCGATGCCGACGAGCTTGCCGAGCATCAGCTGGTTCGCGGTGACGGAGGACAGCAGGATCTCGACGATCTTGTTGGACCGCTCCTCGATCGTATTGGTGAGGAGCAGATTGCCGACGCCGAACACGACGACGAGCAGCATATAGGTCAGCGCCGCCGGGATGAACGCCGTCCGCAGGCGATCGGCGTCCTTGAGTTCGCCGGCGCCGTCCTTGCCGGGATCGAAAGCGACGACGGGCGCGTCGACGTCGGCGAGCGCATCGAGCGCCGCGCTGTCGAGGCCGACGCCGGCGGCGAACTTCCGACGCGCGGTGGCGGTCAGCGCCCGCGAGACGGCGAATTCAAGCGCCGGGTCGGTAAGGTTTTTCGACCAGTATTGCGCATCGGCGCCGCCGGGCTCGCCGGTGTAATCGGCGGGAATGATGATTGCGGCGAAGAGCTCCTGACCGCCCGGCCATTGCTGCTTGCCGAGAAGATAGGGCTTCAGCCTTTCCGCCGCCTCATCGGTCGCGGCGCCGGCCTCGACGACGGTCGCCGCATCGAGCCCTACAAACTGGCTCTTCGGCGCGCTGAACAAGGGGACGCCGCGGCGCAAGGCGGGCCGCACGAGGTCAAGCCCGGCTTCGGCGCCGCCGGCGGCCGCAAACGCATCCATGCGCGCGAAGGTGACCGCGTCCGGCGCGAAAGGAGCGGGCAGATCCGCGGCTTTCATTCTTGCAGGATCAAGCGCGACGCCGAGCCACTGGTCCCAGGCGTTCAGCGTCTCGCGCCGGTGCTGGCGCTCGATCTCCTTGTCGATCGCCTCGGCGTAGCCGCCGGCGCCGTCGATCACCACGAAAGCGCGTGTCGGGCGTGACGATTCAAGAAAGCCGATGGCGGCGGCGCCCAGCACGACGATCAGCGGAAACATGATGAGGAACATCAGGAAGCCGCGCGACAGCACATATTGCTTGTATTCGCGCCAGGCGATGAGGAGAACGGGCCTCATGCCGCCTTCTCCCGGCCCGCATCTTCGCCGGCGAGCGCGACGAAAATGTCATGGAGCGAAGCGCCCGCATATTCGAAGCGCGTCATTCTGACGCCCGCTTCAAAGGCGGCCGCGAGCACGGCCGAAGGATCGGCGCCGGGCTTGAGATCGATCACGTAGTCCCTTGCGCCCTCATCGTCCGATTTCAAGGTGATGGCGATGACGCCGGGGACGCCCGCCAGCGCGGAAACATCGTCGACCGTGCGGACGAAGAGACGCGGCGGGAACAGGCGGCGCGCTTCCTCAAGCGTTCCTTCAAATTGCTTGCGGCCCTTGGCGAGAATGAGAAACCGATCGCAGAGCCGCTCGGCGTGCTGCATCGTATGGGTTGAGAAGATGATGGTCTTTCCCTGCGCCTTCAGCTCACGGATCAATTCTTCCAGCGTCGCCTGATTGATCGGGTCAAGTCCGGTGAAAGGTTCGTCGAGTATGAGGAGTTCGGGGTCATGGGCGATGGTTGCGAGAAGCTGGACCTTCTGCGCCATGCCCTTCGACAGCGCCTCGTTCTTCGAGCGCGCGAAGGGGCCGAGCCCGAAGCGGTCAAGGAGCGCGTTCGCGCCGGCCTTCGCCGCCTTCTCCGGCACGCCGCGAAGGCTTGCGAAATAGGCGATCGTCTCGGCGGCGCGCATCTTGCGGTAAAGGCCCCGCTCCTCCGGCAGATAGCCGATGCGGTGGCGGACCTTGATCGCCGCCGCGCTCCCCAGAACCTCGATCCGTCCCGACGTCGGCGCCGCGATTTCGAGGATCATCCTAAGCGTCGTCGTCTTGCCGGCCCCGTTCGGCCCCAGAAAGCCGAGGATCTCGCCCCTGTTGACGGTGAAGGAAAGGCCGTCGACCGCCGCGAACGCGCCGAAACGCTTGACGACACGGTCAAGAACAAGCGCTGGCGCGGCCATCGATCACCCCTCCACGGAGGCGAGATGGTGGATGAAACGCGGTTAACAAGGCGTTGACGCCGGCGATGAGCGCGCCGTTCCGGGCCCCGTCATCGCGCCAGCGCGGCCTCGATCAGCTGCGCCGTCGCCGCCGCCCCGTAGATTCTGGCGAAGGGTCCCATGCGCGGGCCCTCGGCCGCGCCGAAGACGACTTCATAAATCGCCGCGAACCAGTCGCGGAGATTTTTCTCGTAGCCGTTCGCCTTGCCGGTATCAAAGGTCGCGGTCTGGTACGCGTCCTCCTCCGCGCCGTCGCCGATCTCGCGGAGCCTGGCCGCGAGCATCGCCAGAGCGGCGCGCTCCTGCTCGGTCGGCGCACGGAAGACGCGGGTCGGCGCGATGAAGCGCTCGAAATAGCGCGCGGCGTACACCGTGAGCGCGTCGGCGCTTGCAAGTTCTTCCGTGCTCGCGTTCGGGCGATATTTGCGGATGAACCCCTTCAACACCTCGACGTCTCCGCCGACAGCGGCGACGAGCGAGATCAGCATGGCGAAGGAGACCGGCGAGGGTTTTTCGGGCGGCGCGCCGCCATGAATATGCCAGACCGGATTGTCGAGCGCCTTGGGTCCTTCCTGCGCCGGATATTTCTCGACCGCCATCCAATATTCATCGAGCGTCTTCGGGATGACGTCGAAATAGAGCTTCTTGGCCGCTTTTGGATTCTGGAACATGAAGAGCGACAGGCTTTCGGGGCTCGCATAGGTGAGCCATTCCTCGATCGAGATCCCGTTGCCTTTGGTCTTGGAGATTTTCTTGCCCTGCTCGTCGACGAAAAGCTGAAAGTTGAACCCTGCCGGGGGCTCGCCGCCAAGCGCCTTGACGATACGATTTGATAGCCGCACGGATTCGGTCAGGTCCTCGCCCGCCATTTCATAATCGACGCCGAGCGCGAACCAGCGGCCCGCCCAGTCCGCTTTCCATTGCAGCTTTGCGCGCCCGCCGGTCACCGGCATCTTGATCCGCTCGCCGTCTTCGTCCTCGAAAACGATCTCGCCCGTTGAGGCGTTGCGTTCGAGCAGCGGCACATACAGCACGCGCCCCGTCTTCGGCGAGATCGGCAGGATCGGCGAATAGGTTTCCTTGCGCTCGTCGCCGAGCGAGGGGAGCATGATCTCCATGATGGCGTCGAAACGTTCGAGCACGCGCATCAAGGCGCCGTCGAACTTGCCGGCCTGGTACTGCTCGGTCGCGGACAGGAACTCATAGTCGAAGCCGAACTGGTCGAGAAAGGCGCGCAGCTTTGCGTTGTTGTGGTGCGCAAAACTCTTGTGGCTGCCCCATGGGTCCGGCACGCTCGTCAGCGGCTTCTGCAGATAGCGCGAGAGCATTTCCTGGTTCGGCAGATGCGGCGGGACTTTGCGCATGCCGTCCATGTCGTCCGAGAAAGAGATGAGGCGCGTCGTCCTGCCGGTCATCAGTTCGAATGCGCGTCGCACCATGGTCGTGCGGGCGACCTCGCCGAAGGTGCCGATATGCGGCGGGCCCGAGGGGCCGTAGCCCGTCTCGAACAGCACGACGCCGTCATGCTTCAGGCGCTTCAGCCGCTCGTCGAGCTTCCTCGCCTCCTCAAAGGGCCAGGATTTGGCGCCGGCGATATCGGCGGGGGTGAAGGGTGGACGCGTCATTATGGAAATTGCTGCTGGCTTCACGTTCGCTCTTAGCGTGCAACCCGCTGATTCCAAAACGGCGGCGCTGATCGCTTTTCAGCGGCGGCGGATATGGCGTAAGGGATCGGAGCGTCCTCTGGAGCCCTTATGTCCGCCGATCATGCCCCGCGTCTCACACCCCAGGAAGCGATCATCTATCTGATGGTGACAGCCTCCGCCTCTGACGGGCGGATGTCGGAGAAGGAGCTGCGCTCGATCGGCCGCGTCGTTCGGTCGTTTTCGGTGTTCGAGGGGTCCGACGAAGACACGCTCGTCGACACGGCGGAGGCCTGCGGCAAGCTGATGTCCTCCGACGGCGGGCTCCACAAGGTGCTCGCCTCGGCGGCGGCGGCGATCCCGGCCCATCTGGCCGAGACCGCCTACGCTGCGGCGGTCGACGTGGTGACGGCGGACGGCGGCCTTGCGATGACCGAAATCCGCGTCCTTGAACTCATCCGCACGACGCTGAAGATCGGCGATGACGGCGCCGCCGCGATCGAACATGCCGCACGGGCGCGGCACATGACGCTCGACGCCGTTTAGGATCTAACCCGCTTCGGCGTGACGCGCGCTGAGGCGTTCATCGCCGGCCGCGCTCACCCATTGCGAGACGAGGTCGTCCGCGCAGGCCTCTATGGCGCCGCGCGTGCGATCGTTGCGAGGATCGCAGCTGCTCCACGCTCTGGCCCGCATCGCCTTGTAGACTTTGTCTACGCCCTCATCGGTTGCGAGCGCCGACCGGTCAAAGCGGAACTTGACGGCTTCTTTCGCCTCGCCGGCGAAAGCAGGACTTGCCGCCAGGATCAGGGCGGCGAACAGGCTGACGTATTTGCGCATGGCTCATCTCCAGTTTCTGGTTATCCGCAACGACCGGCGGTGAGCCCTGCGCCGGATTGCGCGCCGCTTTTGCGACAGTTGTAGTATAAGCGCTGGCGGCCGGAATTCGAGCCGGTTCGGCGCGAGGGCTAGGCGCTTCGCCGCAATCAGGCCCGCCGGTGCAGAATGAGCGCCAGAAGCGGAAAGGCCGCAAAGAGGATTTGGCCGGCAAGGCCGATCAGTCCTGCAGTCGACGTCATCGCGCCAAGCTGCTCGCCAAATGAACGGCTCATCGGCCCGAGGCCGAGCGCGATCTCTGCGCCGATCAGCAAGGCGAAAGCCGTCGCGCCCATGACGAAACGGTCGCTTGCGCGCGCGTTGACTTTCATGCGCCGCAGGAGGGCGAGACATGCGAGCCAGGAAAGGCTGAGAATGACCGGCAGCTCAAGGAGCGTCGCCGCCGCCTCGCCCAGCGCGGGCGCCAGCCACAGCGTCCTGACGGCGCCGAGAGCGAACCCCGCCGCAAAGACGATCGCAAAATAGATAAAACCTGCCGACGCCGGGGTCATCGCAGCGACAGATAGCAGACGCCCGCGATGATGAGCGCAAGGAGAAAATTGAGAATGGCCCCTTCGCGCGCCATCTTGGCCACCGTGACGCGCCCTGTGCCATAGGCGATGGCGTTGGGCGCGGTTGAAACCGGCAGCATGAAGCCGGACGAGGCCGCCATCGCGCAGGGAACCATGAGGACTGCAGCCGGAACGCCAGCGCCTTCGGCGGCGGCGGCGAGCACCGGCAGGGTCAGCGTCGCGACGGCGGTGTTCGACGTCAGTTCGCTCATGAAAGTCACGCATATGCAGATGATCAGCATCAGCACGAAGACGGGCAAAGCCCCCGCGCCGGAAAGCGCCGCGCCGACCAGCGCCGAGAGGCCGGATTTCTCAAACGCCGCCGCGATGCAGATGCCGCCCGCAAAGAGGAGGAGCATTCCCCAGGGAATGTCGGACGCGGTCCTCCAGTCTAGCAGACCTTCGCCCTTGCCGTCGGGGATCAGGAACATCGCCGCGACGGCGAGAAGCGCAACCGTTGAATCGCCCGCGCCGGCGATCCCGAACAGCCCGGACCAGCCGCCGAGGGGTTCGCTGCGCGTCACCCAGAGGACGACCGCGCCGGCGAAAACAAGCAGCGTTCGGACCTCCGCGACTCGCCAGGCGCCCGGATCGGGAATGGCGACCGTCTCGCGCGCGGTGACGTTACGGGTCAGCCAAAGCGCGGCGAGCGGAACGGCGATGACGACGACCGGAAGGCCGATCTTCATCCATTCGACGAAGCCGAACTCGGCGCCCGCCGTCTTTTCGTAGATGCCGGCGAAAATCACATTGGGCGGCGTGCCGATCAGCGTGCCGAGACCGCCGATCGACGCGGCGTAAGCGACGCCGAGCACGACCGGGGCGTCGAGCGACCGGTCGGTCGCCCGCGCGAGGATGGCGAGCGCGATCGGCAGCAGCATCAACACCGTCGACGTGTTCGAGATCCACATGGAGAGCAGCGCCGCCGCGATCATGAAACCCCAGACAAGTCGTTTCCCTGACGCGCCGACAAGGCCGATCATGTAAAGCGCCAGGCGTTCGTGGACGCCCGATTTTTCGAGCCCCTTCGACAACATGAAGCCGCCCATCAAGAGGACGATCACATGATCGCCGAGCGCCGCCGCCGCGTCGCGGTGGTCAAGAACGCCGGCCATCGGAAATAGCGCGAAGGGCAGGAGCGACGTCGCCGGGATCGGCAGGGCTTCGGTGATCCACCACGCGGCGCAAAGGGTGGTGATCGCCGCCGTCCACGCAATGGGCGGCGGCTGGCCGACGGATAGCGCCGCAATCCCGGCGGCGAGCGCCGCGGCAAGGCCTCCAACAATCCGCGCCCGTTTCATTGGCCGCGACTACAGCGTCGATTGCCAAGATGTGTCCAGCGCGCGCTAGACGCCGTCACACTTTTCCAGCAATTCGGCGCGATGCGGTTTCCCTGGTTTCTGATGATCGCCGCCGTCGCCGCCTCGCGGGCGCTCGCCGCGCCCGATCCGGCGGCTGAAGCGGCCTACACGCGCGGCGACTATCTCGGCGCCGTCGCCGCGGCCGAGCGCGCGGGCGGGGCGGAAAACCTCGCCTACGCCGCCAAGGCGCTCAATGCGATCAGCTATTTCGATCGCGACCGGAAGACGACCCGCGAGCGCTGCAACCGCGCCATGGCTTACGCCGAGGCGGCGATCGCCGCCGACCCCACCTTTGCGGAGGGGCATTTCAATCTCGGCGTCGCGATGCTCATCAAGGCGTCGAACATGGGGGCGGCGCGCGCCTTTCTCTCCAATCTCCCGGCGCGCGGGCGGCGCATGTTCGATCAGGCGCTGGACCTCGACCCGGATTTCGCCCCGTTTCTCATCGCCTCGGCCGCGTGGCGGATCGAAGTCGCCAACCGCGGCGGCGGATTTTTCTATGGCGCGGACGCCGAGGAAGGCTACGCAGAGCTGATCCGCGCAAGGGCGATCGACCCTGTCGACAACGTCATCGCCCATGAATGCGCGGTCCGCCTTCTCGCCGACGGACGGGCGGGGTGGCGCGCTGAGGCGCTCGACTGTCTTGAAGACGCCGTGACGGCGCCGACGGAGTCAACATTTGAAGCGGCCATCCAGGAGCGCTCCAAGGTTCTCAAGGCGGCGGTCGAATCGGGTCCGGACGCGGAGAAAGCGTTCTTGGCGAAGCGTCGTTGAGTAAACGCCGACAGAAATCCGGAGGCTTATGAACCGTCTTTTTGCTCTGGCATCGGCCCTGGCGCTGGTCGCTGCTCCGTGCGCCGCCGCGCCCGACGCCGCCGCTTACGACGCCTATGCGCGCGGCGATTATCTGGCGGCCGCGGACCTCGCCGTGGCGGCCGGCGGCGCTGAGAATTTGACGATGGCGGCGATCGCGCTGAACGCGGTGGCGTATTTCGAGCCTGGCCGAAAAGCGGCGCGCACGCGTGCCGAGGCGGCGCTCGACCTCGCGGAGCGGGCGATCGCGCTGGAGCCGTCTCTCGCCGATGCGCATGTTCAGGCGGCGGTCGCCCTCCTGCTCAAAAGCGCGCGCATGTCCGGGCTCTCGGCGTTTGTGTCGGGAAACGCCGGCAGGGCGCGGACGCGCCTCGACAACGCGCTGATGCTCGCGCCGACCCACCCCCTGGCGCTGTCGACGTCGGCTTCATGGCGCATTGAGGTGACGCGGCGCGGCGGCGGCGCGCTGAAAGGGGCCGATCCCGAACGCGGCTTTGACGAGTTTCAAAAGGCGCGGTCGCTGGCGCCCGGCGACGCCATCGTCGCTTATGAATGCGCGCTCCGCCTGCTTGCCGACGGACGCAAGGCCTGGCGCACACCCGCGCTCTCCTGTCTTGACGGCGCGCTCGCCGCGACGCCGTCGCGAAAATTCGAAAAGGACGTGCAGAATTTGTCGCGCTCCCTCAAGGCGGCGGTTGACGCCGGCGCTAAAGCGGAGAAGTCCTTTATCGACAACCAGCCTTAGACTTCGCGGCCGCTTGCCGCTGCCGCCAGCGCGGGCTAACCCGCGGCGATGGGCGTTGTTTTCAAGATCATGAGCGGAGCGGACCACGCGGCCTCGGGCAAGGGCGGGTTCGTCGTTCCGGCAGCGGTCGATCGCGCCGACGGCTTCATTCATCTTTCAGCGGAGGATCAGGTCCTTGAAACAGCGCGCCTCCATTTTGCGGGGCGGGACGATCTTGTCGCCGTCGGCTTCGATGCGGCGGCGCTTGGGTCCCTGCTTCGATGGGAAGCCTCGCGCGGCGGCGCCCTGTTTCCGCATTTTTACGGCGCGCTGGCGATGACGCAAGCGGTGAGCGCCGTTCGTCTCGTTCGCCGCGCCGACGGGTCTTTTGCGATCGGCGAGACGATCGGATGACGGGCCGCCTTGCCGCAACGCTCGGAACGCGCGCGATCCGGCTGCTCGATCCTGAGGCCGCCCATCGCGCGACCGTGCGGCTGATGGCCTCGCCCTTCGCGCCGAGACTGCATGTCCGGTCCCACCCGATGCTGCGTACCCGCATCGCCGGGATCGACTTCCCCAATCCGCTCGGCCTCGCCGCCGGCTTCGACAAGAATGCGGAAGTCCCCGATGCGATGCTGCGGCTCGGCTTCGGCTTCGTCGAAATCGGCGGCGTGACGCCGCTTGCGCAAGAGGGCAACGACCGCCCGCGCGTCTTCCGCCTCGTTGAGGATGGGGCGGTGATCAATCGCTACGGCTTCAACAATGACGGCCTTGAGATGATCGCTGCGCGTCTCGCGCGCCGGCGCCGACTGGGCGTCGTCGGCGCCAATCTCGGCGCCAACAAGGAGAGCGCCGATCGCATCGAGGATTATGTGAAGGGCGTGCGCGGCCTCGAGGGCCTTGTCGATTTCTACACCGTCAACATTTCATCTCCGAACACGCCGGGCCTCAGGGCGCTACAGGACAAGGCGTCGCTGACAGGGCTTTTAAAGCGAGTCATCGCGGCGCGGGACAATCTTGAGAAGAAGGCGCCGGTGTTCCTGAAAGTCGCGCCGGACCTCGCCGACGCCGACAAGGCCGACATCGCCAGCGCCGTTCTTGACGAGAAAATCGACGCCCTCATCGTTTCGAACACCACCATCGCGCGGGACGCAGCGCTAAAGAGCGCGCACCGCGACGAAAAAGGCGGCCTCTCCGGGCGCCCGCTGTTCGCCCCGTCGACCGCGCTTCTCGCTGAGTTTCGCGGCGCGCTCGGAAACCGCGTGCCGCTGATCGGCGTCGGCGGCGTCTCTTCGGCGGCGGACGCCTACGCCAAGATCCGCGCCGGCGCGAGCCTTGTGCAGCTCTACACGGCGCTCATCTACAAGGGCCCGGCGCTGGTGGCGGAAATCGTCGAGGGATTGCCGCGCCTTCTGAAGCGCGACGGCTTCGCTACGGTCGCGGACGCTGTCGGCGCCTGACGCAGGCCGTCGCGGTCGCCTGGCGCTGGACAACACGATGGTTGAAGCGCGAAGCTTTCATCATGATCCAGTCAGGAAAACGCGCCTGTCTCGTCATCGGCGCCGGGGATGCGACCGGCGGGGCGATCGCGCGGGCCTTTGCGCGCGAGGGGCTCATCGCCTGCGTTTCGCGCCGGCCCCGTCACGCCGAAGCGCTCGAAGCGCTGGCGGCGTCGATCCGCGCCGAGGGTCGCGACGCTTACGCGCTTCCCGTCGATGCGCGCGATGAGAGCGCGATGACGGCGCTCTTTGACGGCATCGAGAGGGAGATTGCGCCGCTCGAAGTCGTCGTCTTCAACATCGGCGCGAATGTGCGCTTCGACGTGACGGAGACGACGGCGCAGGTCTATCGCAAGGTGTGGGAGATGGCGGCTTTCGCCGGATTTCTCACAGGGCGCGAGGCCGCAAGGCGCATGATCGCGCGCGGGCGCGGCGCTATCCTCTTCACCGGCGCGACAGCGAGCCTCAGGGGCGCTGCGGGCTTTTCCGCCTTCGCCGGGGGCAAGCACGCGCTGCGGGCCCTTGCGCAGTCGATGGCGCGTGAGCTCGGGCCGAAAAACATCCATGTCGCGCATGTGATCGTCGACGGCGCCATCGACACCGAGTTCATCGCCGGGCTCGTGCCGGACATCGCTGCCCTGCGCGCCGAGGATGCGGTCCTCTCCCCCGAGGCCATCGCGGAAAACTATGTCTTCCTGTGGAAGCAGCCGCGCAGCGCCTGGACGCACGAGCTTGATCTTCGTCCATGGAAGGAGAAATGGTGAAAGCGGAATTCCTGTTCGATTTCGGCAGCCCCAACGCTTACCTCGCGTGGAAAGTTCTCCCCGAGGTTGAAGCGCGCACTGGCGCGTCGTTCGACCCGGTCCCCTGCCTTCTCGGCGGCGTTTTCAAGGCGACCGGCAACCAGTCGCCGATGCAGGCGAACGCGAACATCCCGGCGAAGATGGCCTATGAAATGCTGGAGATGCGCCGCTTCATCGCGCGCCATGGCCTCGCGCGCTTTCAGATGAACCCGCATTTCCCCGTCAACACGCTGCTCATCATGCGCATCGCCGTCGCCGCCAAACGCGGCGGCCTTCTTCCGCCCGCCGCCGCAGCGCTGTTCGCGGCGATGTGGGAAGACGGCGGGAAAATGGACGATCCGGCGGTTGTCGCCGAGGTTCTCAGCCGCGCAGGCTTGCCCGCCGACCGCCTCCTTGCCGCGGCCGGTGAGGCGGACGTCAAGGCCGACCTCATCGCCAACACCGAGCGCGCGGTCGCGCGCGGGGTGTTCGGCCTGCCGGCCTATTTCGTCGGCGACGAGATGTGGTTCGGCAAGGACCGCCTGCGCGACGTCGAAGAAGCGCTTGCGCGCTAGCGCCGGACCAGCCGCAAGAAGCGATCTTCCAGTTTCGGTTCCGTCAGGAACGCGCCCGTGAATCGCGTCGTGATGGTGTCCGCGCCGTGACGATGGACGCCGCGCGTCGACATGCAGTGATGCTCGGCCTCGATCATCACCGCAACGCCTTTCGGGTTCAGCGAGGCCTGCAGCGCGCTGGCGATTTGCGCCGTCAGTTTCTCCTGAACCTGCAGGCGCTTGGAGAACACATCCACCAGACGGGCGAGCTTCGAAAGACCGACGACGCGCTCGGACGGCAGATAGGCGATGTGCGCCTTGCCGATGATCGGCGCCATGTGATGCTCGCAGGTGCTCTCAAGGCGGATATCTTTGACGAGCACGATGTCGTCATAACCCTCGACCTCGTCGAAGGTGCGGGCAAGGATCGCCTCGGCGTCCTCGTCATAGCCGCCGAACCACTCCTCATAGGCTTTGACGACGCGCTTTGGCGTATCAATCAGGCCTTCGCGCGCCGGGTCATCGCCCGCCCAGCGGATCAGCGTTCGAACGGCGGCTTCGGCTTCCGCGCGGCTCGGCCGGCTGGTGAGGCGTCCTTCGTCCTCCGAAGTCGCGCGCGCATGGGTGTCGTAGGCAATGGCGGTCATGGGCCTGTCCTATCGTCAAAAGCGATTACAAATTCGCGGGTCTCAGGGGAGAGAGACGCGTGGCTCTGGCACGAGCTCTTACGTCGTCAGCCTAACGGCGGATCGCCGCGGCGCGAAATGCCGATTGCGTGAGGCGGCGGCGGAATTCTGCTCAGGACCCCAGTTTTTCTGCTCGAGCGACGCAACATCTGCGGGGCGCGCATTCCGCCAGCGCTAGATTTGGTTTAGCACCAGCCGGAACGTCTGGATCGCCATGCCGCTTGACCTTTATGACAGTTTGACGCGCGAGAAGCGCGCCTTCGCGCCCGCCGACGAGAAGCGGGTGACGATGTATGTCTGCGGGCCGACGGTATACAATCACGCTCATATCGGTAACTTCCGCGCCGCGATCGTCTTCGACCTGCTGTTCCGGCTGTTGCGCCGCCGCTATGGCGCCGAGCATGTCCTCTACGCCCGAAATTTCACCGACATCGACGACAAGATCATCAAACGGGCCCGCGAGACGGGCGCGCCGATCCATGAGATCACCGCGACATACGCCCGCATCTATGACGAGGAGCTCAGCGCCTTCAATGCGCTCGCCCCCACGCTGAAGCCGACGGCGACCGGCCATATCGGCGAAATGATTGCGCTCTGCCAAACGCTGCTCCGGGGCGGGTTCGCCTACGCGGCGGACGGGCATGTCCTCTTCCGCACGGGGGCCTTCCCCGATTACGGCAAGCTCTCCGGCGTCAGCCTTGACGACATGATCGCCGGCGCGCGGGTCGAGGTTGCTCCGTACAAGGAGAATGCAGCCGACTTCGTGCTGTGGAAACCCTCGGCCGCCGAGGAGCCGGGATGGGAAAGCCCCTGGGGCCGCGGGCGCCCGGGCTGGCACATCGAATGCTCGGCGATGATCGAAAAGACGCTGGGGACGACGATCGACATTCACGGCGGCGGGCAGGACCTCAAATTCCCGCACCATGAGAACGAGATCGCGCAGTCGTCCTGCGCGCATGGGGGCGCTCCGCTGGCAAGGGTCTGGCTCCACAACGGCTTTCTCACCATGGACGCCGACAAGATGTCGAAATCGCTCGGCAATGTCGCC
>CAZGXT010000076.1:0-8934 GCA_964529675.1 uncultured Caulobacterales bacterium
CGTTCCTGCCGCAGCTCATCGCGACGAAAGGCGGCGTCATCAACATTTCGAGCCTATTCGGCTTCATCGGCTATCCTGGGCAGGCGCACTACTGCGCGTCGAAATTCGCCGTTCGCGGATTTTCCGAGACGATCGCCGAGGAGCTCGCGGAAAAGGGCGTGCGAGTGACGTCGGTCCATCCGGGCGGGGTCGATACGGCGATTGCACGGAACGCAGCCGTCGATGCGCTTCCTCCAGGGACCGCCGGCAAGTCAGATCTCGATGCGCGTTTCAAGAAGGCCGCGATCACCAGCCCGGAACGCGCCGCCGAAATCATTCTCGAAGGCGCTGCGCGCGGCAAACGCCGCGTCGTCGTCGGCCGCGACGCGAAGATCATCTCGTTCGTACAAAGACTATTCCCGGAAAGCTATGCGCAGAAGCTGAAACCGCTGTTGCCGAAACAGGCGACATAGCCCCGGACGGGTCCAGGAGCGCGACGCAAAAAAGCAGCGCCTTACTTTTTGCGAAATCGTGCGACTAAATGAAAGACTGGCGCACATCGCTGATTCCGAATTCTTGCGATTTGCGCTAGGAACGCTCGTGTTCTTTCGCCTCCACCCACAGCGCCTCCATCTCGTCAAGGCTCGCTTGACCAAGTCGAGGCCCTAGCGCCCGCTCGATGTGACGAAAGCGCCGGCGAAACTTCTCATTGGCGCGTCGGAGCGCGGCTTCAGGGTCGATGTCGAGGTGCCGCGACAGGTTCGCCATGACAAACAGCAGATCGCCGAACTCGTCCTCGATGGAACTCTTTTCGCCCGTGTCGATGACGGCGACGAGCTCTTCGGTCTCCTCGGCGATCTTGTCCAACACCTCGCGCGGATTGGTCCAGTCGAAGCCGACTCTCGCCGCGCGCTTTTGCAGCTTCACAGCGCGGGTGAGGCCGGGAAGGCCGAGCGGAACATCGTCAAGGATGCTGCTCGACCCCTTGGCGGCGCGCTCCTCGGCCTTTTGCGCCTCCCAGGCGGCGGTCTGTTCGCCGGCGGTGCGGGTCTCTGCGCCCCCGAAAACATGGGGATGCCGACGGCGCATCTTTTCGGTGATCGCCGAGGCGACATCGGCGAACGCGAATGCGCCCATCTCCTCGGCCATGCGGGCATGGAACACGGTCTGAAAGAGGAGGTCGCCGAGCTCGTCCTTCAAGTCGTCAAGATCGCCGCGCTCGATAGCGTCGGCGACTTCATAGGCTTCCTCAACCGTATACGGAGCGATGCTGCGAAAGTCCTGCTCAAGGTCCCAGGGGCAGCCGGCGCCTGGCGTGCGCAACAGCGCCATCAAGTCGAGCAATTCTGCAATCGCGTCCCTTGCGTCCATTTGGCCAATCCTTCAGGGGGCGCTGCCGGCGCGCCGCACCGGTCCGATATGGCGAAAATCGCCTTGCATCGCCAGCGCCGCGCCCGAATGCTGCAAAATCGGGCGGACATGGCGCGCTTGCTGGCCTCCTCCGGCCGGCCCGGCTAAGACGGTTACACGCGATTCCACGCCCGTCCGCGAGGGAGACCATCATGCCGATAGCCGAAGCCAAGTTCATCTGGAGCAATGGCGCCCTCGTCCCGTGGAGCGACGCGAAAGTTCACGTGATGAGCCATGCGCTTCATTATGCGACCGCCGTCTTCGAGGGCATGCGCGCCTATGAGACGAAGCGGCAGGGTACGGTCATTTTCAGGAACTTCGATCATATCAAGCGGCTCGCCTATTCGGCGCGGGTCTATCGATTGCCGCTCGGCCACTCGATTGAGGAACTGATGGAGGCTTGCCGGCATGTCGTGCGGGCGAACGCGTTCAAGGCCTGCTATCTTCGCCCGCTGGTCTTCCTCGGCTATGGCGAGATGGGCATTTCCGCTCCGCACCAGAAGTCCGAAGCGATCATCGCCGCCTTTCCCTGGGGCGCCTATCTTGGCGATGAAGGCCTGAAGTCAGGCGTCGACGCCTGCATCTCAAGCTGGCGCCGGCTCGCCCCGGACACCATGCCGGCGGGCGTGAAGGCGGCCGGCAATTATCTCTCAAGCCGGCTCATCGCCCTCGAAGCGCGCGAGGGAGGCTTTGCAGAAGGCATCGGCCTTACGGCGGACGGACTTGTCAGCGAGGGCGCGGGCCAGAATCTGTTCATCGTCATGAACGGCAAGCTCATCACGCCCCCCGGCGCCTCGTCTATTCTGATGGGCATCACCCGCGATTCCATCATCACCCTTGCGAAGTCGCGCGGCATCGAAGTCGTCGAGCAGCCGATCGCGCGCGAAGCGCTTTATGCGGCGGACGAGATGTTCTTCTGCGGCACGGCGGCGGAAGTGACGCCGGTTAAAAGCGTCGACCGGCTGCCGATCGGGACCAGCAACCGTCCGGTGACCTCGGAAATCCAGCAGGCGTTCTTCGGCTTGTTCACCGGCGAAACTCGCGATGAGTGGGGTTGGCTCGATCCTGTCTGAGGCGTCGGCCGACAGGTCGTCGCGAGTTCCGGAGCGATTGAGCGCGTGCAGGCGAAGGTTGACCCATGCTTCCGGTGATCCTGTTCCTTCTCTTCGTCATCATCCCGTTGCTGGAGATTACGGCCTTTATCAAAATCGGCGAAGCGATCGGCGTTCTACCGACGCTGCTCGGCTGTGTCGTCACGGCGATGATCGGCGCTTTTCTTGTCCGCCTGCAGGGGTTCGACGTCCTGCGCCGCGGACAGGAAGTGATCGCGCGCGGCGACTTGCCGGTCGATGAGCTGGCGCATGGCGTGATGATCCTTGTGGCCGGCGTGCTGCTGATGACGCCCGGCTATGTCACCGACTCGATGGGTTTCCTGTTGCTGGTTCCGCCGATTCGACGGGCGGGCGCTCGCGCCGGGATCGGCTGGCTGGCGAAGAACGCCAGGATTCAGGTCGTGCGGCCGAACGCCCCGAAGCATGACGGCGGCGTTACGATCGAAGGCGAGGCCTTCGACATCACCGACAAGAAATAGGGAGCGCCCAACAGTCAGCGCCGCGCGCGCGCTTTCCCCGCGCGCTCTCGCAAATCAAGCGCCGCGTCGATTACATGAAAGACGTAACTCTGCTCGACCACACCGCCAAAAAGATGCGCGTGAGGACCGGTCGCATAGATGACGACGTCCTGCCCGCCATGCGTCTCCGACGCTGACGGGACCGTCGCCTGCTGTCGATAATTGAGATCGGCGGCCTCCTCGGCCCGTGGTTCCGGGCGCTCTCCGGCTTTCGTCTGCCCGGCGAGGATTGATCCTGGGCCGTTGGCGTAGCCAAGCGTCGTGTAAGTCTTCCCGTCAGAGGCGAGGGCGTAGCCGTCACGGGCGTTGGCGTCCTCAAGCGAAGCCGAAGCGAGGCCGAGGATCGGGTTGCCTTTGCGCGGATAGCCGGCCATCGACATTGTGTGACCGTGATCCGCCGTGACGATGACAAGCGTGTCTTTCGCATTCGTCATCGAGATCGCCTTTGCGACCGCTTCGCTGAAGGCTTGCGTGTCCTTGAGGGCGCGCGCGGCGTTTCCGCCGTGATGGGCGTGATCGATGCGCCCGCCTTCGACCATCAGGAAATAACCATTTTTGTTCTGACGAAGGATCTCGACAGCCTTAGCCGTCATCTCTGCAAGTGACGGCTCGCCTGCTTTGTCGGCCGCGCGATCGGCCTCGAAATTCATATGAGAAGGCTCGAAAAGGGCGAGCACGCGCGGCCCCGCCTGCACGTCGATCGCGTCGAACCCTTCGCGATCCCAGATGTAGACATGCGAAGGACCCTTGGCGCGCCACTCGCCAGTGAGGTCTCGCCCGTCACGGCGCCCGCCTGTCGTCTCCGGCGCCTCTGGATCCGCCGCCTCCACCGGCAGAAAGTTCGCCCGTCCGCCGCCCATCGCCAGATCAATGCCGTCGCCGTCTGCGAACTCGATCAGCTGACGGGCGATGTCCGCGCAGCCGTTTGCCTTTGCTTCCTCGGGGAGGTTCGTGTCGCGCTCCCAGTCGCGGTCTGCGGCGTGCGCGTAGACCGCCGCCGGCGTCGCATGGGTCAGCCGCGTCGTCGTGACGACCCCGGTCGAAAGCCCCGCCCGTTCCGCGAGTTCGCCGAGCGTCGGCGCAATCGCGCTCTTCGACGATGCGCAATCGCCGACCGGGGCGGCGTCAGTGAGAGCGATGACGCCGATCTTGGTTTTGACCCCCGTCGTCATCGCCGACATCGTGCCGGCGGAATCCGGCGTCTGGGCGTTGGTGTTGTAAGTCTTCGATAACGCCACAAAGGGAAATCGCTCGAAGGAAAGAAAATTCTCTTCGCCTTCTTCATTGCGCGACTGCCCATCGAAAATGCGGGCCGCAGTTGTTGTCGTGATGTCCATCCCGTCTCCGACGAAGAGAATCACGTTTTTCGCTTGCCGCGTGTTCGGTTTCACCGCCTTGCGCGCGGCGAGCGTCGTCTGCCCGTCGATGAAATAGCGGTCAGTTGAAGGGGGTTCTTGCGCTGAAGCGGGGCCGAGGAGGGCGGGCAGGGCGGCGAAAGCGGCGAGGGCGGTCTTCATGGTGCTGGCGTTCCCGTGGATGCTGCTGCTTATTTGACTCGATATCGGCCGATGAACAAACAATGATGACGTCTCGAATGGTCAAGATCGAGGCGTTCGGATCTGGCGAATCGAGGGAAGGCATGAAGAAGCTGTTGGCCGGCGTCGCTATTCTGGTTGTCGCCGGGCTGGTCGGCGCGGCCGCGTGGCTGTGGACGCCGGGGCCGAAGCCCTTCGACGCGGAAGCCGCCCGCAACGCCGCCAAAGCCTTTGACGCGCGCATCATCCGCGATCGCTGGGGCGTTCCCCATGTCTATGGAGCGCGCGACGCGGATGTCGCGTTTGGACTGGCGTACGCTCATGCCGAAGATGATTGGCGGACCTTTGAAGAGGTCCTCTTGTTCTCGCGTGGAACGCTTGCGGCGAGGAACGGCAAAGACGCAGCCGTGACCGACTATCTGATCGCTGCGCTCGGCGCCAATGACGCGATCGCCCGCGATTACCAGACGAAGCTGTCGCCTGAAACCCATGCGATTCTTGAAGCCTATGCAGCAGGGCTGAATTACTATTGCGCCGAGGTCGCCAAGCGTTGCGCACCGGGCGTCGCGCCTATGACGCCGCAAGACATTGTTGCAGGCTTTGCAGCGCGCACGCCGTTTTTTTACGGCCTCGACGATAGCCTGACGGAACTGTTCGAGCGGGATGAAGAAAAGACGGCGGCGCTCGATTGGATGCGAACAACGTTCCTGCGCGTCAGCAATGACGCCGAACTCGGCTCCAACGCCATGGCGGTCGCGCCGCGACGCTCTGCGGACGGAGCGACGCGCCTGATGGTCAATTCGCATCAGCCTTTTACCGGGCCCGTCGCCTGGTACGAAGCAAGGCTGAAGTCGGAGGAGGGGCTCGACATCATCGGCGGCGTGTTCCCGGGCTCGCCGATGATCCTTCATGGCGCGACGCCAAATCTCGGATGGGCGTTCACGGTCAACAAACCCGATCTTGTCGATGTCTATACGCTGGAAACCGACCGCGCGAAAAATCCGCGCCGCTACCGGTTCGAAGGCGGATGGAGGGATTTTGAGCGCAGCAAGGCGCGGTTCCGGGTCAAGTTGTTCGGGCCATTCAGCCTGCCTGTGACGCGGCCGGTTCTCAGGACCGTTCACGGCCCGGCGTTCGAAACGCCGGACGGCTGGCGCGCGGTGTCTTTTGCGGGCGACGGCGAAATCCGCGCCGTTGAACAATGGCGGCGCATGAACAAGGCCGGGAGCTTCGATGACTGGCGAAACGCCATGGCGATGCAGGCGATACCGTCTTTCAACGTCGTCTTCGCCGACCGGGAAGGGCGCATCGCTTATTTTTACAACATGGCGGCGCCCGACCGCAGCGCCGATCACGACTGGTCGACGCCGGCGCCCGGCGACCGTGCGGATCTGGTGTGGCGCGGGGTCTTGCCGTTCGGCGCCGCGCCGTCGATTGTCGATCCGGCGTCCGGCTTCGTTGTGAACGCCAATAATGAGCCCTGGAAGGCGTCAAGCGCGGAGGACAGCCCGAAGGCTGAGGAGTTTCCGGCGCATGTCGGCGTACGGGCGCGGTCGACGAACAGGGGCCTGCGCCAACAGGAATTGTTCGCCTCTGACTCTACCATAACCGAAGAGGAGTTCATAGCCTACAAAATGGACGACGCCTATTCGGCCGACTCGAACATCCGCAGGCTGATTAATGAAACTCTCGGGGACGCCGAGATCGCCGGCGATGACAGCGTCGCGGAGGCGATGAAGCTTCTTGCGCGCTGGGACGGCCGGACGAACCGTGAAAATCGCAGCGCGGCGCTTGCAGTCACCTTCGGCCGTTACGCGCTGGGCATCCTGCTCAACGGCGATGATGCGCCCAACCCGGAGCGCTACGGCGCCCTGCGGAGAGCGGCCGCGGACATCGAGGCCGGCTTCGGCAGGCTCGATCCCGAATGGGGTGAGGTGAACCGGCTGATCAGGGGACCGGTCAGCCTGCCGCTGAATGGCGGGCCAGACACGCTGAGGGCCATTTATTCAACGGCGGATCTCGCGCAGGGCCCCGGAGAAGCGGTCGCCGGCGACACTTACGTCATGCTGGTCGAATGGCTGGGGAACGGCGCCCAGCGCATCCGCACGGTCCACCAGTTCGGCGCTGCAACGCTTGATGCCTCGTCGCCGCATTTCGCCGACCAGGCGCCGGTCTTCGCCAGCGAGGAATTCAAGACGCCGGCGATGACGCTCGAGGGGGTATTGAGCGAAGCGACGCGCGATTACCGGCCCGGGCGCTAGGCCCCCCTTTCCGCGCCGCATGGGCCGCATCTGATTATCGCACAATTTGTATTGTCGCAAATTATGCCGAACCGACGACCGCTCAGCTCTCGCCGAAGCGGCGGCGCTTGGGCTGGGCTTCGCGCATGGCGATTGCGATTGCTTCGATCTTCCGGGCGTTGGTGATGGAATCGTAGGCCGCGTCGTAGCGTTTGGCGATCTGCTCAGCGGCGAGAAGAATGTCGCGGTTGCTCGTTGATCTCGCGATGGTCGCCGGCTTCAGTTGATCCTTGAGTTCGAGGTAACGCAGCCGGATCGTCGCGTCGTCGGCGTCATGCGGCATGCCGAGCACGTCATAGGCGTTCTGGGAAAGCACGCTGACAGTGTCGTCGAGGCGCTTGCCTGGTGGCGACGCAGCTTTGCCCATTTCTAGAACTTCGACCTCCATGATCGCGCGTTTGGAGATGACCTTGACTTCGCCCTCGTCGGTTTCGATCGGAAGGAAGTCGCGATCATCGTTCAGGAGATCCGACAGCCGCTGGTTATACGCAAGGAAGACGCACCCCTCTGTCAGCATGTCGTTGAAGCCGACAATCCTGACCTTGCAGCGCGTGCGGCTGATAGCTTGTTTTGACTGGGTCGCCACCAGCGATCCTTCGTTGCAATTCCCATCGCAAAGCTTACCCGCTCGTCCATTAACGGCTGGATAACCAGCTCAGAAATTCACAACGAGCCCGTCGAAGGCGGGCTCCACCCCGGGCGGCAACAGGCCGAGCAGCGTTCGGTAATCCATGGTGATATGAAGATTGGTGAGGATCGCCCTCTCCGGCTTGACGGCCGCAATCCAGTCAAGCGTCCGCTCCAGATGCGCGTGCGTGCCGTGCGGCGTCATCTGCAAGGCGTCGACGATCCAGATTCTGACGCCGGCAAGAATGTCGAAGCTGTCCGGGGGCAGCATGGCGACGTCGCTTGAGTAGGCGAGATCGCCAATGCGGAAACCAAAGGAATCGACGGGTCCGTGGTGCTGGCGAAAGGCGGTCGCCGCGAAATCCCCGCCGGGCCCGGAAATTGTGAAAGCCTCGCCGCAGACCGGCAGCGCCTGCTCCTCAAGGATCGCCGGATACCAGCTTCCGGGCGCCTGTTCGAAACAGTAGCGAAATCGCTGGACGACTTCGCCCGCCACGCTGCGGTCGAGATAGACAGGCACGCGCTTGCGCTTTGCGATGGCGAACGCGCGCAGATCGTCAAGCCCGTGCGTCTGGTCGGCATGATCGTGCGTCAGAAGGACCGCGTCGACATGCTCCACGCGCGCCGCGAGCAGCTGAGCGCGCATGTCAGGCGACGTATCGATGACAAGCGAGGTGACGCCCGCCCGGTCGTCAAAGGCGCCATGAGTGCGTTCGACCAGAAGCGAACAGCGCGATCGCCGGTTCCTCGGCTCATGGGGATCGCAGCTCCCCCAGTCCCCGGCGCCGTTCAGACCGCCGAGCCGCGGCACCCCGCCCGAAGAGCCGCACCCGAGAATGACCGCACGACGCCGCCCGCCTTCGCTCACACGCCCTTCTCCGCCGTCGCCCGCGAAAACAGCCGGAAGAAATTTTCTGTCGTCAAACGATCAACCTTTTCGCGCGTAAGACCAAGGAGTTCGGCGAGCCTGTCGGCGACATGCGTGACATAAGCGGGCTCGCAGCGTTTCCCCCGGTGCGGGATCGGCGCGAGATAGGGGCAATCCGTCTCGACGATGATGCGGTCATGCGGCATTCGCACAGCGACGGCGCGGACATCGTCCGCGTTCTTGAAGGTGATGATGCCGGAAAAGGAGATATAGCCGCCCATCTCCATCACCGCCTCGGCGAGCGCAAGGCCGCTCGTGTAACAATGAAGAAGCGGCGTGAAGGTCTTCTTGCTCATCGCGGCCGCGAGCATCCGGCCCGTCATCTCATCAGCTTCTCTGGTGTGGATGATAAGCGGCAATCCAGTCTCTTGCGAGGCCGCAATATGTGCGGCGAAGACCCGTTCCTGATCGTCGGCCGGCGAAAAGCCGTAATGAAAATCGAGACCGCACTCGCCGATGCCGACCACCTTTGGTTCTGCCGCAAGGTCGATAAGCGTCTCGGCCGTCAGGTTCTTGTGATCGGCG
>CAZGXT010000076.1:8944-13566 GCA_964529675.1 uncultured Caulobacterales bacterium
CCAGATCGCGGGATAGCGGGCGGCGATGGCGCGAATTTTCTCCGTCGAACTCAGCCGGTCGGAGATCGTCAGCATGGCGCCGACGCCTGCGGCTTTTGCGCGTGCGATGATTTGCTCGACTTCGCCGTCGAATTTCTCGTGATGCAGATTGACGTGGCTGTCGACGATCATCAGCGGCCGATGCGCGGCGCCTGCGCCGCGGCGCGCGCGGCGGCGAGCACCATCTGAAAGCGGTCAAGGTTGACGGCATCCCCGCGCGCGAAGAGCCCGCCGATTGTCTCTCGAAGCTTCACCATCGCGCCCGCACGCTCGTCGGCGTTGAGGGCGAGATCACGCGCCGCGCGGTCGATCCGACGCAAGAGCAACTCCTGAAAGATAGGCCATACGCCGTCAGCGCTCTTGGGGGCCAGTCTCTGCGCAACGCCCGTCGCATCCCTGGCGGTGACGAAAGCCTCAACCGCGTCCACGGCCTCCGGCCCGTCGCCCAAGGCGAGCCGCAGGGCGAAGCCGGGGCGCCCCTCCGCCGCCGCTGCGATCTTCGCCGCTTCGGGCCCTCGCGCCGCCCCTTCCCGCTGTAGAAACGCCGTGACGGTTTCATCAGCATAAGGACGAAGCGCCAGACGACGGCAGCGTGACCGGATCGTCGGCAGCAGCCGGCCCGGCGCCGCCGAGAGCACAAACAGCGCCGTCCGCGGCGGCGGCTCCTCAAGCGCTTTCAAGAGCGCATTCGCCGAATTGCGATTGAGATCGTCGGCGGTGTCGACAATAGCGACGCGCCAGCCGCCCATTGAAGCCGTGTGGTTCAGGAAGTGAATGAGGTCGCGAGCGGTATCAACCGAGATTTCAGCGGCCTGACGCTCCTTCTTCTCATCATACCGCCGTTCGGCGACGAAAAGATCCGGATGCGCGCGCGCGGCGATCAGCGCGCTCGCCCTGGCGTCTGCGGGGGGATCGAGAGTTTTTCCGCCATCGTGCAATAGCCCGCGGGCGAGACGATAGGCGAGCGTCGCCTTGCCGATCCCTTCGGGCCCCGTGATCAGCCAGCCATTGGCGAGAGCGCCCTGAGCAATTGAGCGCTGCAGCTGCGCCTCAAGGTCTGGCGCGGCCAGAAATTCGGTGCGCCGGTTCGGCGGCAGGATATCGGTCGTGTCGGTCAAGCGGGCCTCAGGTCAGGACCGCGATTGAAGCGCGCCGTCGACCGCCTTGGCAATCGCCCGCCACACGGTTTCCTGGTCGACCGACGCATCAATCACTCGGCAGCGTTTGGGCGCCGCGCGCGCGATCGCCAGAAACGCGTCGCGCACCGCCTGCTGATAGGCTTCGCCTTTTTGCTCGAAACGGCTCTCGCCCGTCCGGCGGCCGCCGGCGCGCTGAAGGCCGATTTCGGCAGGAACATCGAGGATCAGCGTCAGATCGGGCTCATCCTCGCCGACGACGATGGAATGCAGAGCTGTAACGGCCGACGCACCCAGGCCGCCGGCCATACCCTGATAGGCCATGGTCGAATCCGCGAAGCGGTCGGTGATGACTGTTTTCCCTTCTTTCAGCGCGGGCCGGATCAGCTTGTCGAGATGTTCGGCGCGGGCCGCGTACATCATCAGGGCCTCTGCGGTCGGCGTCCACCGATCCGGGGGGCCGTTGAGAAGCAACTGACGTATCGCGGCCGCCCCCTCCCCGCCGCCGCCCGGCTCGCGCGTTTCGACGACAGCGTGGCCAAGGGTGCGAAGATAGTCGGCTAGTCGTCGCGTCTGCGTGGATTTGCCGGAGCCGTCGGCGCCTTCGACGCTGATGAAGAAGCCGCGACGTGCGCCGGTCATTGACATCCTATTCCGGCGCGGCCGCCTCTGAGCCCGCCTGCGGCTTACCAAAAATCGTCTTCGCCGCGAGCCCGACGCGACCAAGCGGGCCGATCGCCTTCACAGCCTCGCCCGCATAGAGCGGAAACTCGCGCGCCTCACTCGAGCCTTGGGTGATGCGAAGGACGCCGATCTGCTGGCCTTTCTCGATCGGGGCCTCGACGGGACCGTCATAAATGACCTTCGCGGTCATCGATGCAGCGTCGGCGCGGCTGATGATCATCGAGATCGCCTCGCCGGCGACAAGCGGCACCGATGGGCGCTTGCCGGCGAAGACCATCGCGTCGCCGGCGATCGCTCCTTCCTGATACAGCGTACGCTTCGTGAAGTCGTTGAATGCGATCCGCATTAGGCGTTCCGTTTCCGCGGCGCGTTCCTTCTCGGACTGAAGCCCATTGACGACGATGATACGCCGCTGGCCGTCAATCTCCGCCGACCCGACGAGGCCGTAACCCGCGGCCTCCGTGTGACCGGTCTTCAGACCGTCCGCGCCCTTGAAAGAGTACAGCAGCGGATTGCGGTTCGGCTGACGGATCTTCTCCCAGGTGAACTCCTTCTGCGCATACCGCGAATAATACTCAGGAAAGTCCTTGATGATCTTGCGCGCCAGCAAAGCAAGGTCGCGAGTCGACATCTTGTGATTGTCGTCCGGCCAGCCCGTCGAATTTGCAAAGGTTGAATTGGCGAGACCCCATTCACGCGCCTTCTTCGTCATCAGGTCGGCGAAGGCCTCTTCGCTGCCGGCGATCCCCTCCGCGACGACGACGCAGGCGTCATTCCCAGATTGGACGATGATGCCGTCGAGCAGGGCGTCGAGGGGGATCTTGGTGTCGACGCGGGTCCACATCTTGGACCCTTGCATGCGCCAGGCCTTCTCCGAGACCGGAAACTCGTCAGTAGGTTTTAACTGTCCTGACTTCAGCCGTTCAAACACGATCGCCGAGGTCATGAGCTTGCTCATCGACGATGGATGCGTCGGCGTATCCGCGTCCTTCTCAAAAAGCACGGCGCCGGTCTCGTAATCCATGATCACCGCAAAGGGCGCCTTGGTCGTCACTTCAGCAAACGCGGCGCCGATGCAAGCGGCGGCTGCGCCGAAAAGACCCAGAAGGAATTTCAGAATACGCATCGACGTGTTTCTCCAACCAACCGATCGATCTTCAATTGCCGGCGCCATGGATGATCCGTGCAGCCCCGAATCCGGCCGCCTTCGCGCGCGACGCCGAAGCAGCCGCCAGCGCCTCGCTGACGAAGGGACCGAGCCGCAGGCTCTGCACGGTGCGCTCGCCGTCTGTAGCTGAATGCAGCGCCATCGGGCCTTCGCCCGGAATATAAAGCCGCATGCGTTGAAGGTCAGCGGCGTTCGCAACCTGCGCAACCTCGACCCAGAGCTCTGCAGAAGTGACTGGCGCTGCGGCGCCGGCCGTGCTGGCGATAAGGGAAGCCATCGCATCGGCCCCGCCTGCGCGCGTCGCCGCAGGCGCTGCCGCGATCGCGCGCGCACGCGGCTCTTGACCGGGCAACGGCGCAAGGTCGGCAATATCCGCCTCGTCAAGATAGCGGACGCGCACCTGCGCGGTGCCTTGGGCGGTGAAGCCGAGCGCATCCGCCGCCGCATGCGACAGATCGATGATGCGGTCTTTGGCGAAGGGCCCACGATCGTTCACGCGCAGAACGATGCGTCGGCCGTTCTGGAGATTTTCGACTTCGACAATGGTCGGCATCGGCAGGGTGCGATGCGCCGCCGAGATCCGGCGCTTGTCGAAGATCTCGCCATTCGCGGTCAGCTTGCCGTGGAAAGCATCGCCATACCAGGAAGCAACGCCCGTCTCGACATAGTCCGGCTCGACCTTCGGCGTATACCAGCGGCCGTCGATCTGGTAGGGCGCACCGACCTTGTAATGGGGATTCGCCTTCACCGTCGGACCAAGGGTCTTGGGGGCGTCCGGCAATCTGGCTGTCGAACAGGCAGCGAGCAACGCCATTGCCGCCAACCCGGCGAGGCGGGAGAGCATCGATACCGATAGTATTGGTCGAGTCATAGAACCGTGGCTATGCGGGCTTTCGCCCTAATTCGCAACGGATTCGCGGCGAAATTAGGCCGCGGGACCGCCTTGCCATTTGGATAGCCGCCTCTATGGTCCCGCCTCCCCGCCTGAGGGGCATGGATGGGTGGCCGAGTGGTTTAAGGCACCGGTCTTGAAAACCGGCGTGGGCGCAAGTCCACCGTGGGTTCGAATCCCACCCCATCCGCCACTCTGGAACATAAGTGCGAACGCCGTTCGCCGCCGTTCCCATGCCATTCGATGACGCCAACACAGGGATCGGCACGAATCCGCTGCGGCGGATTTTCGCCGGAAACCGCCGCTCTATTAATATTCGCTCACGCTCAAAACAGCGCGGGAACGGGCCTTTGGCCAACGATCGCACTGGCCGTCGGGTGGGGAGCGACATAATCTTATACCAGACCGATCTCGGTCAGTGTTCCGAGGCGAATAGGAAAAGTGGACGTAACCGATGACATCCAAAAAACACCTCGCGCAAGTCAACATTGGGCGCGTGTTGGGCGGCCCTGACGAACCCAAAATGCGCGACTTCTTTGACAATTTGGCGCGCATCAATCAGCTCGCTGAACGCATGCCAGGATTTGTCTGGCGCCTCCAGGATCAGACCGGCGATAGCGCCATGTCTCTCCACTGGCCCGGTGATCCGACCATGAACGTCAATTTGTCGGTATGGGAAGACGATGAGACCTTGGCGACGTTT
>CAZGXT010000077.1:0-1520 GCA_964529675.1 uncultured Caulobacterales bacterium
TACTTTTAGCGCCTGATACAGATAGGCATTGTGCCGGATTTTCGAGAACTTCTGACGGCTTGTGCCCTCGGCGACAAACAGAGGAAATTTGTCCGCATTTATCGCAGTTCGCGCTTGGTCAACCAAGCGCTCCTGTTTCCTGATCCAAGTGTATTTCTGGAGTTCGTGACCCGCATCAAAGAGGTGCAGTGCGCCGTGAAGGTATAGAACATCCGCACTATGAGCGCCGGTCTCGCCCTGCCAAACAACGTAGTCCGTATCAGGGTCGTCTTCGTCATTTCCAAATCCGTCATTGGTATTCAATTCGATCGGGTTACCAAACGGATGATCTTCATGCATTAGCGTCCAATACAAAAGCAGGTCGTAATTCAGGGTGAAGACATATCCCTGCTTCTGACCAGCGAGGAAGTTCGATAAAAATTGCCGGCATGCCCAGAATTTCTCGTGCGGTATATCGAGAGGTATGTTGGGATGATTTCCCGCGACGGTCGAAACAAGTAGGTCTTTTAGCGCCTTCGCGTCTGCCACCATTTCCTTCGCGGCCGTGGCGCCGGCGGCATAGACCGGAAGGATCGCAGCGCCATTCTCTAGAGCTCGGATTGCGGTCTCGAAGTCCTGCGTGTTGAGAACCTCAAAAACCTCTTTTGCCTTAGGCGCCTTTGAAAAGTCTGCTTGTGCGAACAATGACCCGTAATGGAAAATGTCGGGACGGCAAGCGATGCTGAAACCGTTGCCGAGGATCAGGTGTCTTTTTGAAAACTGAGCACTGTCCTCAATGGCTTTTTGAAACGTAATAGGATTCGTCATGCCGCTTGCGCCTCCCCTTTGATCTTGACGCGGCGCTTGCCGGTGAGCAGTTGCTGCATCAGCGCAGCCTTCTCTAATTTAAACCTACGAAGATCTGCTTTTCTTCGAGTCACGGCGTCGGCGCTCGTGCGCAGTATATTGGCAATCGCCGCCTGCTCATCAGGTCCAGGAAGATGAACGCAAATATCGAGAAATGCCGATTTCGATAGGTTGTATCGAGTCGAACCCTGAGCGAGTGAGTGAAGCCGTCGGCGAAACAAATTACTTCGGAAAAAGAATTTGCCGAAGTGTGGCAGAATAGTGCGGTGACTATTAGGCCTATAACCAAAGCAAAAACTGTTTAGATAGATCGATCCACTGGGCTCCAAAACGACCGAGCAGACGCCCACTTCGTCTGGGGTCTCAGAGGACGTAGTGAAAATAAAATCGCCATGTTCTACGATGTACTGATTTTCACTGGTGCCTATCCGGACGCGCTCGAGAGCGCTAAAGTTAACTTCCTCATTTTCAAATACGTTTTTGTACTGAATGTAGAATTCTCCGTCTCCGAAGTCCTTAGCGCTCTTGCCAGAAAGACCGGTAAAAGTACTGCCGATCTCACCGAGTGTGTATTCTTTCCACTCCCCACGAAATCCCGGCAGGCGTTTTTTGCCGGTTAGGAGTTGCTGCATGAGGGCTTTTTTCTGCGCCTCGCTGTTGGCGATCAGCTTCTC
>CAZGXT010000077.1:1620-3769 GCA_964529675.1 uncultured Caulobacterales bacterium
TCAAGCGCCTTCGTCTTCTGCACGGCCTCCAGAAAATGCGCCTCGACGGGGCTTGGCGCGTTGATGGCGCGCGCTCGCCAGCGGTCATATTCCTCGCCGCCCTTCTGCCGCGCGAGCTGCGCGCTCACCCGCCCGGCGTGGGTCAGCACGTCGCGGTCGCCGAGCTTCAGGAACTCGTCTAGCTTGCCGATCCAGTCAGCCATGCGCATCGGCTTGCGGCTGAGCGCCTGAAGCTCCGCAAATTCGAGATAGGCCGTGACGATGCGGTTCAGGGCTTCAAGCTCATCCGCGTTCAGATAATTCTTGGCGATCACGGCATCGGTCTTGCGCGGCGGGCCGCCCTTTGACTGGTTCGCCCAGCTCGTCAGCCCCATGTGATCCTTGGCGGCGTCGGCGCGCCGGACCACAACCTCCGCCGCCGTGAACCCGTGCGCGGCGAAGTGCATCTTGTTCTGCACCGTCTGGAAAAACCGTTCCGAGGCATCGGCGCGCGCGTCGTAATCGACGCTGGTCGCGTAGATATCGAGCACCTTTTTGTAGAACAGCTTTTCCGAGGAGCGGATGTCGCGGATGCGTGCGAGCAGTTCTTCGAAATAATCCGCGTCGGGGTCTTTCAGGCGTTCGTCATTCATGACGAAGCCCTTGACCAGAAATTCAGAGAGCGCCGCCGCCGCCCACCGCCGGAATTGCGTGCCGCGCGGGGAGCGGACCCGGAAGCCGATGGCCATGATCATCGGCAAATTGTAGTGGGAGACCTGCCGCTCGACCTGCCGGCCGCCTTCGGTTTGAACTATTGAGTAATTCTCAATAGTTGCCTCGGGCTGCTCGCCATCGGCGATTATCCCCTTGATATGCTTGTTTATATTCGAAACCGTCGTCTGGAACAGCTCGGCCAGTTGCACCTGCGTCAGCCAGACATCGCCGTCGATCTCCCTCAAGGCGATCTGCGTCAGCCCGTCCTCCGTCTGATAGAGAATCAGCTCGCCCTTCGAGTCGCTTTGCGGCGCTTCCTCGCTCATATGGCGTAGCCCAGCTCTTTGAGGTAGCCGTCCATTTTCGTTTCAAGCTCGGCGAGTTCGGCCTTCAGCTTTTCGCGCTCGGCGCGCACCGCCATCAGGTCGATTTCCGCTTCCTCCTCGAACGTGTCGACATAGCGGGGAATGTTGAGGTTGAAGTCGTTCTCGGCGAGCTCTTTCGGGCTGGCGAGATAGGCGTATTTTGGAACGCTCTGGCGAGCCTCGAATGTCTCCATGATCTTTTTGAGATTGTCGTCGGAGAGCTGGTTCTGGTTTTTGCCGGAGACGAACTCGCGACTCGCGTCGATGAACAGCACCTTGTCGTCGGTCTTGCGCTTCTTCAGCACAAGGATCGCCGCCGGAATGCCGGTGCCGTAGAATAGCTTCTCGGGCAGGCCGATGACCGTATCGAGGAGGTTTTCCTCAACCAGCTGCTTGCGGATTTTCCCCTCCGAGGAACCCCTGAACAGCACGCCGTGCGGCGCGACCACCGCCATGCGCCCGGTCTTCGGCTTCATCGTCTCGATCATGTGGAGGATAAAGGCGTAATCGCCCTTCGTCTTCGGCGGGATGCCGCGCCGGAAGCGCCCGAACCTGTCCGCCTCCGCCGTGCCATGACCCCATTTATCAAGGCTGAAGGGCGGGTTGGCGACGACAATGTCGAAATGCTTCAGCCGGTCCTCGCCGTCGAGCAGTTTCGGGTTGCGGATCGTGTCGCCCCATTCGATGCGGTGATTGTCCTCGCCATGCAGGAACATGTTCATCTTGGCGAGCGCCCAGGTGCTGCCGATTGATTCCTGTCCGTAGAGGGCGTATTTTTTCGACTTGTTGAAACGCTGCTGGATCAGGCGGCCGCATTTCATGAGGAGCGAGCCCGAGCCGCAGGTCGGATCGCAAATCTCGTCGCCCTCTTTCGGATCGACGAGCCGCGCCATCAATTCCGAGACTTCGGGCGGGGTGTAGAATTCCCCCGCCTTGCGGCCTGAATCGGCGGCGAACTGCTTGATCAGATATTCATAAGCGTTGCCGATGATATCGAGCTTGCCGATGCGCGACGGGCGAAGGTTCAGCGTGTCCTTCGCGAAATCCTCGAGCAGATCTTTCAGAAGCTCGTTTTTCTGCGCTTCCTCGCC
>CAZGXT010000077.1:3869-6875 GCA_964529675.1 uncultured Caulobacterales bacterium
TATTTCAGGAACAGCATGGTGAGGACATAATCCTTGTAGATGTCCGCCGAGACCGTTCCCCGGAACGTGTCGCAGGCCGACCACACGGCCTTGTTGATGTCGTCCTGTTTGATGGCTTGCGTCATTGTCTACCTCATGCGCCCGGTCAGCAGATCCGCCGCGACGGAATTGAGTTGGTGTTGTCTGTTCGCGAGAAGGGCGTTCAGTTGCCGCTTCTCTTCAAGCGCCGCATTCCAGAGGTCTGCGATCATTCTTTGTTTGGACACGGATGGAACGGCGACTTCCAGGCCTTCCAGCACGCTGCGGCGAATATTAGGGATATGCGATCCCGTGGCGGACTGCCGAAAATAATCCTGCGCCGGCTTCTGATTGATCTGCCACGCAAGGAAATAAGGGTCGATTCTCGCCTTGTCCGAAACCTTCAGAACGAAGAAGTGGGGCGAGCACACCACGCGCGCCGGCGTATTTCTGAGAGCAAGCGCGTAGTTGTTCGTCCCGCGGGCGGCAAAAAGAATGTCGCCGTCGCCAAGCCAGCTCACAGGCCGTTTGCCCGGAAGCGCGACGCGCGGAACCCCCGCCCAATCGACCGAGGCGCCGTCGGCCACATCCCGCATCTGGACGAAGCTGACGTCGCCGGCGGGAAGCGCATCCGCCGCTATGCGAAGGGGAAAGCCGGCGGAGATGGTTGCCAGCGTTCCGAGATTCAGTTTCAGTGCATCAATCGCCATGATGCACCATAATTAAGCGGCTAGCCGTAATCTGTCAAGAGGCGCTGCAGCATCAAGCTTGCTGCAAAAAATCCCGGCGATTGGACGCGTTTTTTGTGGTTTCGGCTAGCTGCTACTCCTCCGGTAGCGGCGTGGCCCAGCCTATCGCGGAGAAAGCTCCAAGCGACCTACCTCTCCCACGCCATCCCGTCGATCCGCTGATCCATGGCGAACGCCTCCGGCGCCATCGAAAATCTTCCTTCCCCGAATTCCTCGATCGCGTGCACGCCGGCAGCGTTGAACCAGAGTTTCCAGGATTGATGGCGTTTCGGCTTCTTCGCAGCGAAGCCGCGACAGTCGAGCAGGGCGCCGTTCATGCGGGCCGCCGGATCGCGCACGGACTGATAAAGGATGAGATCGACGCCCTCGCCTCGCGCAAGCTCTTCGAGCGCCTGGCAGTCGGAATAATCGTTCAAATCCGTCCACAGATCACTTGCTGCGTTGAATGGCGCTGATGTCAGATCGATCGCCGACTTTGTCGCGAGTGAAACATCAAACAGCGTGTATTCATTGGGGTTCGCCGGAAATGGCGTCGCGGCTGAGTCCGCGTAGAAGAGGAGGATATGAAACGCCGTCTCGATGACCGCGGTCTGCGGCGCAGCGGAGGCGTAGAAAACGCCCGGCGTCTTGCCGGCCCTTCGAAACCGCGAGCCTTTGGGATAGAGCCCGTAACGGAACGGCGTCATGTAAAGATAGTGAAGGCCTTCGCATTCAGGCGGCGCTGGCGGCTTCGTTTCTTCAAGGATGTCTTCAAGGAGGCGCTGCTCTTCGAGCGTATCGACGAGGGCGAGCGTCGAGACGAGATGTTGCGCCTCGACGCAGCGCCAGAAGACGCCCTTGAACGGCCTTCGGTCAGATCGGAGCGCGTCGTGCGTCCAGATAGGCAAGGCCATTGGTCAATCCGGAAACGGTTTGAATGAGATCGGCCGGGGCGCCGCCAAGGGCGGCGTTCTCACCGCGCAGCCACGCTGTCCTCACAGCATTGTCGCCGCCGGCGATCGCATCGAGCGACCGGAAAAACCGCACCAGCAACGCCGCAAGCTCGTAAGACTTATCTTTCATCCCAAGGACGTAGTCGCCCTTGCGCATCCGGCTCATGGTCGCGGGCGAAACGCCGATGATAGAGGCGAGCTCCGCTGAGGTGAGACCGAGCGCGTCGCCGGCGCGAACGACCGCCTTGGTCAGGACGCGCGCCTTTTCGGGGGCATTGTTGGTCGCCAACTGTGGAGCGAGCGCCATGGATAGAGCCTTTCCTGTGGAAGAAGATATAGACGTTCTTTCCTAAGAAATCAACTGGCCAGGCCAGCCGGGCGCTCTGGGCACGGCCCTGTCGGATATGAGTAAGTAAAAACAATGGGTTGAATACCTCGCGCCGAAATTGGCGCCGGTTGGCGGGCCCGGCCGTCGGCCTATGCCATTGAGACAAATCCAGCGCAAAAACGCTGATAAGGCGGCCTTCGCGCCATTTATTGCCCATAACACGGCCGTCGTCGCCTCACCGCCCCAGTCCCCGCTCTGTTCCGATGTCCCAGGCGATGCCGCCCCGGCGGAGAACCGCGGAGATTTCGAGGCCGCGCCGAGCCTCAATCGCCTCGCGCCAGGGAAGGAGCGTAAACTCCTTCGAGCGCTCGATGAGGGCGTAGCGCCCGGACGCGAGATCGACGGCGCGGCGATAAACGCCGGAGAAGCGTTCGCCCTCGACCGGCTCGATGAAGGATTTACCGAGGCGTTTTTCGAGCATTGCGCCTTCCCTTGCGACCGCGTCGCGTTGCAGAGACGCGAGTGCGCGACGGTCGACGCGAACGGCGCCGCCCGCGTCTTCGGCGAGCCCTTCCGCCAGGAGCCAGCGCCGCCGCGCGCCGAGCGCGTCTTTCAGCTCAGCGCCAAAGCCGTGTCCTGTCGCTTCAATCGACCGTTTTCCGTCAAGCGCATCATCGAGGAATGTCGCCCCCGACGCGCTTTGCAATTGTTCAAGCGTCACGAAGGAGAGAACACGGACATTCGCCGCGCCCTTCCCGCTTTCGAACTCCGCGGCGCGTTTGAGATAATCCTCGGGCACGCGCCAGGAGCCGTCCGGTTCGCGCTCGACGATGCCGGCTCGGCGCAACGCTTCGAGCCGCCGCTTGTGCGCGAGTCGGTATTCGGGCGTCGATCGCGGATCGGCGCGTCCGTGCAACGCGTCCGAATACACGCCGCCATTTCGCTCCGCGATCGCGGCGATGACGTGATCGGATTTGCG
>CAZGXT010000077.1:6975-13374 GCA_964529675.1 uncultured Caulobacterales bacterium
CATGTCGCGCAAGGTCTCTTCATGGCGCGGCGACAGGCGCCAGCCCTTGGCGTCGCGCGTCGCGAGTCCCATTTGTTCAAGGGCCCTGAGGCGCGTCGTCAGGAGCCTCATCCGGAAGCGGTCATAGGTTGTATGCGGCTGCTTCAGATCGATGACGCCGCCTACCGCCAGTTCACCGAGCTCCCGATCGATCGAGGTGAACCGGTCTTTGCCCGCTTCCATGAGGCGCGCCCTGGCGATGTCAAGATCGCTGCGGTCCCCCAGCTCCAGGGTTGCAAGTTCCTCCGCGCGCCGCCGGAATCCATGCGTGATATAGTTCCTCGCGATGACGAGGTTCTCCCCGTCATCAGCGCGCCCGCGCAAGACGATATGGACGTGCGGGTGATCGGTGTCGTGGTGATTGACGGCGACCCAGTCGAGTTTCGTTCCCAAATCGCGTTCCGCCGCCGCCATGACGTCGCGCGTGAATTTGCTGAGGTCCTCAAGCTCGCCGGCATCTTCCGGCGACACAATGATGCGAAATTGATGGCGGTCGCTCTTCCCTTCCTCCAGGAACGCCGCGCCATCGACGCCGTCGCGCGGCGGCCCGTAGAGCTTTCCCGGCGTTCCGTCCCTCGTAGCCCCGTCGCGCTGGATGTAACGAAGATGCGCGCGGGCTTTCAGGATGCCGCTCTTGCCCAAGCGCACCGAGCGGATTTTGACGGCGACGCGCCGCGCGCGAAATTTCGCGAAGGGGTGAGCCTTCATCGAGAGAGCGGCGGCGATCCCGGCGCCGCGCCCGATATGCGAGAGCGAATAGCCCCGCCCCGAGCGCTTAGCGAGCGCGCCGGGCCGAGCCTTCTCCATCGCGGCGGCGAGCTTGGCCGTATAGCGCTTTGCAGAACGCCCGCCGAGCGACCGGATGCGGCCGAGCTTTGGGCGGAAATCGTCCTCGGCGCCGCTCATTGGGCGATGCGCATCGATGCACATGACGCAGATTGCCATGTGCATGGAAATGAGACGTGCAGACTGGCTTTGCACACGCGCGTGTGGAAAGCCCTTAATCTTGCCATCCTACGCCTACCTCCTATCTCGTCCCTCACCGCTCGTTTTCCGTTACCCAAAGCGGAACCGCGACGCCGATGACATCATCCAAATGCGTCGCTCCGAAATACCTGCCGTCGAGAGAGTTTTTCGGGTCGTTCAGAAGAAAAATCTCATTCGCCGACAGCGAAAAGCAGCCGACCCAAGCGGGGAGAATGCGGGCCGCAGAATCGACCGGAAGGGCGTCGGCGACGCGAATACCGTCGATGGATATTCCCTCCCCTTTCCGGCAAATCCTCGCGCCGGGAAGGGCCGCGACGCGTTTCAGGAGCGGGATGTTTTCGGGGAGATAACCCCGCTCGGCGATGAGAATTTCAACGTCCCGATTGGGCTGGACCAGCACGTAATCGCCGATTTTGGGGACGCCCTGTTCAGTCCGATAGAGACCCAGCGGCGCGCTCTCAGAGGCGTTCCAAATGAGGCGCGGCGTGAATTGGGTGACGCTCGCAAGCCCCAGCGCGGCAACAGAAACGCCGCTTAGCGCGAGCGCCAGGAGACGCCGTCGCCGCATCACGAATTATCCTTGTCCGACCGAGACCGGTAGCGCCGATCGTTTGACCACTCCTCAAGATCCTCGATGTGATAGACGACGCGCCCGCCATGTTTGCGATAGGACGGTCCCTTGCCGGTGACGCGGAAATTCTCGAGGGCGCGACGGGTGATCCGGAGGTAATCCGCCGCCTCGTCGGGGTGCAGGAAGGGGGTCTCTCCAAGACTCTCCTGCTCGGGCCGTTCTTCGCTTTCTGTATGCTTTGCGACCATGGATTTCATCGCCTCCTTGAAGCATCGCGCCTTGCGCTGAAACGAGCGCAGACACGCACGGGTACAGACCGCATTTTGGCGCCAGGAATTTGAATCCGGGAGCGGATCGCTATTCAAAAACAGGGGGTCATTATTCTAATTTTGAGGGGTCTTATTCCGCCTGCGAATAATTTATTCGCCTGCTGAATAATTCTCCGAAAAAGAGAAAAATTCGCGTATCCGGTGTGGCAAGCCGCGACGGTTTTCCTTGCGCCCGCTCGTTTTCGAGATCAGACTTTAAGGCGTCATTGGGAGCAGTTTTCGATGCTCGAATTCGGGGCGCTGTTGCGGGTCTGTCGGGCCCTTCGCCATCTCAGCCAGGAAGAAATGGCCGAGCTGTTGTTCGTCAGCCAGCCGGTCTATTCGCGCATGGAGGCGGGAAAAAAAGCGATCTCGATGAGGATGCTGCAGCGCGTCGCCGACCGGGCTGGCTATCGGATCGAGACGCTTGTCCTTGCGCATCTCCTGCTCGACGAAAATCTCGAGGCGATCGAGAATGGCGCGCGCGACGGCGCTGCGGAAGCGCTGCTCGCGATCGCTGAGGAATATCGGCGCCGGTGTCCGCCGGGCATCAAGGACAGCGCCGCGCTCGGGGTTCTCATCGGCGCGACGCCGCACCTCAAAGTCATCACGGACGATAGCGCATGAGCGACGTGACAAAGCCCAGGATCGACCTTATTTCCTTCGGCGCGCTGAAATCACGCGACGGATCGCCGATGAAGCTTGATCTTTTCGAAGAGGCGGAATGGCGCCAGAAGATGTCGGAACCGGCGGCTGACGGCTCTGTCACGGTGACGCTGTCGACGGGCAAGACCGTTACCGTCAATTCGCAATTCCTGGCGTTCCTGCGGCTCCTCGCCGAGGAACTCGCCGAGGACGATCCGCTGCTGAATTAGCCGTTTCGCGGCGGTGTCAGGCGCTGCCTCTGCATAATTCCGGAATGACGCGCCGCAAGGTCTATCCGGCCATGAAATTCGCGCGCCAGCCCGTGAGCGGCGTCTGCGAATTCGCCTGGCGTTGGCGGAGATGCAGGCGGAACAATGACGCGCCGATGAGATAAAGAAGCGTCAGTTCGAACAGCCGATTGAGCGTGAACAGCGTCCACCAGGAGGACAATTCCGCGGACAAGGCGGCTGTGATGAAGGCGATTTCGACAAGGTGAATGAGGCAGAGCGCGGCCGCCAGTATTCGACGCTGCGCCATTCGCCAGAAGCAGAAGGCTAGAGTCGCATCAAGCGCGATGGCGACGAGATAATGGGCCGGCAGTTTCAGGTAGAAGAACGAGAATGTTCCGACCAGCCAGGCGCCGGCGATGAGCCTGGCGGCAGTACGGATGACGCGTGACCGCGAGAGGAACGCCGCGCCAAGCGTGAGCAGCACCAAGGCCGCGTAAAAGGCGACGACCAAAAGATCGCCCGACAGGTCCTCTTTGCAATAGCTGAAAATACACTGCATCGATCCCCCCACCCGCAAAACTTTGATGCGTAAGGCGCGATGCAGCTTCGATGCCAGTAATGAAGGGTGGACGCGTAACGCCGCCGATTTTCAGCGACACGAATTCGTGATCAACCTGGCTTTTTTGGTGAACTCCATAGACGCAAGAAAAGCCCCCGCGCGCATCACACGCGGGGGCGAAAGCGCCCCGCCTTGCGGCGGGGCGCGGATCGCGCGTGCGATCAGTCGCCGCTGCGGCGACGATTCGGGCGAGACCAGATGAGGTCGTATTCGCCGCTTTCCATCTCGCAGAGATTGGCGAGGATCGGCGCGGCGAGCGAAGGATCGTCGAGGCGGACCGAGAGATAGCTGCGGTTCTCGTTCGACGTTTTCTTCCATGCGGCGCCGATCTCCGCGCGACCGGCGAAAATGCGGAAGTCGGGCGCTTTCTCACTTGTCTTCTCGGCCGGTTTGACCTGGACGTTGGCGTCGAGGGTCAGGGTCGAGACCGATCCGGTGAAGCCGTCGCCGGTTTTGGTGAAGGTTCCGATCGTAGCCATTTTCGTCTCCATTCTTAGTTCGGGCCGCCCATCGCGGCCTCGATGGCGATCGGCAAGGCGAAGGCGAACGCCGACGCAGTCGGAACGACCCGGAGCGCAAGCGGAGGACGGCAGGCGGCGAAGTTTCTTGCCTCGCGAGGAATGGCGGCCTTCTTCGGCCGCCAGGGGAAGAAAGTTCGGGCGCCGCCGTTGCGTCAAAGGCGTCGAGGCGAAGCCGCCCTTCGCCTAGATCAGGCCATTCGAGGTTGCGATAGGCAGCGTGCGAGGACGTTGGAGAGGGTGTCGCGATCGACGCCTTTCGCCATGCGGCGATAGCGCTTTCGGGTTCGCCTCGGTTCCTGTTTCTGGCGCCAGGTGCGTCAAACAGGTGATCAAATCGCAAGCGCGGCGGCTCCCTTCGCAGGTTGATACGCGAGCAGGCGCAACGCATTGGCGACGACAAGCAGCGTCGAGCCCTCATGAACAACAATCGCGGCGCCGATATTGAGGCCGAAGAGCGTTGCCGGGATGAGAAGCGCGACGACGCCCAGGCTCGCCCAGAGATTCTGTTTGATGATCGCGCTCGTCTGCCGGCTGAGGCCAAGGGCGAAGGGCAGATGGCGCAGATCGTCCGCCATCAGCGCGACGTCAGCGGTTTCAAGCGCGACATCGGAGCCCGCCGCGCCCATCGCGACGCCGACAGTCGCTTCGGCGAGCGCCGGGGCGTCGTTGACGCCGTCGCCGACCATGGCGATCGCGCCGCGCTCGGCGCGCATCGTGCGGATGAAGGCGACCTTGTCCTCCGGCATCAGCGCGCCGCGCGCCTCGTCAAGCCCGACTTTCATGGCGATGGCGTCGGCGACTTTCTGGTTGTCGCCGGTCAGCATGATCATGCGCGCAACGCCGAGCTTGCGAAGATCCGTGATGACGGCGGCTGCAAAGCTGCGCTCGACATCGATAAGACCGAGCGCGCCGAGCGATCGTTGCTCGCGCTGGACGATCATCACCGTGCGGCCTTCCTGCTCCAGGCGACGCGCCGCTTCCCGAACATCGTCGGACATCGCCAGCCCGTCTTCACCGTCGAACATCGCCGGCTTGCCGATGTGAACGATGGCGCCGTCGATATGGCCCTTGACGCCATTGCCGGTGATGCTTTCGACGTCCTTCGCGATCAGCCGCGGTGCGGACCCGAGTTTCGGCGACGCATCGCGGACGACGGCGGCGGCGAGCGGATGATCGCTCTGTTCCTCAATGGCGACCGCGACGGCGAGGAGTTCGGCTTCCGCGACGCCGCTGGCTGGAACAATATCGACAAGCCGCGGCTTTCCTTCCGTCAGCGTCCCGGTCTTGTCGAACGCGACGACGCTCAGCGTCCCGAGATTTTCAAGCGCGGCGCCGCCCTTGACAAGGACGCCGCCGCGTCCCGCGCGGGCGATGCCGCTGAGGATCGCGCTCGGAACAGAGATCGCCAGCGCGCAAGGGCTCGCCGCGACCAGCACGGCCATGGCGCGGTAGAAGCTCTTCGAGAACGGTTCGTCGATGACGACCCACGCGAACACAAGGAGGACGACCAACGTCAGCACGGCAGGCCCAAAGAAGCGTTCGAACCGCTCAGTAAAGTTCTCGGTCGGCGAGCGCTGCATCTGCGCTTCGGCGACCATCCGGGCGACGCGCGCGAGCGTCGACTCAGCCGCGCGTTTGGCGACGTAGACATCGATCGCGCCGGCGCCGTTGATCGTGCCGGCGAAGACGCGGTGCTCTGCCGAAATTTTTGCGAACTCGGCGGAGGCGGGATCGCCCGCTATCGGTCGCTTGTCGACGGGCGCGCTTTCACCGGTGACCGGCGCCTGGTTGACGCTTGTTTCTCCGGCGATGATGACGCCGTCGGCCGGCAGGCGCTCATTCGGCTTGACGACGACAATGTCACCGACGTTCAGCTCTTCGATCGGCACATGCTTGATCGCGCCCCCGCTGCGGACATTGGCGCGGTCCGGCGCGAGCTTTGCGAGGGCCTCAATCTCGCGCCGGGCGCGGCCCATCGCGAATTCCTCAAGCGCATGGCCGAGACTGAACAGAAACAGAAGAAGCGCGCCTTCAGCCCAGCTGCCGAGCGCAGCGGCCCCGGCGGCAGCGACCAGCATCAGTGTGTCGATTTTGAAGCGCTTTGCGGCAATGTTCTCGATCGCTTCGCGCAGCGTGAAGGCGCCGCCAAAGATATAGGCCGCGATGAAAAGCGGCAGAGCGCTGCTGGCGCTGCTCCGTTCAATCAACCATCCGATGAGAAGCGCGGCGCCGGAAAGTAAGGAAAACAGGAGCTCGCCATGGCGGCCGAACCAGCCGCCGCGCTCATGGCTGCCGGCGTGCGCGCCATGCGCATGACCGTCGCCGGGCTGCTCCCGCGGCTGGTCCTTACGACCGGGCTTGCCGTCGAATGTCCTATCGTGTGCGCTTGGTGGCAGCGTTTCCTTCGTATCAAGATCACCCGTCGCAGCGGCGTTGTCGCGGTTCATGGCATGACTTTCTTGCGATCATGGAAGCGCCC
>CAZGXT010000078.1:0-13226 GCA_964529675.1 uncultured Caulobacterales bacterium
TAGTCGAATAAAGAAAGCCGACCGCCGGCGGGCCGTCGCGAAACTCGCGACGGTTGGACGCCAGAAAGCTTGGTTCGACGCCGTTATGAACAAGAATAGACTTCGCCCCGCTGATGCGCTCGACCTCACTTTGCAGATAGCGGCTGATGGTGATCATCTTAAGACCGAGCGCCCAGGTTTTCTGCACCTCCTCGAGGGGCTGCCCTGCGGCGCCGTAGTCCTGCATGAAGTAGGCCTTCGCTCCTTTGAGCTCGGGCAGCGCCGCCACATGCTCGGCGGTGTTCCAGAAAGTGGCGACGAGGACATCGGCGTCCGGCAGATCGGCGGCGCGCGGACGCCCGGTGCGCGGCAACCGGATGAACTGGTCGCCCAGCGGATCGAAGAAGGGCGAGGAGCGCGGCGCCGCAGGAGGCTCGCCCTTGAACTTCGCTTTCAGTCGGCGAAGAAATCGGCGCGGCTTCTCCGGCTGCGAGTAGACGCGCACGTCATGGCCCTGACGATGGAGATAGGCGGCGTAGTCGCCGATGACGCGCGCCCCGCCGGAAAGGCCGGGCCGATCCGTCAGGAAAGTAATCTTTAGGCGGCGCCTGCTGCCGGTCATGTCGGCGGTCTCCACGCTTCCGGTCGGCATGCTGGAAGATACGCGCAATTCTTCACCAAATGCTACTGCCGACAATAGCCTGGAGCAGGTCACGCGATTGCTAAATCGCGTCGCCTGAACCGACGCCCGACCTCAATAAAGGCCGTAGTGGTTCCCGGCGGCCGGGTTTGCGTCTAGAGGGGTGCGCCGCAACACGGAAGCGTCGGCCCATGACCACTATCGCCTTTATCGGCCTTGGAAATATGGGCGGTCCGATGGCCGCCAATCTCGCCAAGGGCGGGTTCGCAGTCGGGGCCTTCGACCTGTCGCCCGAAGCACTGGCCAAGGCGGTTGACGCCGGCTGTGCGCGCAAGGCTACCGTCGCCGAGGCGGTTAAAGAGGCGGACGTCGTCGTCAGCATGCTGCCGGCGGGCAAGCATGTGCGTGCGGTTTACACGGGCGTTGACGGCGTCATTGCGCATGCAAGACCCGGCGCTCTGTTCGTCGATTCCTCAACTATCGACGTGCAGTCGGCGCGTGATGTTGCGGCAGCCGCCGCAGCGAAGGGATTCTCCATGCTGGATGCGCCGGTCTCCGGCGGGGTCGGCGGCGCGACAGCCGGAACGCTCACCTTCATGGTCGGCGGCGACGTGAATGCGTTCGAGCGCGCCAAGGCGGTGCTCCAGAAGATGGGCAAGAACATCGTCCACGCCGGCGCGTCCGGAAACGGCCAAGCGGCGAAGATCGCCAACAACATGCTGCTCGGCATCACGATGATCGCGACCTGCGAGGCGTTCAATCTCGCCGAAAAACTCGGTCTCGACGCCCAGACCTTCTTCAACATCGCCTCGACGGCCTCCGGGCAGTCCTGGTCGATGACGAGCTATTGCCCGGCGCCCGGTCCGGTGCCGAATGCGCCGTCGAACCGCGACTACAGGCCGGGCTTTGCGGCCGCGATGATGCTGAAGGACATGCGCCTTGCGCAGGAGGCGGCGCACGCGGCTAGAGCTTCGACGCCGCTCGGCGCGCAGGCCGAGGCCCTCTATGCGCTTATGGAAGCTGCAGGAAAGGACGATCTCGACTTTTCCGGGGTGATGAAGCTCATTCGCGGCGATCTCTAAGCGCCGCGCCGCTAGTCGAAGGCAAGCCCGGCGTCGCGGCCCTTCTGCCAGACTACCTTGGCGCGACGTGTTTCTCCGGTGAGTTCGATTCGTAGCATGACTGTCGGCAAGAGCCCGGGCTCGCCTTCGAAAACGACGCGCGCGCCGCTGTCGCTGAGGTCGCGCAGGATGCAGGCGTATTCCTCGCCCCGTCCGCTGATCACGCGGCCAAAACGGAAGGTCGTCTTGCGGTCCCGGCCGCGCGTCTTCTTGCGGACGCTTCTCTCCATCGCGCCGGCCGCCGGAGGCTTCGCCGCCGCCAGCGCCGCGACCCGGCTATTCATGCGCTCATCAGGTTTCTTGGCCACGCGCCCTCGTTGATGCACCCCTTGAGGGAAAACAATAGCCGGGCCTTCGCTCACGGACGGTTAACGCGCGCCGTTTGCGGACGCCCGCCCGGACAGGTTAACAAGCTTCAATGAGCCATCCTTTCGAAGAGACCGCGCCGAAGCCGCAACGGTTCAGCGCGGTCATCGCCCGCATGATGGGCATCCTGTGGCGGCCCTCCTTGGCCCGATGGCGCCCGCGCATGGCGATGGCGCTTCTCATCACGCTCATTTCAAAAGTGCTGGCCGTGATCGCGCCCGTTTTTCTCGGCGACGGCATCAACAAGGTGGCGGAGGGCGCGGCGGCGGCTTCGGCAGCGCCGTCGTTTCTCAGCTTCTTCCTCATGTTTGCAGCGGCGCGCTTTCTCTCAAACGGGTTGCCGCAAGCGCGGGACGCCTTTTTCACGCGGGTGACGCAGGAGGCGAACCGCGTCGTCGCCGTCGAGGCTTTCGGCCACGCCCAGGCGCAGCCCCTGCAGTTCCACTTGACGCGGCGCGCCGGCGCGATAAACCGCATCATCGAGCGCGGCGCCGGCGCCATCGAGTTTCTGCTTCGATTTCTCGCGTTCAATATCGGGCCAACGATAATTGAGCTCGCGCTGGCGGCTGCGGTCATGGCGGCGCTTTATTCTTGGACGCTCGCCGCCGCGGCCGTCGCGACGATCGTCATCTATGTCGTCTTCACGGTCGCTGTCACCGAACGCCGCAACGCGCAGCGGCGGCTGATGAACGAAGCGGACACCAATTTGCGCGCGATTTCAGCCGATACGATGACGAATTTCGAAACGGTGAAGGCCTTCGCAGCGGAAAGGCGCGAGACCGATCGGTTCGACGCGGCGATGCAAGTCTACAACGACCGCTATGTCGCGCAAATGCAGTCCCTGTCCTTCCTGAACGCCGGGCAGGAATTCGTGATGACCGCCGGGCTTCTCGCGGCGGCGCTCATCGCCGCTTACGGAGTCGAGGGCGGCGCCATGAAGCCCGGAGACATCACCGCCGTCATCCTGATGCTGACCAATATCTATCGTCCGCTCAACATTCTCGGATTCGCCTGGCGTGAAATAAAGCAGGGCGCGGTCGATATTGAAAAGCTGTTCGAACTCCTCGACCTCGAACCCGCGATTGCGGACCGGCCTGACGCCGGGGTGCTGCAGCCGACAGCAGGAGCCGTCCGCTTTGAAAACGTTTCCTTCACCCATGAAGGTCGCCAGGCGGGTCTTGACCGCGTCAGCTTTGATATTCCGGGCGGCGCATTTATCGGCGTTGTCGGGCCGAGCGGCGCCGGCAAGTCGACCGTGCTAAAGCTCCTGTTCCGCTTCTATGAGCCGTCCTCGGGGCGAATTCTGATCGACGGTGCTGACATCGCGAGCGTCACGCAGGCCTCTTTGCGCTCGGCGCTCGGCCTAGTGCCGCAAGAAGTCGTGCTGTTCAACGACACGCTGCGCTTCAACCTGTCCTATGCGCGCCCCGATGCGTCGGAGGAGGAAATCCTGGAGGCGGCGCGCCGCGCCCAGCTCGAAGACTTCATCCGCAGCCTGCCCGCCGCGCTCGATACGCGCGTCGGAGAACGAGGGCTGAAGCTCTCCGGAGGCGAGAAGCAGCGCGTCGGCGTCGCACGCGCTGTCCTGCTTGATCCGGCGATCCTGATCCTCGATGAAGCGACTTCATCGCTTGATTCCGAGACTGAAACGGAAGTGCAATCGGCGCTTGCCGAAGCGTCAAGAGGTCGAACGACGATCGCCGTCGCGCACCGGTTATCGACAATAGCGCGCGCCGATCTCATTCTGGTGCTCGATCAGGGCCGCATCGTCGAGCGCGGCGATCATGACGCGCTCATCCGGGCCGACGGCCTTTACGCGCGGCTTTGGCGACGGCAGACGGAAGAAAGGGAAGGGGCCGGCGCCTCAGCCGGCCGCGCGCACGCCTTCGCCGGCGTCGGCGACTAGCCAGCGCATCAAGAGGTCGCGCAAGGGACCCGGTTTCACCGGCTTCGGCAGGTGGTCGTCCATGCCCGCGTCAAGGCAGCGGTCGCGATCGTCCTTCATGGCGTGCGCCGTAACCCCGACGATCGCCGCCGAAACGCCGAGACGCTGCTGAATTTCCCGGATCCTTCGTGACGCCTCGATGCCGTCCATGACGGGCATCGAGATGTCGGTGAGAACGATGTCGGGTCGCTCCTTCTCATAAAGGGCGACAGCTTCGGCCCCGTCTGACGCCATCAACACGACGCAACCGAGCTTTGTCAGCATCGAGGAGATGACAAGTTGATTGACAGTGTTGTCTTCGGCGACGAGCACCTTGCGTCCCGAAAGCCGTTCGTTTCCCGGCGCATCGGCCGCCATCAGCGTCACGCGCGCTTCGTTCGCCTTTTCGATTGCGCGCCCCTGCAGGCATGCGATCAGAGCGTCCAGCAACATTGATGCGCGCGCCGGTTTCACGAGATAAGCATCGAAAAGGGCGTCTGCCGGTTCATCCGGCGCGCCCTTGCGCCCTGACGACGTCAACAGGACCAGGGGGATTGATATGGTCGCGGGATCGTGTCGCATCCGCCGCGCAAGTTCGACGCCGTCCATGCCGGGCATCTGGTGATCGATGATCGCGATGTCGAAGGGCGCGCCGCTTTCCGCCGCGCTGCGCATCGTCTCGATCGCCGCCGCACCGCTGTCGCAGGCGACAGGTTGCATGCCCCAGGCGGTCAGTTGCTCGATGAGAATGTCGCGATTGACCTTGACGTCGTCGACGATCAACGCACGCACGCCGATAATGTCGTCCGCCGAAGGCGCGATGGGCGTCGCCGCCGTGTCGATGCGCAAAGACGTGCGCACGACGAATCGCGAGCCGACGCCGACCTCGCTCGTCGCGATAATCTCTCCGTCCATCGCTTCTACAAGTCGGCGCGTAATGGCGAGGCCGAGCCCAGTGCCGTCATGACGGCGGGCGGCCGAACTGTCAGCCTGCTCAAAGGCGTGAAAGATCGCGTCCAGCTTGTTCGCCGGGATGCCGCAACCAGTGTCCTCCACGGCGATCTCGACATCGGCGGTCTCTCCGCGCCGGCGCCCGGACACCGTCACCAGGATATGGCCGTGGTCGGTGAACTTCACCGCATTGCCGAGGAGATTAGTTACGATCTGGCGGAAGCGGCCGGGATCGCCGATGAACTGCGTTCCGAGCGTCGGCTGGTACCGCAGCATCAGTTCGAGACCCTTCTCCTGCGCGCGTGCGGAAAGGAGCGCGATCACGTCCTCAATTGCGGAGCGCAAGTCGAACGGCGTCGCTGCGATCTGCATCTTACCGGCCTCGAGCTTCGAGAAGTCGAGGACATCGTTGATGATCGTGAGGAGGTTGTCGCCGCTGTTGACGATCACCTGCACCATGTCGCGCTGCTTGGAGGTCAACGCAGTGTCGAGCAGCAGCGAGGCCATGCCGACGACGCCGTTCATGGGGGTGCGGATTTCGTGACTCATATTGGCGAGAAACGACGCCTTGGCTCTTGCGGCGGCCTCCGCGGCTTCTTTCGCCTCGGTCAATTCGACCGTCAGCTGCTCCAACGCCTGTTCGCGCTGCTTGATCGCGGTGATGTCCTGATAGGTCGCCACAAAGCCGCCGCTGGGCCGGCGGCGGACGTTCTCAGCGACGACGCGACCGTCAATCTGATTACGAACGATTCGAAAGACGCCGCTTTCCTCCAGCGAAATGTCGAGATCCTCCAGATAGTCGGAGATCGTACCGACCGAATAAGCGCCCTCATCAACCCACTTGCGGATAAGGGGCACAATGCTTTCACCGGTGCGCCATGCCGAGGACGGCATCCCCGAGAGCGCGGCCGCCTTCGTGTTCGCCGTGACAATGCGCAAATCGTCGTCAAGAACAGCAAGGCCGTCCGCCATGGACGAGATGACCTCATCAAGAACGGCGTTGCGGCTGATAAGCTCAGAAGTGCGGGCCGCGACAGTCTGTTCGAGGCGTGCGTTCGCCTCCGCCAGCATCCGGCGGCTGCGCTCGGCTTCAGACCGTGCGCGCATTTCCGCCGTCACGTTCCGCGCAACGCCGCGATATCCTTTGAACGCACCGGCTTCGTCAAAGACAGGCTTGCCGCTGCGGGCGATCCAGAGAGTCTCGCCCGACGGCGTCTTCAGCTCGCCGACCGCATCCTTGAAGGGATGACGGGCGGCCAGCGTCTCGCGCAGCAAGCGCAGGTCCTCAAAGGAAGCGCCGCTGCGGTCCGCGCCGAGCGTAGCGCCGATCTGCGTCGTATGGTCGATGCCGGTGATGTCGCGCGCACGCTCTGAGATGAACGCATAGCGAAGCTCCGCATCGGTCTCCCAGACCCAGTCGGACGCGCTTTCCGCGTAGTCCTGGAAGCGCTTTTCACTTTCCTCCAGCGCTTCGCGAGCGTTGACGCGCTCGGATATGTCGGAGGTCCATCCGCGAACGCCGAGATAAACGCCGTCATCGCCGAAATGATGCCGCAGCGACATCGAAACCGTTCGGACCGCTCCGGCATGGTCGATTACCTGGTAGACCAGATTGCGAATGTTGCTCTTCTCGCGGAGCGCATTGCGAATGGTCGCTCGGGTCTCTTCCCCGCCGACATAGAAGCCGGTGCTGAAAACCTCCGCCAAGGGCATTCCAATGACCGACTCCGTATTCCGGCCCAGAACTTCGCGCAGCCGGGGCGACGCATAAATCACCCGGAAATCGGCGTCGGTCTCCCACGCCCAGTCGGACGCCATCTCCATGAACCCGCGCAACTGGTTGCGCGCGTGCTCGCGCTGGCGCTCTGAGTCCGCTTCCTGGACAGTCAAATCCTCAAGGAACTCGCCCATGCGCCAGTATTGGCGGGCGCCGATCGGCACCGAAGCCAGAACGATCGCTGCGACGATCCGTTCGGAAAGTTCGCCGGCGACAAGCAGGTAGACGGGGTAGGGGACGTTGGTGAGCACCATCATCAATCGTGAGGCGTGCCGCACCGGGGCGAGCGACATGCTGACGCCGACGCCGCAAAAAGCCACCCACATCAGCACGATGATTGTTTCGCCTTCGCCGGCAAGCGAATCGAGCGCGAAGGCGTAGCCGGTGCAATAGACGCCGAGAAGCGCCGCAAGCCCCGGCGCCGTCGCCAGCACCTCCTGCTTTTGCTGAGGCGCGATGACGGTGGGGTCCGCCCGCAGCCAATAGATGATCCGGTGAAGGATGCTGACTGTTAGGGCCGTCTGCAGGAAGCCGATCAGAACGGGCGCGCGGCCGAAGAAGTTCAACGCGACGAGCAGCGAGCAGACGACGACGCCGCCATAGATCGCCGGCAGAAGCTGCTTTAGCTCCTGATACTGACGATCGCGGACGGTCGCCGGAGCGTCGTTCGCGCCGAAGATGGTGGTCACCAGATCCTGCATTCGAGCCCGCATCCTGCGCGCCGCTCCCCTCGAATCCCTTCTTTCTCCTGCGATTGCGTTAATTCGTGGTTTACCCTGAAGCCTCAGATTGGTCGCCGGAACGCTCATGGTCCTTCGCCCTCCCTCCGCGCGACCGCTTTATGATGGGTTCACGGCGTTTTTCGCCGGGGAGATCGCGCCATGGCTCGCCGAACGCGAAGCTTGCCGGGGCCGGGCGGTGGAACGGTTCCTCGCAGCATGCGGCGTCGGCGTCATCGCCGCAGCGGCCCTCCTCCTGCTTCGCCCGCTGGGAGGCGCAAGCAACCATGCGGCCTTGCTTGTCCTGGCGGGCTGCGCCGTGCTCGGATTTGTCGTACTTGAACGCGCGAGAATGGAAATCTCGCACGGCTTATTGGAGCGCATCGCAACGCAATTCGGCTTCACCTACAGCGGCGATCCCGGGCGCCCCGCGCTTTATGATCAGTATCGGGGCCTCAAGCTGCTGCCGGGTCATAATCGCGAGAAATTCGAGGATCAGGTCTCAGGCAAATATGCGGGCGCCGGCTTTTCGCTCTGCGAAGCGCATCTTGAAGTGCAATCCTCCGGAAAGCGGTCGCGTCGCCGCACGGTCTTTCACGGCCAGCTTCTCGCCATCGACTATCCGAAGCGGTTTCGCGGCTCGACGGTCGTCCAGCGCGACATGGGCGCGTTCAACGCGCTGTCGCGGCCGTCCAGGGAGTTCCAGCGCGTCGGTCTGTCGTCGCCGGTGTTCGAACGGGTTTTTGAGGCCTGGTCTACCGATCAGGTCGAGGCGCACAATCTCCTCGATCCCGTCGTGCTCGAGCGGTTTCAGGAACTCGAACGTCTGTTCGACGGCAAGAAGCTGCGAGCGGCCTTCATCGACGGCAAATTGCTGATTGCGATGGAGACGGGGGATCGCCTGACGATCGGCACCATGTTCAAGCCGATCGGAGGGACGCAGAGAGTGGAGCGAATTCTGAAGGAGTTTGACGTCGTCTTCGATCTGATCGACGTTCTTATAAAGCGTGTGGACGCCCGCACGAACGGGGCGTTTTCGCTCGCCGACGTGAAGCTGAGTTCAGCGCACCACGGTTAGGCGCTCTGCGGCGCGCGTGACGCCCGTATAGAGCCAGCGCGCGCTGTGCTCTCGAAAGGCGAAGCTTTCGTCGAACAAGACGACATTGTCCCACTGCGACCCTTGCGCCTTGTGGACGGTGAGCGCGTAGCCGAAATCGAATTCATCGGCGGCTTTTCTGACGGTCCAGGGGACATTCTCCGGCCCCTCGGTGAAAAGCGCCTTCGGCACGGAGATCGTCGCCTGCTTGCCGCCGTCTTCCGGGGCGACGGTCATGCGCGCCCGGTCACCGCGCGGCGCTTTCCGCAAGATGACTGTCCACAGTCCGCCGTTGAGCAGGCCCTTCGCCTTGTTATTGCGGAGGCAGACAAGTTTCTCCATCGCCTCCGGAAATGGATCGGTGTGTCCTTTCAATTCGCGGATGCGGACGTTGAAGCGTTTGCGCGTGCGGTTGACGCCGACCAGCACCTGATCGGCGCCCAGTATGTCGTCCTGCGTCACTTCATCTTTGCGGATGATGCGGCAGAGATGATCCCCGCCGAAATCGTCTGAGCCTTGTTGCGGCCGACCCTCGCGGATCTGCATTGACAGGCGAATGATCGGATTATCGCGCGCCTGCCGATGTATTTCCGTCAGCATGAAGTCCGGTTCGGCTTCGGTGAAAAATCCGCCGCCCTTCACGGGGGGAAGCTGCGCCGGATCGCCGAGCACAAGCACCGGCTTGCCGAAGGAAAGAAGATCCCGGCCGAGATCCTCGTCCACCATCGAGCATTCGTCGATGATGATCAGATCGGCTTTCGACGCCGGCGCGTCGCGGCGCAGCGTGAAGAGCAGCTCGCCCTCCGCCGCTTCCTCATCATGGGCGGGCCGGTAGATGAGCGAATGAATCGTCGTCGCCCCGGCGCATCCCTTCGACCGCATCACATGCGCCGCCTTGCCCGTGAAGGCCGCGAATGCGACATCGCCGCCGGCGGTCTCCGCAAAATGGCGGGCGAGCGTCGTCTTGCCGGCGCCGGCGTAGCCGAACAGGCGAAAGACCTGCGAATCGCCGCGCTTCCTCCAGCGGTCGACTTCCTTCAGCGCTCGATCCTGTTCCGGCGTCCAAAGCATGCGCTCGCCCATAGCATGAGGCGCGGGGGGTCAGTCGAGCGTCCGCCGGAAGCGGGCGAGCGACAGCCCCGCCAGCACGCCGAGGATGACGGCGATCGGCCACAGATCGCCGCTGATCTCGGCGAAGCCGGCGCCTTTCAGCATCACCTCGCGCACGATCCGCAGGAAATGCGTGATCGGCAGGCATTCGCCGATCGCCTTCGCCCAGCCAGGCATCGCCGCGAAGGGGAACATGAAGCCGGACAGCAGGATCGACGGCAGAAAGACGAAAAACGTCATCTGCATCGCCTGCATCTGCGTCGCGGCGACCGTGGAGATGAGATAGCCGAGCATCAGGTTCGCGAATATGAACATGAAAAGCGCGGCGAAGAACGGGGCCGGGTCGCCGAGAAAGGGAATGCCGAAAATGACGTGCGCGGCGACAAGCACGATGCCCGTCTGCACGAAGCCGATGAGGATGTAGGGCGTCGTCTTGCCGATCATGATCTCGCTGGCGCGAACCGGCGTCGACAGAAGCGCTTCAATCGTTCCGCGCTCGACCTCGCGCGTCAGCGCGATCGAGGTGATCATGATCAACGTCATGGTGAGGATGATGCCGAGTAGCCCCGGCACGATATTCATCGAAGTTTCCCCGGCCGGATTATACTGCCGGTGCACGACCGCCTCGAAGGGCGGCGCAGCGCCGCGAAGCCGTGCGGGCAGGCGCTCAAGCTCCGGCGCGAAGGCGCGCTGCGCGATCTCGTTCACAGCCGCAATCGGGCCCGCCGCCGCGACCGGGTCCGATGCGTCAGCGGCGATGAGGATCTGCGGTCGCTCGCCGCGAACGAAATCGCGCTCGAAATTTTCTGGGATGACGATCAGGAACGAGACTTCGCCGGACTGCAACAAGCGCTCGCCCTCGGCCTCCGTCGCGACGCGCCTGACGATCCGGAAATAGTCGGACTGCCGCAGGGAAGCCAAAAGGCTGCGAGTCAGCGGGCCGTCGTCGCGCAGCTCTACGGCGGTCGGCATGTTGCGCGGGTCGGTGTCGATCGCAAACCCGAACAGGGTCAGCTGCATGATCGGCACCATGATCATGATCGCGAAGGTGGGCCGGTCGCGGCGCATCTGCACCAGCTCCTTGAGGAAGACGGCCTTGATGCGTGACAGCGAGATCATGCGCCGATCCGCGTCTCAAGACCGTTTGCGAAATTGTCGGTCGCGCCCGTCATCAGATAGATGAACGCCTCCTCAAGGCCCGCCTCGATCGATTCGATTTCGATGTCAGGAAGATCGCGGACCGAGTTCGCCGCTTCGTCGAGCGCGGAGGCGTTGCGTCCTGCGATGTGGATGGCGGCGCCGAAACGCGCCAGCACATCGATGCCGCCAGCCCGCTTCAGCCGCCGCGTCGCTTCGTCGAGCGCCGGCGTCTCGATACGCCGGGCGCTGAGGCCGACCTCTTCCGGTATATCGGCGGTCGCCGCGTCGATGAGTTTCTTGCCATAGGCGATGAAGGCGATGCGGTCGCACTGCACGGCTTCGTCCATGTAATGCGTCGAAACGAGCGTCGTCACGCCCTCCGCCGCGTAATCGCGGATCGCGTCCCAGAAATCTCGCCGCGCTTTCGGATCGACGCCGGCGGTCGGCTCGTCGAGGAGCAGCAGGTCCGGCTCATGAATCATGCAGGCGGCCAGCGCAAGGCGCTGTTTCCAGCCTCCCGAGAGCGTGCCGGCGAGCTGCCGGGCGCGATCGGCGAGGCCGAGCGACTTCAGCGACGCCTCGACGCGATCGTTCAAATCGTCGAGGCTGTACAGGCGGGCGATGAACTCAAGATTCTCGCGGATCGAAAGGTCCCCGTAGAGCGAGAACCGCTGCGTCATGTAGCCGACACGCTCCTTGATGCGGTCGCTTTCCCTGATGACGTCGAAGCCGAGGACGGTCCCGGCGCCCGCGTCCGCCTTCAACAGGCCGCAGACCATGCGGATCGTCGTCGTCTTGCCGGAACCGTTGGGGCCGAGGAATCCGTAGATCGCGCCCTTCGGCACCTTGAGGTCGAAATGGTCGACGACCGTCCGCCCGCTGAATTTCTTTGTCAGGCCTTTGACGTCGATGACCGCTTCGCCGTTCATCGCGGCGGCTCGACCGTGACCGGAAGGCCGGGGCGCAGGCCCGACGGATCGTAAGGGCGCGCCTCGACGAGAAAGACCAGCTTCTCGCGTTCGCCGATCGAATAGATGACGGGCGGAGTGAATTGCGGCTCGGAAGCAATGAAAGAAATTCTCGCCATGCGGTTTTGCGCGCAACTGTCGCAGGCGAAAGCGACCGTCGCGCCAATCTGCATTTTCGCCAGCAGCGGCTCGGGTGCGAAGAAACGAAGCTTCAGATTTTGAGGCGGCAGCAGCGCCACCACAGGTTCGCCGGCGGCGACGACTTCTCCGGGACGGCGATAGATGCGCTCAATGACGCCTGCCGCCGGCGCCGCCGTCTTCAGGTCCGCCAGCCGCCGCTCGGCCAGCCGCGCCGCTGCGGTCATCGACTGAAATTCCCCTTGCATGGCGTCGCGCTCCGCCCGGGCGCGGTCGAGCCGCGCCTTCGCGGACGCAAGCGCCGCCGCGTCGGCGTCGTATTTCTCGCGCGGAACGGCGCCGTCCTTGACGAGGTCTCGCGAGCGCCGAAAAGTCTGTTCGGCTAGCCGCAACGCCGCTTCCGCTTCCGCGATCTGTTGCGCCATCGCGCCGTCATCGTCGGCGCGCGCCTCGGCGCTTTCAGCGGCGGCGACCGCCTGCTCGGCCGCAATCGACATCCGCGCCGGGTCGAGGGCGAACAGCGGCGCGCCGGCGGCCACGCGGTCGCCTTCCTGAACACTTAGCGTACTTACGAGGCCTGCGTCCTGCGGCGCGATGTAAAGAAGCTCCGCCTCGACATAGCCGGTCAGCGAGGCGCTCTCGTCGCCGCTGCAGGCGGCAAGACACAGAAGACCGATCAGGGGCGCGCGCTTCACGCCGCGATCCCCTTGAAGAGAATGCCGGCGATCGCATCGGCGCGCGCGGCGGCGTCCTTATCTGGTTGCCCGCCGAGTATGTGGACGTAAAGGGCCTTCACCAGGACAGGCCCCATCACCATGCGCGCCGCGGCGCGCGCGTCGACCGCGCGGAAGACGCCGGCGGCGGCGCCCTTCGCAATCAGCGTCTCGATCGCGTTGAGGCCGACATCGACGACATGCTCGCGGTAATATCGGCCGATCTCTGGAAAACGCGCCGCGATGGAAAGGACAAGACGGGGCGTCGCGGCGAACCCCGGCGCCTCAGTCATCTGTGACGCAGCGCTGAGGATGAGGCGCAGCGCGCCCGCGGGGTCGCTGGCGCCGCTTTCGGCGAGCGCGTGCACCCGCGCCGCAACCGGCGCCACCTCGCGCTTGATGAGGCCTTTGAGAACGGCCTCTTTGCTTTCGAAATAGAGATAGAGCGCCCCTTTCGACACACCGGCGGCGGCGGCAATGTCGTCCATCCGCGCCGGGTCGAACCCCTTCTCCCCGAAGACAGCGAGCGCCGCATCAAGGATCTCATCAGGCCGCGCCTCGGACCGGCGGCGGAATTTGGGGGC
>CAZGXT010000079.1:0-13137 GCA_964529675.1 uncultured Caulobacterales bacterium
GACACCGCCAATACCGATATCGTCGTTCATAACGGACGCCTGCTGGCGCTCTGGTACATCTCCGGCCAGCCGGTCGCGATGGACCTTGAAACGTTGGAGACCGTCCGTACCGAGACCTTCGGCGGCAAGCTGCCGAAAAACGTCTCGGCGCATTCGAAGGTCGACCCCGTCACTGGCGAATTCGTGTTTTTCGATTACGCTCTCTACGAACCCAAAATGTCCTACGGCACGGTGTCGGCGGAAGGGCGGCTGACGCAGTTTCAGGAGGTTGATCTCCCGGGACCCCGCCTGCCGCACGATATGGGGCTCACGGAGAATTACGTGATCCTCCATGACCTGCCAGTGATTTTCTCCGAAAGCGCGATCCGCAACCGGATGTGGCAGATCCATGTTGCGAACCAGCCGACGCGCTTTGGCGTCGCGCCGCGAAAGGGCGGGGCTGTCAGATGGTTCGAGTTTTCGACCTGCTACGTCTACCACGTCATCAATGCGTGGGAGGAAGGCGACGAGGTCGTCATGGCGGCCTGCAAGATGGTCCCGAACGGTTTTGCGCCCGATCCGGCCGCCTATGGACATTATGCCCCGATGGTGACGGTCCTGGCGCTGCGCGCGCAGCCGTTCCTCTGGCGGATGAACATGAAAACGGGTGTTGGAACAGAAATGCAGCTCGACGACGCGCTGTCCGAGTTTCCCGTCGTCAATCTCGATTACACGGGACGCAAATCGCGCTGGAGCTATCATGTCGTCATGGACGACCACGTGCTGCAACGCTATTCGGCGCTGCGCAAATACGACCTTACGAAAAGACGCTTCGACCAGCACGATTTCGAGCGGGGCGTTTACGGCTCGGAGTCCGCTTTCGCGCCGCGCAGCGGGTCAACAGGCGAAGACGACGGCTACGTCGTTAGTTTTACAACTGACAGCGAGGGGCGTTCGGAAGCGCGGATTATCGACGCCCGTAACTTCGCCGGCCCGCCCATTGCTCGCGTGCAATTGCCCCAGCGCGTGCCGGCAGGCTTTCACGGGACATGGGCGAAGGGCCGCTGACTGACGCATGCCGGCCAATCTCAAACTCAGGCCCGGGCGCGACGCGCATATCGACCGGCCAGCGCCGGCGATCGTGCTCGTCGCGCCGCAGCTTGGCGAAAATATCGGCGCAGTGGCTCGCGTGATGCTCAATTTCGGCTTGACCGATTTGCGCCTCGTCGCGCCGCGCGACGGTTGGCCGAACGAGAAGGCGGTCGCCATGGCGTCAGGCGCCGCGCGCGTCGTCGAGGCGGCGGCGCTCGCCGCAACGACGGCCGAGGCGCTGGCTGGCGCTCAGTTCGTCGCCGCGATGACGGCGCGTCCACGCGAGTCTCTGACTCCGGTGATGTCACCTGAGGCGGCGGCATGCGCCATGCGCGCGCGCATTGAGCAGGGTGAGTTCTGCGTGCTGCTGCTTGGGCCTGAACGCGCCGGCCTCTCAAACGACGACGTCGCACGCGCTGATGTGATCGTATCGATTCCGGTAAACCCCGCCTTTGCATCCTTGAACCTGGCGCAGGCGGCCTGCGTTTTCTGCTATGAATGGGCGAAAGCGGCCGGGTATGCGCCGCCGCCCGCCGATCTTGATTTGGCGCCGGCGGCGACGAAGGAACAGTTTGAGGGGCTTGTCGACCACTTGTTCGCAGAACTCGACCGGCAGAAATACTTCTATCCGGAAGAAAAGCGGCCTGTTCAGCAGCGGAAGATCCGGGCGGCGCTGACCCGCGCGGGCCTTACCGAGGGCGAAGTGCGCACGCTCCGCGGCGTCATAAAGGCGCTGACCGATCGGCGGCCGAAGGACTGACGCCGGGCCGCGAACCGCGTTAGGGTCGATGATCACAGAGGGGCGCACCAGATGGTCGGACGGTCTTTCCTTTTTTCGCTCGCCGTGTCGGCGCTCGCGGGCTGCACCAGCGCGCCGCGGTATGAAACGATCATCCGCGGCGGGACGGTCTATGACGGTACAGGGACGGCAGGCGTCGTCGCCGATGTCGCGATCGCCGGCGACCGGATCGCGGCGGTCGGGGATCTCTCCGGCGCTGAAGCCGGGAGCGTCATCGACGCCAGCGGCCAAGCGGTCGCGCCGGGCTTCATCAACGTCCTCAGCTGGGCGACGGAAACGCTGATCGAGGACGGGCGCGGCGAGAGCGACCTATTGCAGGGCGTGACGCTCGAGGTCTTCGGAGAGGGATGGTCGATGGGCCCGCTCAATGACGCCATGAAGGCCGAGAGCGTCAAAAGGCAAGGCGACATCAAGTTCGACATCGCGTGGACGACGCTTGGCGAATATCTCGGCCATCTTGAGACAAGAGGGGTTTCCCCGAACGTCGCCTCTTATGTCGGCGCGACGACGGTGCGTATTCACGAGCTCGGCTATGAGGATCGCGCGCCGACGCAGACCGAACTTTTCCGCATGGAGGAGCTCGTCCGCGCGGCGATGCGCGAAGGCGCGCTCGGCGTCGGCGCCTCGCTGATCTATGCGCCGGCGTTTTATGCAAAGACGGATGAATTGATCGCCTTGACGAAGGCCGCGGCCGAATTCGGCGGCGGCTACATCGCGCACATGCGCTCGGAGGGCGATCGCTATCTCGAGGCGATCGATGAGACGATCGCCATCGCGCGCGCCGCCGATACGCATGCGCAAATCTATCATTTGAAGCCGGCGGGCCGATCGAACTGGGACAAGAGCGCTGCGGGCCTTGCAAAGCTTGACGCCGCGCGCGCAGACGGCGTCGATGTCACCGCGAACATATACACCTATACGGCGGGCGCGACCGGCCTCTACGCCACCATGCCGCCCTGGGTTCAGGAAGGCGGGCATGACGCCTGGGTCGCGCGCCTCAAGGATCCAAAGATCCGCAAACGCGTCATCAAGGAGATGCGCGCCCCGACGGAAGGCTGGGAGAATCTCATGCAACTCGCCGGCGGCGCGCAGAACGTGCTGCTTATCGGCTTCAAGAGCGATGCGTTGAAGCCCTTGACCGGCAAAACGCTCGCCGAAGTCGCAATGGCGCGCGGCAAGAGCGCTGAAGACACGATTATCGACCTCGTCATTGAGGATGACAGTCGCGTCGACACAGCGTTTTTTCTGATGTCCGAAGACAACATCCGCCGAAATATCGCGTGGCCCCACCTGATGTTCGGCTCGGATGAAGGCGCCTATTCGCCGGAAGGCGTATTCCTTGAGTCCAACGCGCATCCACGCGCTTACGGTACGTTCGCGCGGCTGCTCGGCAAATATGTCCGCGAGGAGAAGGTGATCCCGCTTGAAGAGGCGATCCGTCGCATGACCAGCCTTTCGGCGGACAGTCTGCGCATCAAGGATCGCGGACGGATCAAGGAAGGGGCCTTCGCCGACATCGTCGTGTTTGACCCCGATTCGATCGGGGACAAGGCGACCTATGACAGACCGCACCAGCTCAGCACAGGCGTCGCGCATGTCTTCGTCAACGGCGTTCTGACCGTGACGGACGGCGCGCATACCGGCGCGAGGGCCGGGCGCGTCGTGCGGGGGCCGGGCTGGACGGGCGAGACCGCTGAATGACGCTTGAAAAGCTGACACGGGCCGACGCGCTTTCCGCGCATCGCTTTCGCTACTTCGAATTCGTGATGGCGGCGTCCTGCGTTGTCCTTGTCTGCTCAAACCTCATCGGAGCGGGCAAGGTCGCGGCGGTCGCCGGACTTTCTTTCGGGGCCGGCGTCCTGTTCTTTCCATTCTCCTATATCGCGGGCGACGTTCTGACGGAGGTCTATGGCTATTCACGGGCGCGGCGCGTCTTCTGGGCGAGCGTCACCGCTGCGGCTTTCGCGGCCGGCATGGCGGCGTTCGTCAATTGGATACCGCCCGCGCCGGACTGGAACACTGATATCGGCGGTATCACGCGGCAGGAGGCCTTCGCGCTTAACTTTGGGCAGGCCCCGCGCATCGTGGCCGCCTCCTGTCTCGCGATCTGGGCGGGCGAGTTCGTCAACGCCTATGTTCTCGCGCGCATGAAGGTGGCGTCGGAAGGCAAGAACCTTTGGCTGCGGATGATCGCGTCTACGGCGGCGGGTCAGGGAGTAGACAAGCTCATCTTCTATCCCGCGGCCTTCTTCGGCGTCTGGAAGCCAGAACTCATACTCACGGTTGCGGCGACCAATTATGCGCTGCAGGTGGCGTGGGAAGCGGTGCTTGTGCCCGTCACCTCGCGCTTTGTCGCGATGATGAAACGAGCGGAGGGCGTTGATGTCTTTGACCGGGAGACAGACTTCACGCCATTCAGTCTGAAGCAATGAGGGAGCAATGGGGAAACAAAATCGAGCGGCGGTCTTGCTGATCGCTGCAGCAGCGTTTTCCGCTGGCGGATGCGGCGATGCCGGAAGGGCGCCGGCCGACACCGCGGGCGAAGAGGTGAGGGCGGTCGCCGACGGATACCTGGAAGCGATCCTGGAGGTCTCTCCATTTTCGGTCATTTACGCCGGCGCCCGTGACGTTATCGAGGCTGACGATGCGGCGATCGAGAACAATTCCCCCCGCGCCCTTACAGCCTTTCGCGCGACCGAGGATCGTCTGGGCGCCGCGCTAGCGCAAATTGATCCAGCGTCGCTGGAAGCGCGCGCTGACTGGGTGACCTACTGGACTCTGAAGGAGGCGATCGCCGCGTCGCAAGGGCTGCGCATCTGTCAGGCTCATCTCGCTAATATCAATCATATGGGGGGCTGGCAGATTGGCTTCATGCAAGTCGCGGACGCCCAGCCTGTCGAAACGACAGTTGACCGGGCGAAGGCGCTGGCGCGCTGGCGCCGACTGCCCGCTTTTCTCTCGCAAGAGGAAGCAAACCTGCGCGCAGGCCTTGCCGCGGGATACTCGGCGCCCAAACGCGTCGTTGCCCGCGTCATCACGCAGCTTGACCGCATCGTCTCAGCGGGTCCGGGCGACTTGCCATTCCTGTCCTTTGCAAACCGCGTAGAGGGCGACGCGACTTTCACCAAAGCGATCGAAGCTCTCGCTGCGGAAGAAATGTTACCTGCGATCAGCGGCTATCGTGACTTCCTTCGCGATGAGTATCTTCCTGAAGCGCGCGATGATTTATCGATCGCGGCGACGCCGAACGGGGCCGCCTGCTATGAAGCGCTTTTACGCAGTTATCATACGGCCGAGATCGGCGCCGAGAACACCTTCGCCCGCGGCAACGAAACGGTCGAAGCGAACCGGCTCGCCGTCATTGAACGCGGCGCCGCGCTGACAGGATCGGAAGACTTTTCCGAAATTCTTGTTCGCCTGAAGGGAGTCAAGGAAAACCGGTTTTCGTCAGAACAGGAGCTGGTCGACTGGACGCGTGCGCTCATTCCGGTGACGAAGGAGAAAACAGCGCCGATGTTCGCCAGGCTCCCGGAACAGGAAATGGTCGTCGAGCCCTTTCCTGCAAACCTGAAAGGCACTGGTCAATCTTCCCGGTACGAACCGAAGCCTCTGGCGGAGGGACCGGCGACGTACCGCATCGCAACCGACAACTGGGCCGAGCAGACGCGCGGCGAGGCCGAGATCGTCGCCGTCCATGAAGGCTGGCCCGGCCATCATTTGCAGATAGCGAGCGCGGCCTCGATCGAGGGGCTGCATCCGGTCACGCGCCTGCTCGGCTCGACCGCCTTCATCGAGGGCTGGGCGCGCTATGCGGAGATGCTCGCGGAGGAGGCGGGGCTCTACGCAACCGGCTACGGGGCGGTGTCGCGGCGGGCCTGGCCTGCACGCGGCATGGTCGCTGATCCCGGCCTTCATGCCAATGGCTGGACCAACGATCAGGTGAAGGCGTTCGTAATCGAATCAGGTCGCTTCACTGACGAGAGCGCCGAGATCTTGCTCGACCGCGTCGCCGCGCTGCCGGGACAGCTCACCGCCTATGACACCGGCGGGCTTGAGATCATGCGGCTGCGGTCGGAAGCGCTGCGCCGCCTTGGGCCGAGCTTTGACATTCAGGAGTTTCACGCGAAGGTCCTTGAGAACGGGGCGGTTCCGCTCGCCGCGCTGACCGCGCATGTCGAGGCGTGGATCGAGGCGAAAGAAGCGCAGGCGAATTAGATGCCTCGCCGATGATCGTACTCGTCATTCAAGCAGCGCTCGTTGCGGCGGCGCTGTTATTAGGCGTCCGCTGGTTCGCGCATCTGCAGGCGATCGGCGCCAAGACGCGCACGACGCTTCCCGCAGTCGTCATCGGCGCCGTTGCGAACTTCTTCGACACGCTCGGCATCGGCTCCTTCGCGCCGACGACCGCCGTGGTGAAGGTTTTAAAGCTCGGCGCCGACGAAGACATTCCCGGTACGCTGAATGTCGGCCACGCGCTGCCGACTATTGCACAGGCGCTCATCTTCATCGCCATCGTGAAAGTGAGCGTGACACTGCTGATCGCCTGCATCGCCAGCGCTGTCGGGGGCGCGATGATCGGCGCGCGGGTCGTCTCTCGGCTGCCGGTGAGGGCGATAAGGCTCGGCATGGGCTTTGCGCTGCTCGCCGCTGCAGGGCTCTTCGTCATGCGCAATTTCGGCCTGACGCCAGGCGGGGGCGATGCGTTGGCGCTTCATGGGCCATATTTCGTCGCTGCCGTCGTCCTTCATTTTCTTTTCGGCGCGCTGATGTCGCTTGGGGTCGGGCTTTATGCGCCGTCGTTGATTTCGCTCAGCCTCCTCGGGATGGATCCGCGCGGCGCTTTTCCCATCATGATGGGGGCCTGCGCCTTCCTGATGCCGGCAGCCAGCCTGCAGTTCATTGCGCGCGGCCGGTTCGATCCGGCGCTCGTGCTCGGCTTTGCGCTTGGCGGCGTACCGGCGGTCTTGCTGGCGGCTCTCATGGTAAAGGAGCTGCCGCTCGATGCGCTGCGCTGGCTTGTCGCTGGCGTGGTCATCCTCGCCGCCATAATGATGCTCGCCAGCGCGTTAGCGGCGCCAAAGCGGGAAGGGACTTGAGACAATGCTGCGATCTGTCTTGTCCGTACTTTTCGGTGTGCTCGCGGGCGCTGCGATCGTCTTTCTGGTCGAGCGGCTTTCGCATGGTCTCTTCCCCATCCCTGCCGGCTTTGACCCGACCATGCGAGAGGCGATCGCCAGCCTCTCGTTCGGTACGAAGGCTTCTGTGGTCATCGGATGGTTCATGGCGGCGTTTGGCGGCGGCGTCATCGCGTCGTTGATTGCGAAGCGCTGGGCGCCGGCGTCGTGGGTCGTCGCGGCGACCATACTGCTCTTTGCAATCACGAATTTCAGCGCCTTTCCGCATCCGGTGTGGATGATGCTCGCATCAGCGCCTGCGGCGGCGCTCGGCGGCTATCTCGCAGTCAGGACGACCGGCGCCCGTTACGGCCGACCGCCGGCGCCGGAGAAGAAGACCTTCCCATGACCACTGATGCGCCAATACCAGCGGCGACCGTGATCCTCCTGCGTGATGAGCCGCGGTTCGAGGCGCTGATGATTGCGCGCGCCGAGCGCTCTTCCTTTGCGAGCGGGGCGCTGGTTTTCCCGGGCGGGAGGGTCGATCCGGGCGACGCCGATCCTCTGTGGTCGGATTATGCGACGGGTCTTGCGCGCGACCCCGCGCTTGCCGCTGCGCAGGTGGCCGCCGTGCGCGAGGCGTTCGAGGAGGCGGGCGTCCTCCTCGCGCGCGGGCCGGGGGGCGCCGTCCTCGACGCCGATGACGTCGCCGCGCTTGGGCCCTGGCGCGCCAATGTCGAACGCGACGATGCGCTGTTCCTGACGCTGGTGCGCCGTCACGGACTGAAGCTCGCAGCTGACGATCTGACGCTGTTTGCGCACTGGATCGCGCCGCCAGGACTTCACAAGCGTTTCGACACGCTGTTCTTCGCCGCCGCCTTTCCAGAAGGGCAGGTCGTGTCGGAGGACGGCGACGAGGCGACGGAAGCGCTCTGGATTTCACCCGAAGCAGCGCTCGCCGCACGGGCGTCAGGCGAGCGCAAGATAATCTTTCCGACCGCCCGCAACATTGAGTTGCTGGGCCTTTCCTCGTCGACCGCGGCGGCGCTCGATCATGCGCGACGCCGTCCGGTCCGGCCCATCATGCCGCAGCCGCGCGAGAAGGACGGCGCGCTTTTCCTGACGATCCCGGACGATCTCGGCTATCCGGTCACGGAAGAAGCATTCGAAGCCGCGATCAGGAACTGATCACAGCCGCTCCAGCTGGAACACTTCGCCGTCGATGCCGACGATGAAGAGGTTGCCGGCGTCGTCCTCGCCGAAACTCGCGATATTGTTCAGCGTGCCGATATCGGGCGCGAAGGCGGCCGTCTGAATGGCGAACGCCGAAGAAGGAATCGTCGTTCCTTGCACGGCCGACGAGGCGGCGAAGGACCAGACATTGGCGCTGACGAAGTCGGCGAACACATATTGTCCCTGCACCGCGTCAACGGGCCCGCGGTAGACATAGCCGCCTGTGACGGAATTGCCTTCGCGCGGACCTGAGCCGTGGGCATATTCCGCAATGGGCGGCGTCATGCCCGCGGTCGAGCCCGACTGATTGACCCGCGTGCCTTCGAGGATCGGCCAGCCGAAATTGAGCCCGAAGTCGCTCGGCCGGATGAGGTCTATCTCTTCGATCGCGCCCTGGCCGACGTCGCCGATGAACAGGTTTCCGGTCGTCCGGTCAAAGCTCGCCCGGAATGGGTTGCGCAGACCGATTGCGAGGATCTCCGGCGCGCCGCCGCCGCCCGCGAAGGGATTGGACGACGGGATCGCGTAGTCGCGCAACGGATCGCTCGTAAAACCGTCCGCTGACGGATCGATGCGCAAAATCGCACCGAGCAGGGTGTTGCGGTTCTGCCCGTTGCCGAAGGGGTCGTTGGAGCCGCCGCCGTCTCCGAGCGCGATGTAGAGGAGGTCGCCGGGGCCGAAGCCGATCCAGCCCCCTTTGTGATTTGTCGCCGCCGGCTGATCGGCGGTGAGAATTATGTCGGCGGTAGAGAGGTCGGCGAGATCGGGATTGGTGGTTTGCGTGCGATAGCGGCGAATCTCGGTATCACCGGCGAGATTGTTGAGATGCACATAAAAGACGCCGCTCGTCGCGAAATCCGGCGCGAGCGCCATGCCGAGAAGCCCCTGTTCGCCGCTGGCGTCGACTGACGAGGTGATATCGAGAAACGGCGTTGGGTTAAGGAGCCCGGTTGAGAGATTCAGTATTTCGACTTGGCCCGCCTTCTCGACGATGAAGACCCTGTTCGAACCGTCGCCGCGTCCCAATAGGAAGAGGGGCTGGTTAAGCCCCGAAGCGATGCGGCGTATGCGGAAGGGCTCAGTCGCATCGGTGATGGTGACGCGTAGGGCGAGCGTTGACGCCGCCGAACCGTCGCTCGCGCGGATCGTGACTTCGTAGACATTGTCGCCATTGGCGTCCGCAGGGCTCTCGAAGTTCGGCGGCGAGATGAAACTGAGCGCGCCGGCGCCCGAAATCGAGAAGCGGGCCTGATCGGCCCCGCCCGAAAGCGAAAAGGAAATCGCCGAGCCCTCCGGATCGACGGCGGCGGCCGTATAGAAAGCGCTGGCGGTATTCTCCGGGACGGAAACGGCGGCGGGCGAGGAAAAGACAGGGGCCCCGTTCGCGGGCGGGGGATTTGAGCCGCCGCCCGAACACGCTGCAATCACCATGGTGCCGGCAAGGGCGCCGAAAGTGCGAGCTGACATGGAATGGCTCCGTTTCCTGCCGGTCAAATTTGAAGAACGACCTGTTACCGAAGTCTCCACTGGGTCCGTGACAATTTGTTAACCCCCTGCAACGCCGCCGGCTATCGGCGCCGTTTGATCCCGCCGAACAGGCCGCGCCCTAGTTCGCGAACCAGCATGCTCGAAAAAGTGCGTGCAGCCGATTTCACCGCCGCTTCGCCGACTGACTGGCGGTTCGACCGGCGAGGGGCGGGCCTGGTCTTCACGGCTTTTTCCGCATCCCGTTTTTCCTGTTTCGTGAGTCGTTCGGCGCGCGCTTCGAGAATTTCAAAAGCGGATTCCCGGTCGACGGACTTGTCATAGCGTTTGCCGAGCGCCGAGCGGCGGACGATCTCGCGCCGCTCTTCATCGGTCAAAGGTCCAAGGCGAGAGGCGGGCGGCCGGATGAGCGTGCGGTCGACCATCGACGGCGCGCCCTTCGCCTCCAACGTCGAAACGAGCGCCTCGCCGACGCCGAGATCGGTGATCGCCTCAAGCGTTGAAAAGGCCGGGTTCGGACGAAACATCTCCGACGCGGTCTTGATGACTTTCTGCTCCTTCGGGGTGAAGGCCCGCAGCGCATGCTGGATGCGCGCACCGAGCTGGCTTGATACGCGGTCCGGAATATCCTGCGGGTTCTGCGTCACGAAATAGACGCCGACGCCCTTTGAGCGGATGAGGCGCACCACCTGTTCGATCTTTTCCAACAGCGCCTTCGGTGCGTCGGCGAAGAGGAGGTGCGCCTCGTCAAAAAAGAAAACGAGCTTCGGTTTCTCAGGGTCGCCGATCTCCGGCATTTCCTCAAAGAGCTCCGACAGCATCCACAGCAGGAATGTCGCGTAGAGCTTCGGCGACTGCATCAGCCGGTCCGCCGCAAGGATGTTGACGACGCCGCGCCCGTCGCGATCGACGTGGACGAAGTCATTGAGATCAAGCGCCGGCTCGCCGAAAAAATTTTCTCCGCCCTGTTCTTCGAGCGTCAGCAGGCGGCGCTGGATGGAGCCGATCGTGGTTTTGGCGACGTTGCCGTACTTAAGCGTCAACTCGTCTGCGCGCTCGCCGATGTCGATGAGGAGCGCCCGCAAATCCTTGAGGTCGAGCAGAAGCAGACCCTCGTCATCGGCGACGCGGAAGGCGAGGGTGAGAACGCCTTCCTGCGTTTCATTGAGATCGAGGAGGCGCGCGAGCAGCAGCGGACCCATCTCGGACACCGTCGCGCGGATCGGATGGCCCTTATCGCCGAAGAGGTCCCAGAAGACGACCGGCGCGGCTTCCGGCGCGTAGCCTTCAAGTCCGATTTTCTGAGCGCGGGCGACAAGGAAGTCCTTCATGTCGCCGGGCGCCGCGATGCCCGACAGGTCGCCTTTGACATCGGCGGCGAAGACCGGAACGCCCGCACGCGAAAAGCCCTCAGCGAGAATTTGCAAGGTCACTGTCTTGCCGGTTCCGGTCGCCCCCGCGATGAGGCCGTGGCGGTTGGCGTATTTCAGCGAAAGGTGCTGCGGGTTCTCCCCCTTGCCGATGAACAGGGCGTCGTCCGCCATGGCGCTGATCTCCTTGGGTTTCAGGCCCCTTGGATACCGGGGGCCGCCGATCGGCCGCAAGCGAAGTTAAGGGGAATTAAGGCCGCGCGGTTGCCGAGGCGGCGCCGATTCCGATAAGAGAAACGGAAACCGCGGCGGCCGCCAGCCGAAATTCGCAGTCGAGGGGACCATGCTGAGAATCCTGTTGATCATTCTGGTGGCGCTTGCCGTCATTATCGGCCTAATGCGGCTAACGGGCGCCAGGCCGGGCGACGCCGCCCCCGCGGGCCCTATTGAGGAAGCCGTGGGCGCCGCGATCGAGGCCGATCCCGCAGACGACTTGGTGGTTGAACAGCCTGCCGTCGATACCCTCGATGTCCCTGTCATCATTGAGGGAGAGACGACGCCCGACGCTTTGGAAGTTACGCCAGACGACGCTGCCGCGACGCTGGCGGAAATTCCCGCGGAGCCGGCGCCCGCCGACCCCGACACTGCTTCGGCCGATGCCGCCGCGCCCGGTTCAGAGGTGGCGCCGGTGCAAGAGCCGGCGGCTGACCCCGCCCCGGTCCCCGAAACGCCCCAACGCTGAGCCTTAACGCTCGCTAAGATTTTCGCGCCTATCGTCCCGCACTCTGCTGGGAGAATAAGCCATGAGCGCGCCAATCGATCTCGACCATCTCAACCGTTATGTGTTCGGCGACGCGGCCTTGCTCTCTGAGGTTCTTGGAATCTTTCGGGAGCAGCTTGAAACCGTTGCTGGGCAGATGAGCCCGTCGATGGACGCTGAGGCCTGGTATCTCGCCGCTCATACGTTGAAGGGCGCAGCGCGCGGCGTCGGCGCCTGGGCGCTGGGCGAGGCCGCCGAGCGGGCGGAACAGTTGACCGAGGCCTCGTCCGAGCAACGCGCTGCGGCGCTGAAATCGATCGTTGACCTCTCAGCGTCCGCCGCAGACTATGCACGCGTCTTGATCGGCCGCGCCGCCTGATCGAATCCCTAGGCGTTCCGCGGTGTCGATTTCTGATCCGGGAGCTTCCTGATGCCCCAAATGTGGGTCGCTGTCGCCGACGGCCGCAAGGCGCTGCTCTTTGAGAACATAGGCAGCATGCTTCGGCCAAACCTCGCCGTGATCGGCGTCGATGAAATCGAAAACCCCCCGTCACGCGAGCAAGGGGCTGACCGGGCCGGGCGCATGAATGACGGCCGCGCCGGCGGAGTCCGCAGGGCCGCGTTCGAGGTGAAGGATTTTCATCAGCTAGCGGAAGATCGCTTCGCTGCGAAATTCGCGGCCGCCCTCGACAAGGCGGCTGCTGCGGGTTCCTTCGACCGGCTCGCGATCGCAGCGCCGCCGTCGACGCTCGGCGCGCTTCGGGAGGCGTTTACGCCGAGAGTGAGGGAGAAGATCGTGTTCGAGACCGACATCGATCTCGTCAATCATCCCGTTGCGGAGATCGAAAAGCGGCTCGCCGCCGCCTACGACAACCGCCGGGTTTAGCGCCGCAGCTCCGTCATCGCCATGTCGAGGCCTTCGAGCGTCAGCGGATACATCCTGTTCTCCATCAGATCGCGGATCATCCTCACCGATCCGGAATAATCCCACTGCTTCTTCGGCAGCGGATTGAGCCAGACGGCGCTCGGATAGACGCGCGTCACCCGCTCCATCCAGACTGCGCCCGGCTCCTCGTTGAAATATTCGACCGACCCGCCAGGGATGGTGATCTCGTAGGGGCTCATGGAGGCGTCGCCGACGAAGATGACCTTGTAGTCGTGCGGGTACTTGTGGAGCACGTCCCAGGTCGGCGTCTTGTCGGACCAGCGCCGCCGGTTGTCCTTCCACACGAAATCGTAAAGGCAGTTGTGGAAGTAGAAATACTCCATGTGCTTGAATTCGGCGCGCGCGGCGGAAAACAGCTC
>CAZGXT010000080.1:0-11676 GCA_964529675.1 uncultured Caulobacterales bacterium
CGAACCGGCGGCGGACGCCGACCCTCGCCTTGGCGAGGAAGTCGACCGGATCTGCTTTTCGCGGAACATCACCAACTTTCAAACCATCGACGATGAAGACGACGCGGTCCTTCTCGAGCGCGGCGTCAATGACTGGTACAAGACGACGTTGACGGGCGCGTGCAATTACAACGCCCTGCGGTTCGCGCAGTCGGTGGCGATTGACGAACGCCCGCGCGGCGGCTGCATTCGGCGCGGCGACGCGCTTGTCTTCAGCGACTCCGCGTTCGGCGATTTCCGATTCCCGAACGCAACTCGTTGCATCATCGTCGAAATTCACCGCTGGGACCCGAAAGCCGCGAATGGCAAGGATGGCGGCGGCGGAACTCCGGCCGACTAATCCTCCGTAAGGGAATCATTTTTTCCTTGCGACGGCGCAAAAAGCGGCGCAAAAGACGCGCCGCTTGTCCGTGCGCTGGCAGGGGGGAAGCGCCGCCGCGACGAGCCTTGCTTTGAGGGCGCCCTTCGTATGAAATTGACCCATGTTGTTTGCGCCGCGCTTGTCGCGGCGTCTCCAGCGCTTGCGCGCGAAAAGAAAAAGAAAGAAGCGCCGCCTCCGCCGCCGGCGCCCGTCGTCGAATTCGAACTCGACGATCCGAGCATGGGCGAAGCGCTCAGCGAGGCGTGCCTGAAAGCGCCCGCCGATCTCGAAACCTATGACTCGCGCGATAATCTCATGATCGCGACCGTGGAAGACGGCCGCGCCTTTTTTCATCTCAAGGGCCAGTGCACGCCGAATGTGATGATCTTTGCGGAAAAGATCGCCGCGGAGAACGGCGGCGCCTGCGTAAAACCGGGCGACAGCCTGGTTTTCACCTCAAGCTACGGCGATGCGGTCAACTGCGAAGTGACGAGCATCAATCGCTGGCTGGAAGACGAGCCGATCACCGACGATTAGCCGCATCCGGATGACGGTCCGGCGCCCATGAGCAAACAAGGGCGCGGACGCTTTGACCCCGCGACGCTATGGTCTAGGATTGTCTGACGTCGCTTAAGCCGGATTCAGACGATCATGACGGATAATGATTTGGGACGCAGGGTCATCGGGCCGCAGCCTCGGCGCACGGCGATCAAACTGATCATCGCGAGCGTGATCGTCGGGGCTTTTCTCGCTTTCTGGGGCGTTTCGCCCCGGGAATTCTGGAGCGGGGTTTTCGATTTCTTCCGGGGCGTTCTCGGCTGGCTCGGCGACTCCGTCGGCGAGATCGTTGGAAACCTCCTCACCTACCTGCTCTTCGGCGCGGCGATCGTCGTTCCGGTGTGGATCGTGATGCGCATCCTCAACGGCCCCGGCGCCGGAAGGGGATCACGTCCGGAAATCACGCGGCGCGATTAAGCCTTGGAGCCGGCGTCGATCAACGCTTCAATTCGCTTGATGTAGCGGATCCAGGCCTGACGGCCTTGCGCCGTCAGGCGGCAGATCGTTCGCGCCTTGCCGACCGGTCCCTTCGTCTTTTCGAGGGCGATGTAGCCGGCTTCTTCGAGCTTCCGGAGGTGAATGAGCAGATTGCCGTCGGTGCCGCCGACCTTGTCGCGCAGTTCGACGAAGTCCGCTTCGCCCGCGCCCGACAGAAACGCCATCACCGCGAGCCGCACGCGACCGTGGATCGCGTCATCGATGCGCTGATAGTCGAAGTCTATCCGCGCCATCTGTTCAAACGATCTCTGACGGTTCGCGGCGCATCAGCAGCAGGCCGGGCAACCCTGCGCACAGCAGCGACCCTGCGGCGCCGACGAGAAATTGGCGCGCGTCGCCGATGAAATAGAGCGCCGCGACTGAAAACATCCAGGACGCGATCGCGAAGCCGCGCATCCAGTCGAGTCGCGCGGCCGCCGCCGTCGCGAAAAAGGCGATGCCGTAAAGCCCGAAGGCGAGCGGGAACATCAGACCGAACAGAAATCGCGTTTCGAAGCCGACGCCGGCGAGTCGCGTCTTGAAGACCATTGCGGCGATCCAGAAGGCCGACATGAAGACGCCGATCGCGATCCACGCGGCGCGCGCCGTCTTGTTGCCGACCGTTAGCGCCCCCGGCTTTGCGGAGCTGCGCGCCCCGTAAAAGAAACTCGCGGACCAGCCGATGATGAAAGCGGCGACCCAGAACCACAGGCCGCCGACGAAGGGCAGGTCGATCGCGCCTGCGGCGCCGGCATAGGTCCCGAGCGCGGCGAGCGCCATCACTACGCCCCAGATCAAATACAGAACGCCGCCGACGAGCGGCGCGTTGCGCCCTTCCTCCGCCAGCGCCTTCACATAGGCGACTTCGCCGGCGAGCGCGTCCTTGAGCGAATCTTGCACTGGCGACCGACTCCGAAACTACGTTCTTTGCGTTTTAAAGTACAAGGCCGGATTGGGCAACATGACGCCCGGCGATCAACCGACAACGCCCTTCTCTCGCAGGCGCGCGATTTCGCCCGCGTCCGAAAATTCTGCGAGCACCGCCGATGTGTGCGACCCGAGCGGCGGCGGCGGCAAGTCTGCGACGGCGGGCGTCGCCGAGTATTTCACCGGATGAACGACCATCGAGACGCCCTTCGCGTCGCGGCGCGCGACGGGAGATGTCATCGCCCGCGCCTTCGCCTGCGGCTCGGCGAAGACCTTGTCGATCGAATTGATGGGACCCGCGGGAACGCCCGCCGCCTCCATCGCTGACAGCCAGGCTGATGTCGACCTTTCGCGCAGCAGCGGCGCGATTTCGCCGATCAGACTGTCGCGCGCGGCGACGCGGCCGCGGTTTGTCGTGTAGCGTTCGTCGCTGGCGAGCGCCGCGGCACCGATCACCTTCGCAAGAGCTGAAAACTGGCGGTCATTGCCGACCGCTATGACGATATAACCGTCCGCAGTCTCAAACACCTGATAGGGCGCGATGTTCGGATGCGCGTTGCCGAGACGCGTGGGCGCCTTTCCTGAAACGAGAAAGTTCGACGCCTGATTGGCGAGCATCGCGATCTGGCAGTCGAAGAGCGCGACATCGAGATGCTGGCCCTCGCCCGTCCGTTCAGAGTGGCGAAGCGCGGCGAGGATCGCCGTCGCCGCGTACATCCCTGAGAACAGGTCCGCGACTGCAACGCCGACCTTCATCGGTTCAGCGCCCGCCGATCCGTCCGGCTGGCCGGTGACCGACATCAGCCCGCCCATCGCCTGGATCATGTAATCATACCCGGCGCGCGGCGCATCAGGCCCGGTCTGTCCGAAACCTGTGATCGAGCAGTAGACGAGCGAGGGGTTCACCTTCGCGACGCTTGCATAGTCGAGGCCGTATTTCCTCAGCCCGCCGACCTTGAAATTCTCCAGCAGCACATGGCTCGTCTTGGCGATGCGCCGCACAAGTTCGGCCCCCTCCGGCGCCGCGATATCGATCACGACCGATTTCTTGTTGCGGTTGGCGGACAGAAAATAGGCCGCATCCGTCGTTTCGCCGGCGTCATTTTTCAGAAACGGCGGCCCCCAGCCCCGGGTGTCGTCGCCCGCGCCCGGGCGCTCGATCTTGATGATCTCCGCGCCGAGATCGCCGAGCAGCTGGCTGGCCCATGGGCCGGCGAGCACGCGGGAAAGATCAAGGACGCGGACGCCGGCGAGCGCGGCGGGCTTAGGGGAATCGGTCATCAGCGGACCTTAGTCCGGCCCGCGATCGCCGGAAAGACGCCGGAAATTGACCGACGGCCTTGAAAAAACGATAGGTTTCAGCAAATCGCTCGCATCAAACAACACCGCCGGGAGGAACTACGCCATGCAGGGCCTGATGATGGACCGTCCGCTGCTGACGACGGAAATCCTGAAACACGCTGTCCGCAATTTCAGGAAGACCGAGATCGTCACCCGCACGGTCGAAGGCCCGATCCACCGCTACACCGTCGCAGACAGTTACCAGCGCATCGCCCAACTCGCGAACGCCCTGAAGGCCGCCGGCGTCAAGCGCGGGGATCGCATCGGCGTCATCGGCTGGAACACCTATCGCCAGTTCGAGATGTATTATGCGGTCGGCGGGCTCGGCGCGGTGCTGCACACGATCAATCCGCGCCTCGGTCCTGACAACGCTTCTTTCGTCATCAATCACGCAGAGGACGGCTGGCTCTTCTACGACACGACTTTTGCGCCGCTCGTTTCGGCGCTGCGGCCGAAGCTGAAGACCGTAAGGCGTTTCGTTCTGCTTACGGATGAAAAACATGCGCAGGCGGCCGGAACGGGCGATGAGCCCTACGAAACGCTGATCGCCGGCCATTCGACGGAGATCGACTGGCCGGAATTCGACGAGAACACCGCCGTTGCGATGTGCTACACCTCTGGGACGACGGGCGACCCAAAGGGCGTCGTCTATTCGCACCGGTCGTGCGTCATCCAGACCTTTGCAAGCTGTCTGCCGACAGCCCTCGGCTGCAAGGAAGGCGACGTCATTCTCCCCGTCGTGCCGATGTTCCATGTCAACGCGTGGAACACGCCGTATTCGGCGATGATGGTCGGCCTCAAGCAGGTGTTTCCGGGCCCGAAACTCGATGGGGAATCGCTCTGCGAGCTCTTCACGAGCGAAAAGGTCAATTACTCGCTCGGCGTGCCGACGGTGTGGCTCGCGGTGCTTCAGCACATGGAAAGGACGGGCGTGAAGCTGCCGTATCTGAAAAAGGGCCTGTGCGGCGGCTCGGCCTTGCCGGAGGCGCTGATCCGCGGTTTCGCCAGGCACGGCATTGAACTGCAGCAAGGGTGGGGCATGACGGAGATGAGCCCGATCGGAACGGTCAATGTGCTGCCGCCCCATGTCGCAGCATTGCCGCAGGATGAGAAGATCAAATATCAACTGAAGGCGGGGCGCGCGCTTCCTTTCGTCGACATGCGCATCGTTTCTGAGGACGGACACGCGCTTCCTGCGGACGGCGTCTCCGACGGGCGTCTGCAGGTCAGGGGTCCGTCGGTCGTCAAATCCTACTTCAAGGCGAACGCTGATGCGATGACCGCAGACGGCTGGTTCGACACCGGCGACGTCGCGATCATCGACGCCGAGGGCTATCTGCAGATCACCGATCGCGCGAAGGATGTCATCAAGACGGGCGGCGAATGGGTCTCTTCGATCGACATCGAAAATGCGGCGATGATGCATCCGGCGGTCGCCAACGCCGCGGTGATCGGCGTCGCGCACCCGAAATGGCAGGAGCGCCCGCTTCTCATCATCGTGCCGCGCGAGGGGCAAACGCCGAACGCCGAAGAGATCCGCGACTTCGTCAAGGGAAAGCTCGACAAGATCGCGTGGCCGGACGCCGTGGAGTTTGTGAAGGAGCTTCCGCTCGGCGCGACCGGCAAGGTGCTGAAGACGGAACTGCGGAAGAAGTTCAAAGGCTACCAGCTTCCCGCGTAAAAAGAGCGCCCGTTTGAATGGGCGCTCCAGTTCCGTGCAAGTACGCTGTGCGTCGCTGTTACGGCTGCGAGGGATCTTTCGACGGCGACTTCGTCGACTTCCACGCGGCGTATTCGGCTTCGCTGACGTCGCCCGATCCGTCGGCGTCGACGGCGGCGAAATCCTGCGCGGTGAAGTCGGCCATCTTGGCGTTCAGTTCGGCGAGCGACAGCCCGCCGGAGCGGTCGGCGTCAAGTTTGCTGAAGTCCGCATCGCCTGCCAGCGCCGCGCCCGCGGCCAGCGTGAATGCGCCGGCGAGCAGAGTAAGTTTCATCATCAGTCGGGTCCTTTCAGTTTACAGATACAAGCGCCCGCGCGACCCCTCATCGATGGGCGCTTTGACCGCCGCCCGCGAAGCGATGCGGCGTCGCCTCCCTATGCGGCGTGAATGCGCACGCTAACCAATGAAATCCGCGTAACGATGAAGGTCGTTTAATCTGACGATTTCGTCAGCCTTCACGAAAGGCGCGGTTTGCGCGCGGATTCTCATCCGCCGGGGCTGCAGCCGCGTATGGTGAAAAAACCGAAAGGCCGCCTGTCATGAGATTTCTCGCCGCTGTCGTCGCCGCCTTCGCCCTTGCATCGTGCGCCTCGCGCCCTGCGATTCCAGAAGAGGCTGACGCCGCGCTACCGTTCGTCATCGAGCGCGATCTCGCCGGCAAGACTGTCGGGCGCGGTCGATTTACGAGCATCACGGGAGCCGACCGGGCTTTCACCGCCTATCTCGACGGCGCCTTTGACGGCGGCACGCTGACCCTCGTTGAGGACTTTGTTTACGACGATGGCGAGAAAGACCGGAAAACCTGGCGCCTGACCCGGCAGACGAACGGCGAATGGAGCGGGACGCGCGAGGATGTCGTTGGAACGGCGCGCGGCTGGCAGGACGGCCCGGCTTTTCGCCTCGAATATCTCATCGACATCCCGTCAAAGAACGGGTCGAGCCGCCGCGTCGGCTTTCGTGACGTTCTGGTTCTGCGCGCAGACAGCGTCGTTTACAACAAGGCGAAAGTCGGCTGGCGCGGGCTCGCGGTCGGCGGGGTCGAACTTGAGATCCGCCGCGCTGATCCTCAAGCCGCGGAATGATGCGTCTTCTCAGGCGTCTTTTGCGGGCGGCTGGGGGCGTGTGAACAGCCAGTCCAGCTCGCCTGACTCCTTCGCACGGAACTTGTAACCGTCGACCGCGAATTTCTTCAGGTCCTCGGCGCGCGATACGCGCTTGTCGATCGCCCAGCGCGCCATCAATCCCCGCGCGCGTTTGGCGAAGAACTGCAGCGACCGCAGCTTGCCGTCCTTCTCTTCCTTGAACGCGACGGTTACGACCGGGAAGTTCAACGCCTTCGCGCCCGCCGCGGAGAAATACTCGTTTGACGCGAGATTGACGATCGTCTTGTCGCCTTGGCCGGCGACGATCTTGTTGATCGCCTTGGCGAGGCTGTCGCCCCAATAGTCATAAAGTGTCGTCCCGCGCGGGTTCTTGAGATTTGAGCCCATCTCCAGACGGTAGGGCTCGATCGCGTCGAGCGGGCGCAAGAGGCCGTAAAGGCCTGAAAGGATGCGCACATGGTTCTGCGCGTAGGCGAAGTCTTCCGCTGTCATCGTCCGCGCGTCGAGGCCGAGATAGACGTCGCCGTTGAAAGCGAGCGCGGCCGGCTTTTGCGTGTTCGATTTCCCGTCGCCGCGGAAGGCCTGAAAACGCTGGTGGTTGAGTTCGGCGAGCTTCGGCGAAATGTCCATCAGTTTGCCGAGCCTCGCCGCCGACAGCTCCCGCGCGGCGGCGGCGAGCTCGCGCGCTTCCTTCAGGAAGTCCGGTTTTGACGGAACGAGGCCGGCGGGCGGCTCGTCGAAATTCATGTTCTTGGCGGGCGACAGCAGAATCAGCATGAAACCCGCATGGCGCGAGCTTCGTGAAAAATCAACGCGGCGGGATGACCAGATTGGGCGCCGGCACGCCGTGCTCTTTCATCTCGGCGACGAAGGCGTCGTTTTCAAACGGCCCGCGAACCGCGCGGGCGACGTCGGCGCGGGGGCCGTCGAAATCGCGCACGACGTAATAGAACAGTTTATTCGACGGGATGTTGAGCGGGCGCACCGCCGCGACGATGAAATCCTCGTCATGGGCGATCGCGAAGACGCGCCCCGGTATTCTGAGATCGCAGGCGCCGTTCGAGCGCTCATAGCAGATGTGGAGTTCAGCAGCGTCGCGGACCGCACGCAGGCGGTAGGGTCCGTCGATCAGCGCGTCGTGGTTGTAGAGCGCGCCCGGCGTGCAGCCGGACGCCGCGACGACAGCGAACGCCGCCGCCTTTACAGGATTTCTCATCACCCCCTCCCTCTTCAGAGCATCTTTCCCGGGTTCATGACGCCCAAAGGATCAAGCGCTTTCTTGACCGCGCGCATCATCGAGATTTCCGCAGGCGATTTCCGCCGCGCAATGTCGTCGCGCCGGGCGAGGCCGACGCCGTGCTCGGCTGAGATCGAGCCCTCAAAGCGATCGATCGCGTCATAGACCGCCTGCTCGATCAGATCCTCCCGCGCGGCGAATACTTCCCGCGCCATGCCGGCCGGCTGCAAGACGTCATAATGAATGTTGCCGTCGCCCATGTGGCCGAAGGCGACAATGCGCGCGCCGGGACAGGCGCGCTCGACCGCAGCGTCAGCCGCGGCGAGGAAGGCCGGCACGGACGCGACCGGAACCGACACGTCATATTTCGCCTGCCCGCCTTCCGGCTTCATCGCCTCCGACATCGAATGGCGCAAACGCCAAAAGTCCTTCGCCTGCGTCTCGCTTTCGGCGACGGCGGCGTCGACGATTTCCCCGGCGTTGAAGGCGGCCGACAACAATTCCTCCACCATCGGACGAAGCGCGCCGGCGCGTCCGGCCGAGAATTCAAGGAGCGCATACCAGGGATGCATCTCCGACAGGGGATCGCGCGCGCCCGGGATATTCCTGAGCACCAGCGCCAAAATCGCCCGCGACATCAGTTCGAAGCTCGTCACCGAGCCGCCGGACTCGCCTTGCGCGCGCGCAAGCAGCCGCAGCGCCGCCTCCGGCGACGGCAAGCCGGCGAAGACCGTCAACCGTTCGCGAGGCGCGGGAAAGAGCTTCAGCGCCGCGCCGGTGATGAGCCCGAGGGTTCCCTCCCCGCCGATGAAAAGCTGCTTCAGATCATAGCCGGTGTTGTCTTTCCTGAGGCGCTTCAGGCCGTTCCAGATTTCGCCCGAGGGCAGCACCGCTTCGAGGCCGAGGACGAGATCGCGCGTATTGCCGTAGCGGATCACATTGACGCCGCCGGCGTTCGTCGAAATGACGCCGCCGATCTGGCAGCTGCCCTCCGAGCCGATCGACAGGGGGAAGAGCCGGTCGACTTCCGCAGCCGCCCGTTGCGCGTCGGCGAGCGTGACGCCTGCATCGGCGACAAGCGTGTTGTCGAGCGGGGAGACATCCCGCACGCGGCGCATCCGGCGCATGCTGACGATCACTTCGCCGTTCGTCGCGATCTGTCCGCCGACGAGCCCTGTGTTCCCGCCCTGCGGCGTGATCGCGATGCGCTTATCGGCGCACAAGCGCACTAAGGCCGCCGTCTCCTCGACGCCGGGCGGCGCGACGATCATCGACGGCGCGCCGCGCCACCGTTTTCGCCACTCGATGTTGAAGGCGTCCCACTCGGTCTCCGCGACAACGCCCTTGGCGCCGACTATGGCGGCGATCGCGTCGGCGGCGCCTGCTGGCAGGGATTGCATGGGTGTTCTGACTCCGGTGAAGAGAGTGCGCGCGTCGGCGAAAAGAGGTCAAGACCGCGCCGGCGCCCCTATCAGGGGACGGGGCGCCGGGCGTAGGGTCGCCCGCCGTTCGAGGGAGGGCGTGATGCGCCGGAAACTGTTCCTGTTGACTGCTTCGCTATTGATTGTCGCCGCCTGCACGAAAAAAACCGAGGCGCCGCTTGACGCGCCTGCCGAGGGAACAGCCGCCCCCGAACCGGCCCCGGCGGCGATTGACTACGCAGCAGTCGCCGCCGCCGCGGCCGCCGATGCGCGCCGCCCGGAAGCCGACCGCGCTGAAGACGAGCGCCGAATGCCGGCGGCAGCGCTCGCCTTCTTCCAAGCGGGGCCCGGCCTGTCGATTTTTGAGATCGAAGCGGGCGCCGGCTGGTATACGGAGCTTTTGTCGCATGCGGTCGGCGAGGGCGGGTCGGTCGTCATGCAGAATCCGGAGGGCTTCCGCGCCTTCGTCGGCGAGCAGATTGACGCGCGGCTGAAGGACGGTCGCCTCGTTAATGTTCGTCAGTCGCTCTCGAATTTCGACGCGCTCGACGCCGCCGACGCGAGCGTCGACGTCGCAACCTGGGTGCAAGGCCCGCATGAGCTCTATTTCACGCCGAGCGACGGCGTCACCCTCGGCGATCCCGCAAAGTCTTATGAGGAGATCTTCCGCATCCTCAAACCCGGCGGGGTCTTCGCGGTCATCGACCATTCAGCGGTCGCAGGCGCGCCGGAATCAACCGGAAATGAGCTTCACCGGATCGATCGCGCGATCGTCGTCGCGATGGCGGAGACGGCAGGGTTCACCCTGGAAGCTGAAAGCGACTTCCTCGCCAATCCGGAGGACCCGCGCACCGTCACGGTATTCGATCCGGCTGTTCGCGGCCGAACTGACCAGTTCGCGCTGCGATTCAGAAAACCCCGTTAGCGCGGCGCCGCCGCGCGGGCGAGGCGATCGTTGATCGCTTCGCCGAGACCGCTCGTCGGAACCGGCGCAACAGCGATGCCGGAAAGCCCTTTTGCGGCGCAAAGCGCGTCAAGCGCGCGCAGATGCGCGAAGAGGTTCGCCGCCGCTTCCACCCCATCGCCCGCATCGCTGAGATTGAGCGTGTGCGGATACGCCGGCGATGGACCGAACGCGAGAAAAGCCTCGCCGGCGCGGGGTTCCCGGGCGTTGATTCTAAGGCGCGCGCGCGGCGCGTAATGGCTCGCGAGCATGCCCGGCGCTTCGATCGCGCCCGGCCGCGGGCCCATCAGCGGCCGGCCGATGACGCGTTCAATCGCCTCGCGCGCGACGCCGCCGGGGCGCAGCAGGATTGCGCGGTCGCCTTCAATCTTGACGATCGTCGATTCAACGCCGACGGCCGAGGTCCCGCCGTCGAGGATCATGTCGACTTTGTCGCCCAGGCTTTCACGCACATGCGCCGCCGATGTCGGGCTAATCGCGCCGGAGCGATTGGCGCTCGGGGCTGCGAGCGGGCGATCGGCGGCGGCGATCAGCGCCTGCGCGACCGGATGCGCCGGCGCGCGCAAGCCGACCGTGTCGAGCCCCGCCGTCACAAGGTGAGACAGGCCGCTCGCCTCACGCCGCAGCACGACAAGCGTCAGCGGCCCCGGCCAGAATGCGCTTGCAAGCTGTTCCGCCAAGGTCGGCAGCGCAGCGAACCGCGTCGCCATCGCCAGGTCAGCGATATGGACGATCAGCGGATTGAATGCAGGCCGTCCCTTCGCTTCATAAAGGCGCGCCACGGCGCGATCGTTCGTCGCATCGGCGGCGAGCCCGTAAACCGTCTCGGTCGGCATGGCGACGAGCCCGCCGGCGCGCAGGATCGCGGCGGCCTCTACGATTAGCGCGGGATCAGGGGTCATCACCCCGCGACAGGTAGTCTCTCCCTGCCGCGCGCGCTAGCAGAGCGGAAAGGATTGCGGGAGAACATCGCCCGCCGCTCGCCCAGGGAGACCACAGGATGACATACGCGACCCCCATCCGAGACCTTCGCTTCTCGCTCGACCACATGGCCGGCTTTCCTGCGCTGATGCGGTCGGGCGCTTACCCCGATCTCACGCCAGACATCGGCGACGCGATCCTGTCGGAAGCGGCGAAGTTCTGCGACGGCGTCATTGCGCCGCTGAACTGGGGGAGCGACCGCAACCCGGCGCGCCTCGAAAACGGCGTTGTGAGGACGAGCCCCGGCTTCCAGGAGGCCTATCGCGCCTATGTCGAGGGCGGCTGGAATTCCCTCGCCTTCCCGGAAGCCTGGGGCGGCCAGGGCCTGCCGCAAACGCTCGCCGTCGCGCTTGTCGACGCGCTCAACGGCGCTTCGATGTCCTTCGCGATCGGCACGACGCTGACGACCGGCGCGGTGAAGGCGATCCTTCATGCGGGTACGGACGATCAGAAGAAGACCTATCTGCCGAAGCTCGTCTCCGGCGAGTGGACGGGCACGATGAACCTCACCGAGCCGCAGGCCGGTTCGGACCTTTCGGAGCTGCG
>CAZGXT010000080.1:11686-13055 GCA_964529675.1 uncultured Caulobacterales bacterium
CCGGCGGGCGATGGACCCTATCGGATCAGCCGCCAGAAAATCTTCATCACCTATGGCGACCACGACATTGCCGACAACATCGTCCACCTCGTGCTTGCGCGCCTCCCCGACGCGCCGCCCGGCACGGGCGGCATTTCGATGTTCATCGTGCCGAAACATCATGTGAAGCCGGACGGCTCGCTTGGGCCCCGCAACGACGTAAAGTGCATCAAGCTGGAAGAGAAGATGGGCCTTCACGGGTCGCCGACCTGCGTCATGGTCTATGGCGAACGGGGCGAGTGCGTCGGCACGCTGCTCGGCGAACCGCACAAGGGTCTCAAGAACATGTTCGTCATGATGAACGCCGCGCGCCTTGATGTCGGCGTGCAGGGCGTCGGCGTCGCGGAGGCCGCATTTCAGCGCGCGCTCGCCTACGCGCAGGATCGCAGGCAGGGAAAGAGCGCAGGCGCGAAATCGGGCGGCATGGTTGCGATTTACGAGCACGCCGACGTGCGCCGCATGCTTTATTCGATGAAGTCGCTGGTCGAGGCGAGCCGCGCGGTCTGTTTTGCAACCGCCGTCAATTACGATCTCGCCCGTCACGCGCCGGAAGAAACGCAGCGCAAGAAGGCCAAGGCGCTGGAAGAACTGCTGACGCCGATCGCCAAGGGCTGGTCGACCGACCGCGCCAATGAGGTAACCTCGCTCGGCGTGCAGGTGCATGGCGGCATGGGCTATGTAGAGGAGACGGGCGCGGCGCAGCACATGCGCGACGCGCGCATCGCCGCGATCTATGAAGGCTCCAACGGCATTCAGGCGATGGACCTCGTCGGCCGCAAATTGCAGGGCGACGGCGGCGCGGCGGCGAAAGCCTTTATTCAGGACGCGAAGGAAGTCGCGACGATCGCCAGGGCCGGCAAACGCGAAGAGCTGAAAATCATCGGCGCACGATTGCTGGAGGCGGCCGAGGCGCTCGGCCATTCAACCGACTGGCTGCTCAAGGCGGCGGCAGGCGACCAGGAACACGCGCTCGCCGGCGCCGTCCCCTATCTGAAGCAGTTCGGCAATGTCGCCGGCGGCTACTATCTGACCAAAGGCGCCGTCGCCGCGGCGCTCGCCGCCAACGAACCCGGCGCGGACCGAGCCTATCTCGACGGCCGCATCGCCATCGCGCGGTTCTATGCGGACAATTATCTGACGGAAGCAGTCGGCCTGATCGCCGCGGTCACGGCTGGGGCAGCGACGGTCACGAGGCTAGACCCGGCGGCGTTGACCGGGTAAGCGGCAAGTTATAACGGCTGTTATAATTATAACAGAGGTTGGAACTTCAAAAGGTCGGTCATGAGCGCGAAAGACAAGGGTTTTGCGGAAGAGGCGGCGCCGTTCGGCG
>CAZGXT010000081.1:0-7209 GCA_964529675.1 uncultured Caulobacterales bacterium
CGCTTGGCGTTAACCCCGCCCCCCTTTAATGAGGCGCGATGAGGCTCCTCTTGACCGCTGCGGCCTGGCTTGCTGCGTCCGCCGCGTCGGCGGGCGCGCAGGGCGTCGTGGTCACGGATCACGCCCGCTCAGGCCTCCACGCGGAGACGGACGGGGTTGCGCCGGGCGGAACGGTGCGCCTCGCCCTTCACCAGGTTCTCGAAGACGGCTGGCACGTCTACTGGAAGAACCCGGGCGATTCGGGGTTGCCGCTTGAAACGATCTGGACGCTGCCGGACGGCGTCAGCGTCAGCGCGGTCGATTATCCTGCGCCCCATCGCATCGAGATCGGCCCGCTCGTCAATTATGGTCATGAGGGTGAGCCGGTCTTCACGGCGACGCTGACGGCGCCGGCGGGCCTTCTTGCCGGGTCGGCGCTCGATATCCGGCTTGAAGCGACCTGGCTCATCTGCGCCGACATCTGCGTGCCGGAGACCGGGGTCTTCGATCTCTCCTTGCCGGTCCTCGCCGATCCCGCGGCGAACGCCGCCGCCGCGGCGGTTTTCGCCGCCGCCGACGCTTCGGCGCCCGTCCCGGCGGACGCGGGGTATCGCGCGGCTGATGATCAGCTCGTCGTCGAAGCCGCGCTGGGCGATATCGAGGCGACGGGCGGCTATTTCTTTCCGGAGGCGGACAATCTGGTCGCGCCGACCGCGCCGCAGACCTTCCAGCGCGCCGGCGACACGGTGCGGCTGTCGATGCCGGCGCTGAAATCGCCGGAGGGCGTCGTCAACGGCGTCATCAGCATCGACACCAAAGACGGCGCGCGCGCGTTTGCGGTCGCAGCCGTCGCCGACGCGGCGATCGCGCTGGCGGCAGCGTCCCCGGCCGCGCCGCCAGTTTCCGGCGCGGCGGCGCCGACGACGGCCTCTCTGCCGGGTCTGCTGCTCGCGGCCCTCCTCGGCGGGGCGATCCTCAACCTCATGCCCTGCGTTTTTCCGATCCTCTTCGTGAAGGCGGCGTCGTTCGCCGCCGCCGGGGCCGACACCCGGCTCATGCGCCGGCATGGCGCGCTCTATGCGGCGGGTGTTGTCGCGACCTTCGCCGCGCTCGGCGCCGTGCTGCTGACGTTGCGTGCGGCGGGCGAAGGGCTCGGCTGGGGCTTTCATCTCCAGTCGCCGATCGTTGTCGCGCTGTCGGCCTATGTGCTCTTCGCAGTCGGGCTCAATCTCGCCGGCGCCTTTACGGTCGGACAGGGATTTCAGAATGCCGGCGCCGGCTTGCTGACATCGGCGAAGGGCGATGCCGCCGCCTTTCTCACCGGCGTCCTCGCCGTCTTTGTCGCGGCGCCGTGCGTCGGGCCGTTCCTGACGGCGCCGATCGGCGCCGCCGCCTTCCTGCCGCCGGCCGCCGGCATGGCGATCTTCATCGCCATGGCGCTGGGGCTTGCCGCGCCCTATGTCGCCCTGTCGTTTTCGCCGGCTCTGGCGCGCCGGCTGCCGAAGCCCGGCCCCTGGATGGACCGGTTCCGGCAGATCCTCGCTTTTCCGGTTTTCGCGGCGAGCGCCTATTTCATCTGGGTCCTGAGCGCGCAGACGGGCCGCGCCGGCCTTGCGCTCGCGCTTGGCGGTCTTGTTCTCCTGGCGCTTGCGGCGCGGCTGTGGGAATGGGGGCGCGAGGGCCGCTGGGCGCGCCCGGCGGCGCTGGTGTCGCTACTCGTCGCGGCGCTCCCTGTCGCGCTGCTGCGCCCTGCGCCCGCGGTCGCTTTGGAAGCGAGCGACGCAAGCGGCGAGACGATCGCCTTCGATGCGGCCGATATCGCCCGGCGCCGCGCCGCGGGCGAGGCGATCTTCATCGATTTCACGGCGGCCTGGTGCGTCACGTGCCAGTTCAACAAGCTGACCGTCCTGTCCTCGAAGAAGGTCGCCAGCGCATTCGCCGCCGCCGATGTCACGTTCGCCGTCGCCGACTGGACCAATCGCGATGAGGATATCGCTGCGGCGCTCGCCGCCTTTGGCGCCAATGGCGTACCCCTTTACGTCTTTTATCCAAAAGGCGGGGAGGCGGTGGTGCTTCCTCAGCCGCTGACCGAAGCCGCGATCCTCTCAGTTGTAACGCCTCAAAAAGAAGGAGCCTGATGATGAAAAAATTCTTCGCTCTCGCCGCCGCCGCCGCGGCGCTCGCCGGCGTCGCTTTCGCTGACCCGGCGGTCGACGCCGCCGCCCCCGCCTTCTCGGGCCCGGCGGCGAACGGCGAGACGATTTCGCTCGACCAGTTCAAAGGCCAGACCGTGATCCTCGAATGGACGAATGACGGCTGCCCCTTCGTCCAGAAGCACTACGAAACCGGCAACATGCAGAATACCCAGAAATCCGCCAATGACGCGGGCGCGGTGTGGATCACGGTGATGTCGTCGGCCCCCGGCAAGCAGGGACACGCGGACGCAACCCGCGCCAACAAGCTGATGAAAGAGTGGGCCGCCGCGCCGGACTACATCCTCCTCGATCCGGACGGCGTCGTCGGCAAGGCCTATGGCGCGAAGACGACCCCGCAAATGGCGCTCATCGATAAGGACGGCGTGCTGCGCTACGCGGGGGCGATCGACGACAAGCCCTCGGCGAACCATGCGACCGTCAACGGCGCGACGAATTACCTGCTCGCCGCCCTCGCCAGCGTCGAAAAGGGCGAGCCGGTCGCCGTGAAAGAGACCAAGCCCTATGGCTGCTCGGTGAAGTACAAGTCCTGAAGGATCAGCGCGCGGACGCGACCGCCATCGGCGCCGGCCCGGAGACGGGTCCGCGTTCGGCCGCCTTGAAGCCGAAGATGGCCGTCGCCGCGATGACGACGACGGCGTTGCGGATCAGGCGGCGGGCGATGATGGTGCGGTTTCCAGCTGTCATAAAGCGCCCTCTAAAGTCTCCTCCTTAAGATCGGTTGAGGCGACTTGCTAAAATCATTATCAACGCGGCGAAGCGTTTGATGGTTAATCCGCGATGAGCCTGTCAAAAGACGCCTGCTGGGCGGAGCTTGAACGGCTCGGCGCCGCGCTCCGCAAGACGCGCGCCATCGCGCTTTTCGACGCCGACCCCCGGCGCGCCGCGGATTTCTCGGTTGAAGCGGCCGGCCTTCACCTCGATTATTCCAAGAACAGGATTTCCCGCGAGGCCCGCGAGGCCCTGTTCGACCTTGCGCGCGCTTCGGACCTCGAAGGCGCGATCGCGGCGATGGTCTCGGGCGCAAAGATCAACACGACCGAGGACCGCGCCGTCCTTCACGTCGCGCTGCGCGATTTTTCGGGCCGTTCCTATGCGGTCGAAGGCGCCGACGTCGCGCCGCTGATCGCGGCCGAGCGCGCGAAGATGAAGGCTTTCGCTGATCGCATGGCGGCGGGGGTGCTGACGGGCTTCACCGGCCGGCCGCTCGACACCATCGTCAATATCGGCATCGGCGGGTCGGATCTCGGCCCGTTGATGGCGGTTGAAGCGCTGCGGCCCTATTGGCTGAAGGGACGGCGCGCTTTTTTCGTCTCGAATGTCGACGGCCAGCATCTCGCCGACACGCTCGCCGCGGTTGATCCCGAAACGACGCTGTTCATCGTCGCGTCGAAGACCTTTACGACGCAGGAGACGATGACCAACGCCGACAGCGCGCGCCGGTGGTTTCTCGCCCAGGGCGGCGACGACAGATCGGTCGCCAAGCATTTCGTCGCCCTGTCGACGAATGCGGGCGCGGTGACGGCCTTCGGGATCGCGCCCGAAAACATGTTCATCTTCTGGGATTGGGTCGGCGGGCGCTATTCGCTGTGGTCGGCGATCGGCCTGTCGATCGCGCTGCAGTGCGGATGGCCGGCGTATGAGGCGCTTCTCAAGGGCGCGAACGCGATGGACGAGCATTTCCGGACGAGCCCGCTGACGCGCAACATGCCCGCGCTCCTCGCGCTCGCCGGCGTCTGGAACCGCAACGTCATGGGCGCGGCCGCCCACGCGGTGCTTCCCTATGACCAGCATCTCCACCGCCTGCCCGCCTATCTCCAGCAGCTCGACATGGAATCGAACGGCAAGTCGGTGACGAAGGACGGCGAGCGCCTCGCGCGCGGCAGCGGCCCTGTTCTTTTCGGCGAGCCCGGCACCAACGGCCAGCACGCCTTCTACCAGCTCATTCATCAGGGTACGGACGTCATCGCCTGCGACTTCATCGCCGCCGCGCTGTCGGCCTCGCCGCTCGGCGATCATCACGAAAAGCTGCTGGCGAATTTCCTCGCCCAGCCGGAAGCCCTGATGCTCGGCAAGGGCGAAACGGCGGTTCGTGCGGAGCTTGGGCGCGAGGGCCTCACGCCCGCAAAGGTCGAGGCGCTCGTTTCGCACAAGATATTCCCCGGCGATCGGCCGTCGAACGCGATCTTGATGGAGCGCCTCGGCCCTGAAACGCTCGGCGCCCTCATCGCGCTTTATGAGCACAAGGTTTTCTGTCAGGGCGTCCTGTGGGGCGTGAATTCATTCGACCAATGGGGCGTCGAACTCGGCAAGGCGCTCGCCAAGAGCGTTCTGCCGAAGATTGCGCGAGCGGGCGAGACGAAAGACGCCGCCAGCGGTCATGACGGCTCGACGCTGGCGCTCATCGACCGCATCAATGCGATCAGGGCGCGCAACTGAACGAAGGGTGAAGGGGACGGCGATGATGAAAATGATGTTGGGGGTCGCCTCGGCGCTGGCGCTCGCGGCGTGTGCTGAAAAGTCCGCAGCTCCGCAGGCGCCGGCGGGCGCGGCGGCGCCTGCGTCCGAGGCCGCGGCGCCGGATGCGGCCGAACCAGCCGAAGAGGCTTTCGTCCCGCCGCCGCCGCCGACCCGCGCCGATGATTTCGCCTGGCCGGCGGCGACCGATAAGGTCCGCATCGCGACTTCAAAGGGCGATATCGTCGTCGAGCTTTATGGGGAGAAGGCGCCGAAAACCGTCGCGAATTTTCTTCAGTACGCGGCGGACGGCCATTACGACCGCACGATCTTTCACCGCGTCGTCGGCGGCTTCGTCATTCAGGGCGGCGGCTACGGCGTCGCCTTTAATGAACGGACGACGCGCGCGCCGGTCTCTTATGAGGGCGACAACGGCCTGCCGAACTACCGCACGACGATCGCCATGGCGCGAACAAGCGATCCCAACAGCGCGGCAGCCCAGTGGTACGTTAACCTCGCCGACAACAACGAAGCGCTCGACCATTTCGCCAACGATCTCGGGCCCCGTTACGGCTATACGGTGTTCGGACGGGTGATCGAGGGGATGGACGTCGCCGACGCGATCGGGCGCCTGCCGACCGGCCCCGGCGGACCCTTTCCGTCGGAAGTTCCAAGCGAGACCGTGCTGGTGACGCAGGTCGCGCCCGTTGATGCGGGGGCGGGCGAGTAATCATTGCTCGCGTTGCGGCCCCGCGCGGCCTCGGCTATCCCGGCTTCATGGCTGACAAGCAAAAACCTTCGCGCCCGAAAGCGCGCGTCCCCCGCGGCTTTCGCGACCGCTTCGGCGCCGAAATCGCGCGTGAGCGCGACATGCTCGCGCGCATTTCCTCCGTCTACGAATCCTTCGGCTTCGATCCGCTGGAGACGCCGGCTTTTGAATACACCGACGCCCTCGGCAAGTTCCTTCCCGATGTCGACCGTCCGAACCAGGGCGTCTTCTCGCTGCAGGACGACGACGAGCAGTGGATGAGCCTGCGCTATGACCTGACGGCGCCGCTCGCCCGGTATGTCGCCGAAAACTATGACGCGCTCGCCAAGCCCTTCCGCCGCTACGCGGTCGGCACGGTCTGGCGCAATGAAAAGCCGGGCCCCGGGCGCTTCCGCCAGTTCACGCAATGCGACGCCGACAGCGTCGGCGCGCCGGCCCCGAACGCCGATGTCGAATGCGTTCTGATGCTCGCCCAAGCGCTCGAGGCTGCCGGCCTTACCCGCGGTGACTTCCAGATCCGGCTCAACGACCGCAATGCGCTGACGGGTCTTCTTGAGACGATCGGCCTCGCCGATGACGCGCTCGCCGCCAAACGCCTCGGCGTCCTGCGCGCCATGGACAAGCTCGACCGCCTCGGCGAAGCGGGCGTCGCCCTGTTGCTCGGGCCCGGCCGCAAGGACGAGTCCGGCGATTTCACCGAAGGCGCAAGGCTTTCCGACGCCGACATTGCGCGCGTCATGGCCTTCATGAAGGCGACAGCGCAAACCAACGCCGAAACCTGCGCGCGCCTTTCCGACGTCGTCGGCGGCTCGGCGGCGGGCGCGAAGGGGGTTGAGACTCTCTCCGCGATGGCGATGCAACTGCGCGCGCTCGGGCTTAATGACGCTCACGCGAAGATCGATCTCTCCGTCATTCGAGGCCTCGAATATTACACCGGCCCGGTCTTTGAGGCTGAGCTCTTAAGCGCCATCACGGACGACAAGGGCCGGCCGGTGCGCGTCGGCTCGGTCGCTTCCGGCGGGCGCTATGACGGCCTCGTCGAGCGCTTCAAGGGCGTGGAGGTTCCGGCGGTCGGCGTTTCGATCGGCGTCTCGCGCCTGCTCGCGGCGCTCGAACTGAAGGGCGCGGCGGTCGGCGCGGAAAAGGGGCCCGTCATCATCCTCGCGCTCGAAGACGATCAGATGGCTGATTATCAGGCGATGGCGGCGGAACTGCGCGCGGCGGGCCTGCGCGCCGAGGTTTACGTCGGCGGATCCGGCATGAAGGCGCAGCTGAAATACGCCGACAAACGGGCGAGCCCCGTCGCCGTCATCGTCGGCGGCGACGAGCGCGCCAGGGGCGAGGCGACGATCAAGGACCTCGTGCGCGGCGCGGCGATGTCGAAGGAGATAAGCGACAACACGGCGTGGCGCGCGGGCAAGCCCGCGCAGATTTCGGTGAAGCGCGCCGACCTTGTCGCCGAAGTGAAGAAGATTATTGATGCGTAGCACCTCTATCCCGCCTGCGGGAGAGAGAGGCAAGGGCGTCTGCCGGGAGCTGAAATGGAGACTTTGATGACCCTTGGCCGGGACCGTGTTGCGACCCTTATGATCGATTCCTGTCACCCGCTCATCCCCGCGAAAGCGGGGATCCAGAATTGCAAGCGCTGCTCTCCTAGACTCTGGGTCCCCGCTTTCGCGGGGACGAGCGGGGCAGGGGGCGAGCCCTGCTGGCTGAAATGCGCGCTCATCGCCGCCCTGTCTCTCGCTTCGTTCCCCGCGCTCGCCGCCCCGCTCGAAGACCCTGCGCTCG
>CAZGXT010000081.1:7309-12992 GCA_964529675.1 uncultured Caulobacterales bacterium
GCGCTCGCCGCCCCGCTCGAAGACCCTGCGCTCGAAGCGAAAGCGCGTGCGATCCATGAGCGGGTGATGACGCTCGACACGCATGTCGACATTCCGCTCGACTATGCGACGCACAAGGCCGACCCCGGCGGCTTCACCGAATTGCAGAACGACCTGCCGAAAATGCGGGCGGGCGGGCTCGATGCGGCGTTCTTCATCGTCTACACGCCGCAAGGGCCGATGACGGAGGAAGGCTATGCGGCCGCGCGCGACATCGCCTTCAAGCGCCTTTCCGCCATCCATCGTTTCGTCAATGCGTACCCGGACGAAATTGCGCTCGCGCGGTCCGCGAAGGAAGCGCGTGCGATCGCCAAGTCGGGCCGCAAGGTCGCCTTCATCGGCATGGAAAACGCGTTTCCGCTAGGGACGGGCGATCCTGCGACCTATGTCCCGCACCTCGCCCGCGACGGCGTGCGCTATGTCGGCGTCACCCATTTCGGACACAACCAGTTCGGCGATTCGTCGAACCCCAACACCGAGGCGGGCGAAGTCGAAGGGCCGAATGGCGGGCTCACGGCGAAAGGGCGCGATCTCGTCGCCGCGCTCAACAAGGCGGGCGTCATGGTCGACGTCAGCCATGCGAGCCGCGACGTGATGCTGCAGGCGGCGAGCCTCTCGACCGCGCCGATCATCGCCTCGCATTCCGGCGCGAAGGCGGTCGCCGACAGCCCCCGTAATCTCGATGACGCGCAATTGAAGGCGCTCAAAGCCAATGGCGGCGTCGTGCAGATCGTCGCGCTCGACGTCTATGTGAAGCCGCTCAACGCCGAGCAGAAGGCGCTGCAGGACAAGATCCGCAAGGAGATGAAGCTCGAATCCTCCGCCGCGCGCGCCGCGATGAGCCCGGAAGTCGAGGCCGAGTACGAAATGCGCCTGGCCGAGCGCTGGAAACTCTCGCCGCGCGCCAGCGTCTCCGACTTCGTCGATCACATCGACCATGTCGTGAAAACGATCGGGGTCGATCATGTCGGCGTCGCCTCGGATTTCGACGGCGGCGGCGGCGTCACCGGCTGGGAAGATGCAGGCGAAACCCTGAACGTCACGCGCGAACTCGTCCGCCGCGGCTATTCCGAGGCGGACATCGCCAAGATCTGGGGCGGCAATCTGCTGCGGGTGATGGAAGCGGTGGAGAAAGAATCGGCGCGGCTCGCGAAGGGCTGATGCTGCTTTTCGGCGCGCCGTTTACGGCCACGCGTCGGCGAGCGCCTTCACCGAGAGAAGAAAGCAGGTCGGAACGCTGACGATCAGGAGACCCGCGGCGGCGCGCCTGCGCGCCCCGTCATGATCGCCCGTCCGGCGCGCCGCGCCAGCCCTCATCAGCTGGCGCGCGGCGCCCGCCGCAAAGCCCAGCCCAACGGCGCCGAGAACGGCCGCGGGGGCCCATGCCGGGAGATCAAGACCCGGAAAGAACGACGCGACGATTCCAACAGGGACGACGGCGAAAATCAGCGCCCAGATCGCGACGAACCCGAGCAGCCCGCCAAGCTCCGACGCGGCCACGAGATGGGCGAAAGCGATCAGTCCGATCATGATGCGGAATTTCGTCCGGCCCACCGGCGCCCCCCTCGACAAGGAGGAGTTTGCGCCCCGGCGGTAAAGACTTGCTTGCCTCGCGCTGTTAACTTCCTGCTCGCGTCCGTCGGTTAGAAGGGCGGCGGTGAGGATGGGAGCTGCGAGCATGGCCGGTCCGATGCGGTGGGTGCTTTTCTTCAGCGTCATTATCGCGGCTGTCGCCGGCGTTGCGGCGCTCTGGATCGGCTGGACGCCGGAATTGATGAAGGCGCTCGCCTCCTTCGCCATCGTCACCATCGCTGCAATCGCGCTATACGCCCTGCGCCCCAGGGCCTGATCGGCCGGCGGCTGCCGCTTTTCCCATGGCGGCTGAACGCCTAATCACCGGGAATGCAGTCCTCAATCGGCGTGAAAGCAGCGCTTGGCGCGCTTTGGCTTTACAAGCGGACTTTGTCGCCGATGTTCTACGCGTTCGGCGCGCGCTGCCGGCACTTGCCGACCTGTTCCGATTACGCGGCCGACGCTTTCCGCCGGCACGGGGCCCATAAAGGCTTCTGGCTGACGCTGTCGCGGCTTTGCCGCTGCCATCCTTTCGGCTCGCACGGCTTCGACCCGCCGCCCGATACGCTCCCCGACGCCGGCTGGCGCGTCTGGCGCTACGGCGACTGGGCGTGGCGGGAGCGGGGAGAGCCGGGTCCGAAGGCTTGACCTTCGCGCCTGCGTCATGGAACTCCCGGCGTCCCAGCCGCTTTCCGGATATGTTCCATGGTTTTGATCACGCTCCCCGACAATTCCGTCCGCCGCTATGAAGGCGCGGTCACGGGGACCGACATCGCGGAATCGATCTCGAAGTCGCTGGCCAAGAAGGCCGTGGCGGTGCGGGTCGACGGCGTCCTCACCGATCTTTTCGAGTCCGTGGCGCGCGACGCCCGGGTCGAGATCGTGACGCGCGAGGACGCGGATGCGCTCGACATCATCCGGCATGACGCGGCGCATTTGCTGGCGCAGGCGGTGCAGGAGCTTTTCCCCGGCACCCAGGTGACGATCGGCCCGAACATCGAGGACGGGTTCTTTTACGACTTCGCGCGCGACGAGCCGTTCTCGACCGACGACCTTGCCCGCATCGAAAAGCGCATGGCGGAAATCGTCGATGAAGACCGTCCAACGCGGAAGGAAGTCTGGCCGCGCGCGCGTGCGATCGAGCATTTCAAGGCGATCGGCGAGACCTACAAGGCCGAGATCATCGCCGACCTGCCGGAAAGCGAGGCGATCAAGATCTACTGGCACGGCGACTGGCACGACCTCTGCCGGGGCCCGCACCTTCCGTCCACGAAGCATATCGGCAAGGCGTTCAAGCTGATGAAGGTCGCAGGCGCTTACTGGCGCGGCGATCACCGCAACGCCGTCCTGCAGCGCATCTACGGCACGGCGTGGAAGGACGAGAAGGACCTCAAGGCCTATCTGACGCGGCTTGAGGAAGCGGAAAAGCGCGACCATCGCCGGCTCGGGAAGGAGCTCGACCTCTTTCACTTCCAGCCGGAAGCGCAAGGGTCGGTCTTCTGGCATCCGAAGGGTTTCCTCGTCTGGCGCCAGCTCGAGGCTTATATCCGGCGCCGGCTTGACGATGACGGCTATGTCGAGGTGAAGACCCCGCAGCTTCTCGACTCAAAGCTTTGGGAGATGTCGGGCCACTGGTCGAAATTCCGCGACGGCATGTTCATCGTGCCCGACGAAATTCCGTCGACGGACGAAAACAAGCCCGTTCTTTCCGGCAAGGCCGACCTCATGGCTTTAAAGCCCATGAACTGTCCGGCGCATGTGCAGATCTTCAATCAGGGCATCAAGTCCTATCGCGACCTCCCCATCCGCATGGCGGAATTCGGCTGCTGCCACCGCAACGAGGCGCATGGCGCGCTGCACGGCCTCATGCGGGTGCGCCAGATGACGCAGGACGACGCGCATATTTTCTGCCGTGAAGACCAGATCGACGCCGAGGTCGCGAAATTCCTCGCGCTCTTCAACCGTGTCTATTCCGACATGGGGATGACCGACATCAAGTATAAACTGGCGACGCGTCCCGCGGTGCGCGCCGGCGACGACGCCGTCTGGGACCGCGCGGAGAAAGCGCTCGCGGACGCCCTCACCGGCGCCGGCGTCGATTTCTCCTATGCGCAGGGCGACGGCGCGTTTTACGGGCCGAAGCTCGAATTTCATCTGACCGACGCCATCGGGCGCACCTGGCAGGCGGGAACCTTCCAGCTCGACTACATCGTCCCGCAACGATTGGGGGCGACCTATGTCGACGAGGCCGGGACGAAGAAGACGCCGGTGATGCTGCACCGCGCGGTGTTCGGAACGTTCGAGCGGTTCATCGGACTTCTGCTGGAGCAATATGCCGGCAAGCTTCCGTTCTGGCTCGCGCCGGAACAGGCGGTGATCGCGACCATCACGTCCGAAGCGGACGCCTATGCGGAGGGCGTCGCGGCGGCGCTGAAGGCGAGGGGCCTGCGCGTCTCGACCGACCTCAGGAACGAAAAGATCAACTACAAGGTGCGCGATCATTCGCTGGCGAAGGTTCCGGTCATCGCCGTCGTCGGCGCGCGCGAGGCGGAAGACCGGAAAGTCTCGCTCCGCCGTCTCGGCAGCGACAAGCAGGAGATCATGACGCTGGACGCCGCCGCCGCCGCGCTCGCCCTTGAAGCGACGCCGCCCGATCTGCGTGGGCGGTGAGGCATGCGGTTGACGCTTGATACCCGGTTGTCAGGGCTTGGACGGGTGTTTTTCGCCCTGTTTCCATATGGAATGGCGGCGCTCGCTTGGCTCGCCCTGTTTGGTCCGACGAGCATTTCCTATGTCGTGGTGATACTGGGATTAGCCGCCTCTTTAAGCGCGGACTTTTGGCGGGCCGGATTATCTCGAATTCGACAATCGAAAGGAATTTGCGACGATCGCGCACGCGCAGCGCTGGCGCTGCTGGCGCTGTCTCTTTGGACGGTCGCTGGCGGCGCGTGGTCGCCGACCCCGGGCGCTTTCGAGGACGGCTTCAAGATTTTAGCCTTTTCGTTCTTTGGCTGCGTCATTTGTTTCCGAATGCTAATAGCACCGCCGCACAGAGTGCGAGATATGTCGAATCTCTTCGCCATCGCCGTATTAATCGCCGCGGTTTTATTGCTGTTCGAAGGGGTGTCGAATGGACTTCTCCGGCGGATCGTGCCGCCGGCGGATCTGTCCCCAGGACGTTGGAAAGACGAGATCGCGCTTGCGAAGGGGATCACCTTAATTTCACCGATCTCATTCTCGGCCGGGGCGGTTCTTTGGGCCCTGATGCGTCGGCGGTCCTTGGCGCTCGCGCCAGTGATGATCACCTTTTTGGCGTCGTTCCAGTTTAGCGTTTCGGCAAACGTAGTCGCCATGGTGATGGGAATTGCAGCTGGCGCGGCCGCGATGATTCGGCCGAAATTCGTCTTGACCGCAATCGGCGCAGTGTTTGTCGCTTCCTCCATTCTGGCGCCGTTGCTCGTCTATTTGCCGGTCGAGAGACTTGTTTCCGATCAGGGTCCGGGTTTACCGGCTTCCTGGGCGCAGCGTGTCGTGCTTTGGCAGGCGTCAGCCGAGCGAGTGTTCGAGTCTTGTGGGTTGATCGGGTGCGGAGCAGACTCGACGCGGGCTTGGACCAGGGAAGCCAAGCTCTTCGACGTTGAAGGGGCCAGCTTTCAATCCGTCGAAGCTGCGCCGCATCCCCATAACATTTTTGTTCAAATTTGGGTCGAACTTGGAGTTATCGGAGCGCTCGCGGCTGCGGCTGCTGTAGTTTTTGGCACACGATCACTTGTGTCGAGTGATCTGAGCCGGATTTCCGCAGCTGCGGTCGCCGGAGCGGCGGCGGCGGTCTACGCTTCCTTTTCTCTAGCCGCCAGCCTGTGGCAGGGATGGCATCTTGCTGTTCTTTCACTTGCAGCTCTTGGCGTGGCGCTGTCACAAAAGCTCATGCGGACCTTTCGAATCTAAATGTCTTCTACCCATCGACCCGTTTCAGCCGCCTCGTTTCGCTTTCGTCCCCGCTTTCACTTTGCTCCAGCACCGCTGACATGACCGCGATTTCAGCGATCGTCGTGACCTACAACACAGGGCC
>CAZGXT010000082.1:0-12962 GCA_964529675.1 uncultured Caulobacterales bacterium
CCAGATCGACATTGCAGGCGCGCATGACGGCGGCGGCGTCCTGGTCGGTCGTCAGGGCGAGGAGTAGATGTTCGAGCGTCACCAGTTCATGCTCGCGCTCCGACGCGAGCGCGATTGCGCGATGCAGGGACTCGTCGAGGTTTCTGCTGAATGACGCCACGTCAATCCCTTTCCATCGTGCACTGTAACGGATGCTGATGACGGCGCGAGAGCTCCATCACCTGCGCCACTTTGGTTTCGGCGACTTCATAGGTGTAGACGCCGCAGACCCCGACGCCCGTCTGGTGGACGTGAAGCATGATGCGGACAGCCTCCTCGGCGCCCTTGTTGAACACGGCCTGGAGCAGCCAGACCACGAATTCCTGCGGGGTGTAGTCGTCGTTGAGGAGGAGCACCTTGTAGAGCGACGGGCGCTTGGTTTTGGGCGCGGTCTTGGTGACGACGCCGATCCCGACCTCGCCGCCCGGTCCCTGTTCGTTGTCTTCCTTGTTCGCCATCGCCTCTCTTGATCGCGCTCGCGCGGCCGCGCGCTGCGACCGCCATTAAGTATGTATTGCGTCCGGGTTGAAAAGAAGGAAATCCGCTGCGGCGAATAAATTCCCTGCGTGCAACGAAAAACGCCCGGCCGCGAAGGCCGGGCGTTCTGTCAACGTCTGATACTTGGACGACGGAATTTAGGCGCGGTACGCCTGAACCATCTCGACGAATTCGCCATAGCGCTTCGTCAGCGGCTCGGAGGCTTCCTTGGCGACGCCGTTCCAGTGGTCAGCAAGCTTCGTCACGATGCCGAGATTGCGCTCGAACGCAGTCTTGGCGAATTCGGACTGGAGCTCGATCGCTTCCTGGACGCTCTTCGAGGCGGCGGCGGCCTTGGCGAGCGCGACGGTCTCCTCGTACTGCTCCTTCACGAAGCCTGCCTGGGCCGAGGCGGCCTTTTCAAAGCCCTTGGCGACGGTGTTCGCCGACGCCATCATCGCTTCCAGCGAACCCTTCTGGAAATCTGCAAAGGAATTCAGACTCTTGGCGAATTTCTCGTAGCCATCTTTGAAGGATTCCGGGCTGAAGCCGAGTGTCTCAAAGCCTTCAGCGGTCGCAGTTTTCTTGGTGGTCATTCTCAATCTCCCGATTTGAACCGCCGTTATGGAATTAGGCGGATGCTCATTTATTGTGCGTTGCAGCATAAAGGGCTCCGCGAGACCCGTCAAGATCATTTATTGCATCGCAACAATCCGAAAACGGCATTTGATCCGCCGGAGCGCCTTTGCGAGCGGAATCCTTAGCTCAACCTGAGAATTTTACCATTAACCACTTGTTTACTGTCAGTCGGGAAGGTCGCCGTTCCGCCGCGCGCTAATGGGGGCGGCACGCACCTTGCTGGATCGGCCCCTAACGAGGCCGGACGGCCGGGAGCGTGGTCGAAAAGATTTTGCGAATCGGGCGGGGCGACGGCGTGGCTGGTCCAGAAAAAATTAAGTTGCAAGACGCGACCGTTGTAGCGAGGGTTGGGTGATGAGCGTTACGTTGCGTTTCCTCCTTTCCGCCATCGCTTTCGCCGTTCTTGCGGCTTCCTTCGCGACTCCTGCTGAGGCTGCTCGGAAAAAGCGGGCTGCGCCGGCCCCCAAATACGCCGCCATCGTCATTCACGCCGATACCGGCGACGTCCTTCTCGACAAATACGCCGATCAGGCGCGCTACCCGGCGTCGCTGACGAAAATGATGACGCTCTATCTCCTGTTCGAGGAGATCGAGGCGGGCCGGCTCAATCTCGACCAGATGCTATCGGTGTCGGCGCAGGCGGCGGGGCAGCCGCCGTCGAAACTCGGCCTCGCCGCCGGGTCGAAGATTTCCGTCGAGCAGGCGATCGAGGCGCTGATCGTCAAGTCGGCGAATGATGTCGCCGTCACCGTCGCCGAAGGCGTTTCGGGGTCGGAGTGGAAATTCGCGCAGGAAATGACGACGCGCGCACGCGCGCTCGGCATGCGCAACACCACGTTCAAGAACGCGTCCGGCCTTCCGAATTCGCGGCAGATGACGACGGCGCGCGACCTCGCGATCCTGTCGCAGCGCCTCATCAAGGACTTCCCGGAATACTTCTCCTACTTCAATACGCAGGAATTCACCTGGAACGGACGCACCTACCGGACCCACAACAAGCTCGTTCGCACCTATGAGGGCGCTGACGGCCTGAAGACCGGCTATACGCAGCGATCCGGCTTCAATCTCGCGACGACGGCGAGCCGCGACGGACATCGCATTATCGGCGTCGTCCTCGGCGGGCGTTCCGTGGCGACGCGCGACTCCCATATGTCGGAAATCCTGACGACGGCGTTCGCCGATATTCAGGAGAACCCGATGCTGCTCGCCGCCGTGCACCGGCTGAAGCCGACGCCGCGCCTGAAGCCGACGCTCGTCGCCGAGCTTCAGCGCCGTAATGCGACGCCGACCATCGCCAGCAACGAAACGATGCGCGACGAAATCCGCATCGCCGCGGCGAGCCTCGCACCGGCGGGCGCACGGCCGGGCGACGATGGAATTTCGGCGCTGATTTCTGCGGCCGACAGCGACGACTTCAACCAGTATGAACGCGTGCGCCTGTCGGCGATCACGCCGGCGGAAGAAGACACCGTCGGTGAGGGCGACATCGAGGAGCGCGCCGCATGGAGCGTGCAGATCGGCGCCTATTCCACCAAGGCCAAGGCGCAGCAGGAACTCGAGGCCGCCGCAATCGCCGCCGGGCTGATCGATCGGACGCGCCTGGTCACACCGATGCCGAAGCTGGACGGCGCCGTTCTCTACCGTGCGCGCTTCGTCAACCTGACAGAGGCTGAGGCTTCAAGCGCCTGCATGAAGATCCAGGCGGCCGCCCTTTCCTGCTTCTCGCTGCTGGAACCTGCGGCCGCGCTCGAATAGGGCTGCGCCGAGCCTGCCTTTTCGGGCCGTACTGGACCATCCCTTGCAGAGCGATGCCGGCCGTATCAACACTGGCCCCATGACCAAAGCCAGCGCTGCTGACCGTCCTGTCGCCGCGAGCCCCGCGCGCGGCTGGATCGCGGCCGTCGGCGCGATGGCGGCGTTCCTCGCCTTCGCCGCGCCCGAGATCGCTGACATGGTGAGACAATGGACATGGTCGTCCAGTTATCATCATGGCTGGCTGGCGGCGCCGATCGCGCTGTGGCTTTTCCATGAGAGCGACGCCTGGCGTGAGCGCGCGCCGGCGATCGACCTGCTCGGCTTGCTGCCGCTCGGCCTTGCGATCGTCCTCGTCCTTGCGGGACGCGCCCTCGATGCGCAGATCATCGGCCACCTCGCAGTCGTCGCCGGCATTGTCGGCGTCGGCCTGCTGACGCTCGGGCGCAGAATTGTCGGCGACAGCGCCTTCGCCTTTGCGTTCCTGATCTTCATGGTTCCCTTCGGCGAAAGCCTGATCCCCACCTTGCAGTCCGGGTCAGCCGCCGCGGTCGCATTCCTCCTCGCGCTTTCTGGCTTTGAGATAAGCCTCGACGGGCTCATCCTCACCACCAATGCCGGCCGGTTCGAAATGGCGGCGAGCTGCGCGGGGCTGCGGTTCCTGCTCGCAGCGGCGATGATTGCGAGCCTTGCTGCGCATCTTGCTTTCACCCGTCTTGACCGCCAGCTCCTGTTCGTCGCGGGCGCGCTGGCGCTCGCGGTCGGGGCGAACTGGCTGCGCGCCTACGCCATCGTCGCGGCGGCGACGGCGAGCGACATGAGGATCGGCGCCGGGCCGGAGCATGTCGCCTTTGGCTGGGCGCTCTATGGAACGCTGGTCGTCGCGCTGCTTTTCCTTGCACGACGGCTTGGCGACAGGACGCGCGCGCAGGCCCCCGCCTGACGATGTGCGGGATTGCGGGCATCATTGATCTCAAGGGCGGGCGCGAGATCGATCGCGCCGCGCTGAGGCGCATGACTGATGCGCTCGCCCACCGCGGACCGGACGGCGAAGGCTTCTTTGTCGAAGCAGGCGTCGGCCTCGGCCACCGGCGCCTGGCGATCATCGACCTCGCCGGCGGCGGCCAGCCGATGACGTCGGCCTCGGGCGACAGCGTCCTCATCTTCAACGGCGAGATCTACAATTACCGCGCGCTGGCGCGGTCGCTGGAACAGCGGGGCGCCACGTTTCGGACCACGTCGGATTCCGAAGTGCTGCTCGAAGGCCTCGAACGCGACGGGCCAGCCTTCATTGATCGCGTGCGGGGCATGTTCGCTTTCGCGCACTGGAACCGGCGGACGCGCAGGCTCATCCTTGCGCGCGACCGCTTCGGCGAGAAGCCGCTCTATTACGGCGAGACGCCGGACGGGTTTCTCCTCTTCGCCTCGGAAGTCGGGGCGCTGGGCGCTGCGCGGCTGATGGACCTCGATCACGCGCCGGACGCGATCGCCGACTATTTTCTTTATGGCTACGTGCCGGAGCCGAAGTCGATTTACCGGCAGGTGCGGCGGCTGCCGCCGGCGAGCCTGATGACCGCCGGCGCGAGCGGCGGTGCGTCGATCACGCGCTATTGGCGGCCGGACTTCGACGGCGGCCGCACCATCGATTTCAGGGAAGCTTCGGCGGAGCTGCTTGCGCTTCTCGATGACGCCGTCGATGCGCAGCGCGTCGCGGATGCGCCGCTAGGCGCTTTCCTGTCGGGCGGCGTCGACTCTTCCGCGATCGTCAGCGCCATGGCGATCAAGGGCGGCGCGGTCAGAACCTGTACGATCGGCTTTGACGATCCGCGCTTCGACGAGCGGCCAGAAGCGCGCCGCACGGCCGCGCGCTATCATACAGACCATGTCGAGGAGACGGCGACGGTCGAAGCCGCAGGGCTTATCGACCGCATCGCCGCTGTATACGGGGAGCCTTTTGCAGACGCCTCCGCGCTCCCGACCTACCTCGTCTGCGGCGCCGCCCGCCGGCATGTGAAGGTCGCCCTTTCCGGCGACGGCGGGGACGAGGTGTTCGGCGGCTACCGCCGCTATCGCCTGTTCGCCGCCGAGGAAGGGTTTCGTCGGGCCTTGCCGCTGGCCTTCAGACGCTCCTTCTTCGGAACCATCGGGGGCGTCTATCCAAAGCTCGACTGGGCGCCGCGGCCCCTGCGCTTCAAGACGACGTTGCAGGCGCTCGGGGAGGACAGCCTCTCGGCCTATGCCCGCGCTGTATCAGCCGTGCTGCCCGACCGGGCGCATGCGATGCTCGCCGGCGATTTTCTTGGCGCACTGCAAGGCTATGACCCTGTCAGCTTGATCGCGGGGCGTGCGGCGTCTGGTCTTGATCCCGTCAGCACCGCGCAGTCGATCGATCTCGACACCTGGCTGCCGGGGCGAATGCTGACGAAAGTCGATCGCGCGTCGATGGCGCACGGTTTGGAAGTGCGCGCGCCGTTCCTCGATCACCGCCTCGCGGAATGGGCCTTTAAACTTCCGGCTGATTTCCGGGCGACGCCCACTGACGGCAAACGACTCCTCAAGGCTGCGCTCGCCGGCCGCGTCGATAAAGACATTCTCCATGCGCGAAAGCGCGGCTTCGCTCCGCCGGTCGAGGGATGGCTGCGCGACCCTTCAGGGCCGGTTCGCCGCCTCGCGGACTCAACGCGCTGGCGCGACAGCGGCGTTCTCAACGCTGGCGCGGTCGACCGCATGGTCGAAAAGCACGCTGCCGGCGCAGCGAATTATTCACAGGAGCTGTGGAGCGTCATCATGTTCGATGCGTTCCTCAGCGCCGAAGCCGCCGCGCGAGCGACTTCATCCGCTGCAGCGCGCTTCGCCGCTCAATGACCAGCGACGTGAGCGTTTCGCCTTCACGCGCGAGGCGCCGTTTGTAGTCCGCCTCCCCCGCCATTAGGTCGTAGATGGATAATCCCGCGCGGCGGTAATGGTCGATCGCCAGTGAATGCGCGGTGAAGCCCGGCGTGAACTGGTTGTCCGTCTCGGGCCGGAAGCCGCTCTGGTAATTGGAGACGCGTCCGCCGGCGATGAAGTTGTAAAGAATGCCGATGGTCTCAGCGCCCGCTGTAACGCGCAGGAGGTCGGTCGCGCCGGGCGCTTCGGCGATGAGCCGCTCGTGAAAGGCGCGCAGGTTCGCATCGGCGAAGGCGCCGGGTTCGCCGCGCGCGCGCCAATAGGGTTCATGGAGGGCGAGGAGGTCGCGAAAAGCGCCGGCGCGCTCAGCAGGCGAGGCGGCGACTGTGATTGCAACAGGCCCGCGCTCTTCATAGCGGCGCAGGCTTCGCCTGATCTTGGCGCGCAAGGACGCCGATAGGCTGTCGCCCGCCTTAAGGTCGACCTGAAATGTCGGCTGCGTTCGCAGGATGCGAAGATCGAGCCCTCGCCGGCCGGCCGCGCGCCGGCAGGCGTCGGCAAGCAGCGGGCGCGCATTGCGGAAGACGAACTCGGACACCTCCGGCGCTCCATCGATCAGCGCGTCTAGCCCAGCCTCGCGCGCAGCCTCGCCGGCGCCCGGCCCCAACAGGAAGTCCTGATACTCGACATAGAGCCGGTCGAAGTCCGCGCGGCCCGTTTCGCCGAACCACGCCGTCCGTCCGCTGATCCCGACAAACGCCATCGCGCCCTCAGCGCGCAGGAGCCTGACAGTGTCGCCTGCATGGGCGAGCCATGTCGTGACGAAAGGCGGAGCGTGAAAGAAATCACCGCCGTCATAACAGCGCGACCACGCGTCAAGGGCCGCGCCGCGATCGAACCCCGCCTGAAGCCCCGCCGACATCAGGCCGGCCTGCCCGCGGCGCGGGAATAGAGCGCGCGGAACGCTTCAATCATCGCGCGCTGCCCGAACGCCTCCGACTTCGCGAGATTGGCGCGGCCAAGGCGCTCGCGCAACGCGCCGTCGTCAATCAGCGCCGCCAGCGCCGCGACATAGGCGTCGTCGTCCCCTGGCGCCGGAATGAAAGCAGCGTTTGCAGCGCTCACCATCAGGCGAATGTCGCCGACATCAGGCGCGAGCGCCGGCAGGCCTGCCGCCATCGCCTCGATGAGGCTGATCGGGGTCTGTTCAGTGTCTGACGAGAGCGCGAAAATGTCGGCCTCGGCGAGCGCCGTTTCGGGCGCAGCCGTAGGTCCTGCGAGCGAGATGCGGTCGCTCGCGGGGCTTTGCGCCGCACGCCCGCGCAAATTGTCCTCTTGCGGACCCCCCCCATGAATGATGAGCCGCGCGCGCTTTCTCTCATCGGCGCGCGCGAAGGCGGCGATAAGACGGGCGAAATTCTTCTCACTCCGCAGGGCCCCGATCGCGACAACCGTCGCTGGCGTCCGGCCATAGGGCCGCGCAGGCGCATGAAACCGGGCGAGATCGACGCCGACCGGAATTCTCAGGACGCGCGCCGCATCGAGGGCCCACACCTCCTTCGCAATGCGCTCAAGGCCGGTCGACGGGACGGTGACGAGGCTGTTTTTCAGGATCGCGCGACGGGCGAAAACGCGCCGGCGTTTCTGCTCGCCCGAGAGTTCGTCGGGACCGAAGCCGTCCTCGTGATGGACGTGCGGCGCCTTGATGCCGAGGCGGTTGGCGACCGCCGCTTCAAGCGATCCCCAATTATAGGTGCACAGAACATCGGGGCGATAGTCGCGCAGAACGCGTGAAAAGCGTGTCAGATTGCCGAGACTGACAAGCGAAGACCTGGCGAAGGGAAAGGCTTCGGCGCGCGCGAGCGCGGGATCAAGCAGCGCCGCGGCCGCTGTTTCCCCGTCGAGCGACAGGATGCGATGGCTGAAGGCGCCGCCGAGCCCGTTCACCAGCGTAGCGAGGCGGCGCTGCTGGCCGCCCATCGCGAAGGAGGGAAAAACGTGGAGAAGGCGAAGCGCGCTCAGGCCAAAACGTCCGTGTAAAGCTCCGACGCATCCGGCTCCGGGCTTTCGAGCGAGAAATCAGCGGCTTCCTTCACGATCGCCTTGATTTCGTTATCGATCGCCTTGAGGTCCGCTTCGCTGGCGTGCCTGCCGTCGAGGATGCGCTTTTCGCAGCGTTTGATCGGATCGTTATTCTCCCGCATCTGGTCGACTTCCTCGCGCGTGCGGTATTTCGCGGGGTCCGACATCGAGTGACCGCGATAGCGATAGGTCTTCATTTCGAGCACATAAGGCCCTTCGCCCGCCCGCGCCCGGTCCATCACCTCGCGCGCCGCCTCGCGCACGGCGAGCACGTCCATGCCGTCGACCTCCATGCCCGGAATGCCGAAGGAGGCGCCGCGCCGGTACAGGTGCGTTTCCGAATGCGCGCGCGTGACGCTCGTTCCCATCGCGTATTGATTGTTTTCAATGATGAAGATCACCGGCAGCTTCCACAGCTGCGCCATGTTCATCGCCTCGAAGATCTGGCCCTGGTTCGAAGCGCCGTCGCCGAAATAGGTGAGGCTGACATTGCCGTTCTTGCGGTATTGGTTGGCGAAGGCGAGCCCGGCGCCGAGCGGAACCTGCGCGCCGACGATGCCGTGGCCGCCATAGAACTTCGCCTCTTGCGAGAACATGTGCATCGAGCCGCCCTTGCCCTTCGAATAGCCGCCCGAGCGCCCGGTCAGTTCCGCCATCACGCCTTTCGGCTCCATGCCGCAGGCGAGCATGTGGCCGTGATCGCGATAGCCGGTGATCGTCTGGTCGCCCGGCTTCTTCACCGCCTCGACGCCGACGACCACCGCTGCCTGCCCGATATAGAGGTGGCAGAAGCCGCCGATCGATCCCATGCCGTAAAGCTGGCCGGCGCGCTCCTCAAAGCGGCGGATGAGCAGCATGTCGCGATAATATTTGAGGAACTCTTCCTTCGTCGCCGTGAGATTGCTGGCCGTCTTTTCGGCCTTCGCCTGTTTGCTCGCCGCTGTCGCCATGATTGCTCTTCGCCTCGGATGCCGCCCGAGGTGTAAGGAATGAGGCCTAGCCGAACAAGGGGTTAGGGAAGCGACTTGCGGGCGTTTTCAAGCAGCCGCTCGAACTCGTCCCGGGGGATGACGATGTCGCCTTCGGCGGCATAGCCGAGCACGCTGCGGATCTTTTCATCGAGCATGTCGGGGTCGAGCGAGCGGCGGTGAAGCTGTCCGGCCGTACGCTCCAGCGCCTTGCGCCGCTCGGCGAGCGCCGCCACTTCCGCACGCTTGACCGCCACCTCAGCCCTTGCCTCGCGCAGCGCCCGGAAGCCGGTCGGGCCGGCCGCCGCATCAAGCGCCAGCACCGCCGTCCAGCAGACGATCAGCGCCGGCGCGACGACATCGAACAACAACTTTACAAAATCGCGACTCACCGGACTCGCCCCTCTCCCGACTCACCTTGAGTCGATTTTGGGTAAACGAACGGTTAACGCCCGAGCGCAGCCAGCCCCGCATAGCGCGCAGAGCGTCCCAGCTCTTCCTCGATGCGCAGGAGCTGGTTGTATTTCGCGGTGCGATCGGAACGCGCGAGCGAGCCGGTCTTGATCTGCCCGCAATTCGTCGCCACGGCGAGATCGGCGATCGTCGCGTCTTCGGTCTCGCCGGAGCGGTGGGACATCACCGCCCGGTATCCGGCGCGATGCGCGGCCTCGACCGAACGCAGCGTCTCCGTCAGCGTGCCGATCTGGTTGACCTTGACGAGGATTGCATTGGCGCAGCCTTTTTCGATGCCGTCCCGCAGGCGCTTTTCGTTCGTCACGAAAAGATCGTCGCCGACGAGCTGGCACTTCGCGCCGAGGCGTTCAGTCAGCGATTTCCAGCCGCGCCAGTCGTCTTCCGCCATGCCGTCTTCGATGGAGACGATCGGATAAGACCCGATCAGCGCCTCGTAATAGGCGGCCATGGCGTCCTGATCGAGCGTCTTGCCCTCGCCTTCGAGGTGATACTTGCCGTCCTTGAAGAATTCGGTCGAGGCGGCGTCAAGCGCGATGAAGACGTCCTTGCCCGGACGAAGGCCCGCCTGCTCGATCGCCTTCATGATGAAGGAAAGCGCTTCGTCGGCGGATTTGAGGTTGGGCGCAAAGCCGCCCTCGTCGCCGACATTGGTGTTGTGCCCCGCGCCCTTGAGGCCCTTCTTCAGCGCATGGAAGACTTCCGCGCCCCAGCGCAGCGCTTCGGCGAAACTGCCGGCGCCGAGCGGCATGATCATGAATTCCTGGATGTCGATCGGATTGTCGGCGTGCGCGCCGCCGTTGATGATGTTCATCATCGGCGCCGGCAACGTCGCCGCCGATACGCCGCCGACATAACGATAGAGCGGCGTCGCGGCGGCTTCGGCCGCCGCCTTGGCGACCGCGAGCGATACGCCGAGGATCGCATTCGCGCCGAGGCGCTTCTTGTTCGCCGTTCCGTCGAGTTCGATCAGGGCGGCGTCGAGGCCGATCTGGTCTTCGGCGTCAAAACCGCGGACCGCGTCGAAGATTTCGCCGTTGATCGCCGCGACCGCCTTCTGAACGCCCTTGCCGCCGTAACGCGGCCCGCCGTCCCGAAGTTCATGGGCCTCATGCGCGCCGGTCGAGGCGCCGGAAGGCACGCCCGCGCGCCCCATCGACCCGTCCTCGAGGACGACGTCGACTTCAACGGTTGGATTGCCGCGGCTGTCGAGAATTTCGCGGCCGATGATGTCAACGATGGCGGTCATGAAGGGGCGGCTCCGATTGAGACAGGAGCCGCCTCTATAGCGGGCCGGGGCGCGCTTTCAACGCTCAAAGCCGGTCAATTCGGCGTCCGGCTGACATGGGCCGACCAGTAGACCGGCCGGTCCGCGGCATGGGTGCTGAACCCGTGGATCTGAAGGGTCCAGACGCCGGGCGTGATCGTTCCGGCGATCTGCACGCGCTCGAACACGCTCGAAACCATCAGGCCCGACGCGCGCGTCACCCCTGAGGGATCGATCAGTCGGATGTCGATGTCGCTGTGCTGCTCGGTCGTTCCGCTGCGCCCTTCCGGCCACCACAGCGCCGCATCGAAGAGGACATGGCCGGCGCCGATGTTCAACGGAATGTTGATCGTCTCATGGTTCGAGACCTCAGTCTTTCCCCACCACGCCCAGCCGTTGACGGGCAGCGCGAGAAGTCCGGCGCCGTTGGTGTTGTTCACGGCGCCGCCGCGGCGTCCTGAAATGATCATCTGCGCATAGACCTGCCCCGGATCGATCGCGCCGAACTGGCGCAGCCAGTTCCTTAGAAGCGCCGCGGCGCCGGAGGCGTAAGGCGTCGCGCCGGAGGTGCCGTTGAAGCGCGCATAGGCGTCGTCGGCATTGCCGCGCGCAGTCTCCGTATTGCTCGGCGCGTGGATGTCCGGCTTGATGCGGTTGTCCGGCGCAGGGCCGCGGAGCGAGCCTGCATGCGGTCCCGCGGTTCCGATGTCCGTGCGGCCGACGCCGAGCGATTTGTGCGCGATCGCCGGCGAGGAGACGCTGGTCCCGCCGTCAGGGTTGTTGCCGTTCGCTGAAACGACGACCGCGCCGGAGTCGAACGCCGCATCGGCGGCGACCGCAAGGGCGTCGAAGGCGTTGGTGCTCGGCAGCTGGATCTCGCCGACGATCACCCGGTCGCCGACCGCGACCGCGCGCTGGAAGCCGCGCACCGCTGCGGTGACGTTAAGGCCGCCGCGCGTGCCGTCAGCCGCGCCATAGATGCGGAAGGAATCGAGTGTCACGTCGGTGACGCCGCGAAACGGCGCGCCGCCGCCGGTTCCCGCCGATATGATCGCCGCCGACGCTGTTCCATGAGGCCAGGGATCGGTCGTCGTAATCGCCCCGGTGTTGCAGTCGGCGCCGCCGCCGACGCAGTCGCGCAGGAAATCGAGATTGTCGGGAGAGGCGAACACTTCGTGAGTGTCCCTCACTCCCGTATCAAGTAGGCCGATGAAGCCGCTATTGAGGCCGAGACTGAAATAGGGGTCGGACCTTATGATCGCGCGTCCGTCGTCGACATCGTCGGTCGTGTCGGCGTTTTGCGGCGGAGGAATGTCGGTGGCCGACGGGTCGATCGCGATGACGCGCGCATCGGCGGCGAGTTTTTCGATCGCGCCCGCCGGAATGTCGACGCGCACGGCGTTGATGAGCCAGAAGCGTTCGAGAATTTCGGCCTCATATTGCCGCAGGACCGCCAGCGGCTGCTCGTCCGCGGCGCGGCGCGCCTCAAGCGACTTGACGATCTCCTCGCGCCGGCCGGCGTATTTGCGTTCGGCGCCGGTCTGGCCGCGTTCGCCGGCGGCAGGCTCGGGAAACCGCGGAATGCCGACCGGGTCGTTGAAGACGACAAGCGCTTCAATTCGCTTTTCCCCGTCGAGCGACGCGATTTCTTTTCGCAGCACCGGGTTAATCTTCAGAAGCGGGTCCGGCGCCTGCGTTTTCGGCCGGTCGAGACGCGAAATTTTCTTTTTGAAGACGACGTCGGACTGCCGCGCGCCTTCAGGCTCTTTTGTCATCGCAAAGGAGGCCGGCTTTCCTTCGCTGATTTCGACGCTGTAAACGACGCGCGAGGGATCGGCGCGCTCGCTGCCGTCGAGCGAGGAGGCGAGCGTCGGCTCCTGCTTCAGCAATCGGTCTGCGAGCGTGCGCGAGACCGCAGGCCGGGCATCCTCTATCACGCGATCCTTGATCTGAGCGTCAGCGACGGCTGGCGTCATCACCGCGAGCGCCAAAGCGCTCGCCTGCAGCATCAGGCGTTTCATCGGTTGTCTCTCCCTCAACCTAGACGATCAGCCTAAGGACGATTCCGACAGCTGTCGCCGACGCGGGAAATAGTGCGCTCCGCATTCCAATTGCGCAACCGCCGCCTGAGACGCACGTCACAGGCGGCCGCTGAATTTTTTAGCGACGGTTGTGTTCTACTGCGGCTGCTCGTTCGAGCGCGGCTCGCGCGGCGACGGCGGTCGCTGCGGGCGATCCTCGCTCGACCGGGGCGGCGGGGTATAGCGCGGCGCCGGCGCCGGCGATGACGGCGGCGGCGTATAAGTCGGCTGCGGCGCGCTTTGCGGCGGCGGCGTGTAATTCGGCGCCGGTTGCGGCTGGGGGCGCGGCGGCGGCTG
>CAZGXT010000083.1:0-4264 GCA_964529675.1 uncultured Caulobacterales bacterium
GCCTCACGGCGGTGATGCTCCCCTATTCTTTGTGGATCCTGATCTCGGGCCTCCTGCTCACCTTCCTCTGGATCGCCGTCGGCCTGCCCCTCGGCCCCGGCGCCCCGGCGGGCTTCGTCATGCCGGCGGGGTAGGGGCGGGCCGCCCGCCGCCGGATATCCCTCGGCGTGCCTGCCGCTCGCGGTCGACGGCAAGCCCGAGCGGGTTGTCGTCGTTTCCACCGTGAACCGGGACAGCCGCGCCGAAGGCGTGCGCGTGCGCGAATCGACGAGCGATTGATCCAATGAAGCCGCGATCGCCGCCGTTGCGCGAGTCGCTGCTGAAAACTACGCGGATGGGGCTGTGACGAGGCCGCTGACGGACCAGGACGAGATCACGTCATCCACATGGCGATCGCCTCGCCATTGGCGGCCGCGGCGCAGACATAATCGCGCAGCATCGGGAAATAGGTCTCGATTTCTTCTTCAAGCTCGATGCGGTCCATATCCGGATCGTCGCTGTCTCCTTGCGGCGCGCCGTACACGTCATTGGCGGCCAGCACGGCCGGATCGAGCCGGGCCTTGAGATCGTCGAGCGAGGCCGTTTCAAGGAACCGCGCGAAAGCGGCGGTCTCGGTCGGGTTTAGAATGCGCGGCCTCCCATAGCCGGTGTCGCGCCCCGTTTCGGCGCCGCCGCCGAGGAGCGCGCCCGCCGGCAATTCAACGTCATAGGCGCTGCCGGTGAAAAGATAGTGCAGCACATGCCAGGATTTATGGAGATCGAGGATCGCGTCCTGCGCCTCACGATCGTCCGTAAACTGATCGTCAGCGGCGAGCGCGTCGAGCTGGCGCTTCTGCGCGTCGAGGACGGCGCGCGCCTCCTTCATCTCCTCGCGCATGCCGTCCTTCGCCGCACCGAAAAGGAGGCGGGAGAAAAATCCCTGTTTGCGCGCCTCATCGCCCGCGCCGGCGAGATGGCGCTCGATCGCCTCGTCGCTGAGGTCGATGCTGCTAATCGCGGCCTGCAATTCCGCCGCGCCGCCCGCCTTCCTGGCGAGCCGCCGCAGATCGGATTTCGCAAAGCCGTCCTTCGCCTCGCGGCGCAGTTCGATTTCCCTGCCGCGCTTCATCTGCAAATTCATGCTCATGGACAGTTTCTCCCTTTCCCGCCGCCGACCGGCGGATTTTCGGGGAAATCGCTTGTGGCCGGCTTAACAGCCTTGACTACATACCAACTGGTCGGTATCGATCAAGTCATGAAGCCCACAGCCCGCGAAAAACTTCTCGATGCCGCGCTCGGGGTGATCCGGGAGCAGGGATACGCCGCCACCGCAGTCGATGATCTGTGCGCGCGCGCCGGCGTGACGAAGGGCGCGTTTTTCCATCACTTCCCGACCAAGGACGCGCTTGCTGTCGCGGCGGCCGATTATTGGTCGGAGAAAACCTCGGCCCTTTTCGCCGGCGCCGCTTATCATCGGCCGGAGGACCCGCTCGACCGGGTGCTCGCTTATGTTGATTTCCGGCGCGAGCTCATTCGCGGCGCGATTCCCGATTTCACCTGTCTCGTCGGGACAATGGTGCAGGAGGCTTACAGCGCCTCGGACGCCATTCGCGACGCCTGCCGCCGATCGATCGAAGGCCACGCACAGACGCTCGAAGCCGACATCGCCGCCGCGCTCGAACATTACGGCGTACACGGCGTAACCGCGCAAAGCCTCGCGCTTTACACGCAGGCGGTCATTCAGGGCGCGTTTATTGTCGCAAAGGCGCGCGGCGATGAAGGACCGGCGCTCGACGCGATCGATCATCTCAAACGCTACATCGAATTATTGTTCGGCAGGATGGAAGCGCGCTCATGAAAGTTCACGAACCAAGAGGCGAAAACGCCCTGACGCTCATCCTAGACGTCACGCTCGAAGCCCCGCGCGCCTCGGTCTGGCGCTGCTGGACGGAAAGCGCGCTTCTTAGGGAGTGGCATTGCCCCAAACCCTGGCGCGTCGAGGCGGCCGATCTCGATCCGCGCCCGGGCGGGCGATTTCATACGGTCTTCGCGGGCCCCGCGGGCGAGCGCCATGACAACAAGGGCATGTACCTTAGCGTGGAGCCCCAATCGAAACTCGTTTTCACCGACGCTTATACGGAAGGGTTCATCCCCGCGCCCGCGCATTTCATGACTGGCTTCGTCGAGCTCTCCGATGCGGGCGCCGGCAAGACGCGCATGATCTGGGGCGCGCGCCATCCGACCGAAGAGAGCGCAAAGACCCATCTCGACATGGGCTTCCGCGAGGGATGGAAAGCAGCGGCGCAGCAGCTTGAAGAGACCGCGCGGAAGCTGCGCGGCGGCGCTGTCGCAGGTCTTGAGAAGAAGGCGCGCGCCTGTTTATGGTTTGAACGGTCAGGGCTTGAAGCGGCGAAATTCTATGCTTCCCTGCTGCCCGACAGCTTTATCGAGGCGACGTTCCAGAACGGCGCGCCCGACGAGCCGATGATCGTCGAGTTCACGCTCGCCGGGGCGCCGTTCATGATTCTCAACGGCGGGCCCGCCTTCAAGCTGACGCCGGCCGCTTCGATCTCGGTGCTGACGAAAACGCAGGAAGAGACCGATCGTCTGTGGAACGCGCTGATCGCCGGCGGCGGCCGCGAGTCCCGCTGCGGATGGCTCGAAGACCGCTACGGCGTCTCCTGGCAGATCGTGCCGGAAGCGCTGCCGCGCCTCCTCAATGCCGCCGATCCAGCCGCCGTGAAGCGCGTCGCCGCTGCGATGATGACAATGGTGAAACTTGACATCGCCGCGCTTGAAGCGGCCCATCAAGGCTAAGAAAGGAGAATGCGATGCCCTATGTGGACGGATTTGTCGCCGCGGCGCCGACGGCCTCGAAAGCTGACTATCAGGAACACGTCAGAACGATGGGCGCTCTCTTCAAGGAGTGCGGCGCGCTGCGCGTCGTCGATTGCTGGGGCGAGGACGTGCCCGACGGCAAACTGACGTCCTTCCCGATGGCGGTGAAGAAAGAGGCTGATGAGACGGTCGTCTTCGGCTGGATCGAATGGCCCTCGCGCGCTGTCCGGGACGCGGGCTTCGAAAAGGCGATGAAGGACCCGCGCATGACGGCGGTGAAGATGCCGTTCGACGGCAAGCGGATGATCTTCGGCGGCTTCGACGTGATCGCCGACACCAAAAACTGATCGAATTTCTGCAGAAGGGAGACGCTCGGATGACTTACGTCGATGGATTTGTGATCGCCGTGCCGAAAGCGAACAAGGAAGCCTATCGCAAGCTTGCGGAAGCAAGCTGGTCGGTCTTCAAGAAGCACGGCGCGCTGCGCCAGGTCGAAAGCTGGGGCGACGACGTGCCGGAAGGAAAACTGACCTCGTTCACCCTTGCGCTGCAGCGCAAGGACGACGAGGTCGCCGTATTCTCCTGGATCGAATGGCCGTCGAAGGAAGCGCGCGACAAGGGCAACGCTGCGGCGATGGAGGAGTTCTCCAAAATGCCGGACATGACGCCCGACAAGATGCCCTTCGACGGCAAGCGCATGTTCTTCGGCGGCTTCGCGCCGATCGTCGACAGGCGCGCCTAGGATCGCCGGGTGCGCCAGACGTCGTGGCGGACGACTGAGCGCCCGATCGGCCACAGTGCGAAGCCGGCGAGCTTCAGATGCGCCCAGGCGAAGGGGATGCCGATAATGGTGATCGCGAGGACGATCGCCGCCAGAACATGCCCGAGCGCAAGCCACCAGCCGGCGAACACGAACCAGATGATGTTGCCGAGGAAGCCGAGCGGCCCGGTGCCGATATCCTCGCCATAGAGCCGGTCGCGCGCCGCGCCGCGCACGCCAAAAGGCCACAGCGTATAGACGCCGTTGTCATAGGCCGCGCGCGCAAACGGAATGCCGATGATGGTCACGATCATCACGAGCGCCGCAAGAAACCAGCCGAACGCCGCCACCGCGCCGCCGAGTACAAGCCACAGCACATTGAGAATGAACGACAGCGGGTCGAGTGCGTCGGTCTCGTTCAGCGGGTGTTCGCGCAGCATCGGCGGATGATCTCCTTCGCGCAGCATATAGGAAGTCCGGGCGGACTTTCACGCTGTTCGGCGCGCAAGGGGGTCGGGTTGGCGAAAATCAGGTCCCGCAGAGCGCGGCGACCCTGTCTTCCGATCGGATGATCTCATCGACATAGTAAACGATCATGGCGCGTGCGAGGTCGCGTTCATCATCCGCGATGAAGTCGGCGGCGTCGGTCAGCCATCCCGTCGCGCAAACCGCGCCGTCGCGCGCCGC